>JAJDOF010000012.1 GCA_022340305.1 Gammaproteobacteria bacterium
TGCATGATCCGTCTCCGGACCGCTGCGTCCCCAGAAAAGCTTGCGCACTGTCTCGCTATTCACCTGGCCGGGCGTTTCGCTATAACACAACACCGGCACCAGCCTGGGGCGCGCACCCTGTACGCGTGTGACCCGGTGAATGGTTTGATTGCCGCCAAAAATCAGTAAGGTTCCCGCAGTAAAGGGTAGCTCTACCACGCCGTCCCGATTGCCATCCAGCAGGCCGGAAACTAATTTTTCCTCGTCATCGCGCCCACGAATTAGCGGCAGATATTCAAATACCCCGCCCACTTCCGGGGGCTGCAGCATTAGCGTGACGGTAAATTCGGATTCATCGAAATGCCAGCCATGTTCACCACCATCGACAAAGACATTGATCGAGCAGGCGCCAAATGGGTCGGCAAAGCGGTACAGGGTTTCCTTGCCCAGCACGTAACCGATAAAGTCCTTAAGCGGGTCCCATTGGTATAAGGCATTGAGCTGGCTTTGGGGAGCAATACGGTCATAGGGAACCGAACCGACAAACGTTTGTTCCTGTCGACGCGCGACATCGTCTTCTGCCAGATCTGAATTTTCAGCGGTTAAATAAGCACTGTGTGAGCTCTTACAAAAATAGGCATCATCGGCACAGCTGGTCGCTTCCCTGGCCAGGGATTGCAAGGCCTCCGGCACGATAAACTCCGCCAACATGCATAAACCGGTTTGCAAATACTGGTCACGACAGCTGCGCGCAAACGCGGCTCCTTCCGCCGACTCGAGATCGACGATCGGGTAGCGGGCCAGATTGACCATATTTTCAGCATCATGATGCGGATTTGTCATGCCTCATCCTCATAAGTTATCAATGTCACTCAATACAATACATTACCGGCCAGCAGTTGCGAAAGCTTAACGGTTGGCCTCCCGGAACCCTGGGCCCCCAAGAATTATAAATACAGAACAGGATGTTGGCACGAACAAACCCGCAAAATGCCTGGCAATTGATACCCAACCCCTGGCCGCGTTCGCTCAGCCATCCTTGAGCGGCGGCAGCTTGAGCATTTCGCCGAAACGGCGCCAACTGCGATTTTTCAAGTGGGTGTTTCGCTCTGAATTTGACTGGCCGGTTCAATATTGTTCAGGCACAGCAAAGATGCGATAGTATTGGCAGCCAACCCGGAAACCCTGCGATGTGATGAATCAATATCAAGCGAATCATAACCCTGGTCCTAAATCGTCGGACTCGAACCGTTTATTCAGCTTTTTGAGGGTCATAATTCTGATCGCTGTGGTGATGTTTTGTCTGTGGCTTTGGTCATGACCTGTGCGATGACTCAGCTACCTTGAAGCGATGCTCCTCGTCCATTTCAAGCTGCTGCAGGCCGCTGTGCGATCCGCTGAACACCTGGTTGACCGCTGATGCGGAGCATCAGGCTGCAGTTTGAAGTAAAATTATTGCTGGCTTTGGGTGCGATTTTACTTGGCGCGTTATTTCTTGGGTCCGGTAACCTGTCATTCGCAGAGGCGAAAGCGAAAGCCTATGCGGACAGGAGCTTATTCAGCGCAGGACAATTAAGTAAACTTGAAAAATTTCAGGCCAGGTTTACCGAGGTGGCGTTTCCTCCATGCCAGGCAAGCACAGGCATTGTCCCCGGTAATTTCACCGTAATCATCGAAGTCGGGTTAGATGGCCGAGTTGCGAGATCATGGCGCCAGGGAGATTCCGATTTCGTGGTTTGTTTTCAACAGATCATGACTGAAAATTTTTTTTTCATATCAATGGGACAGCCGTTCTTTACCTTATTTGAGTACAGTATTGGATCCTGACAAACGCACGACCTCTAATTTAATGCGGATCAGGTCCGCAGCTTGCGGGTGACGCGAGTGTTTCGAGAAGGTTCCATCAATGTCACAAGATCGACAATACCCGGCACTGTCGAAAGGGCCATGAAGCTGTGCTGGTCGGGTTTGGGGGACGGCAAACTCAGTTTATTGGCATGACCTGAATTTATCCGTTGATATAAAGTCAGCCGGTTACGAGGCCTCGTGTCCGGTTTCCTCGAAATTCGATCAAGAAGAACAAACGTGCGCTTAATCAGGAACGCGGGAGGCTGAATCCGAGACCGAATCTCTGCGCTTCAGGTCGAGTTCGACTTTCAGGGGTTTTCTCAGGTCATCCAGTACCGGGCAATGACGATTAACGGCTTGTCGCAGGCGCTCGATTTCCTCGTCGCTGGCATTGCTGACAATATTGATTTCGCCAAAGACTTCTGAAAATCCCGCGTCGATTGCATCATCCACGTTGAAAAAGCCTCGAGCATCCGATACCCCGGTTACACTGACGGCAATGTCCTGAAGATCAATATCCATTGCATCCGCGTAAAGCCGATAGGTTACTTCATGGCATGCCGCCAGCGCCGCCAGCAGCAATTCACTGGGACGTGGGCCGAGATTGGAACTGCCCATGTTTTCGGGCTGATCCAGCACCACATCGAAATCGCGTGTCCTGGCAAGGCTGTGAAAATCTTCTAGCAGGTGACTGTCGGCTTTGGTTTCGACCCGGCATTTATCCGGCCGATTACGCAATAGATCCTGCTTGTGTAAAAAAATTTCTTTGAATTTACTCATTATATAGTCATATCTGGTTGATGATGATTAGCCGCATGGCAGTGCGTGAATCGCCTGTATTACTCGAACAGCTTGTCTTCGAGGGCCTGGGTCATCAATTCGATGAGCGCCCTGGCCATCGGCAGTATGGGGTTGCCGGATACCCACACCAGCCCCAGTTTCTGGGTAACAGTAGGATTGATCAACTGCTTGGCGCGGGTGCCCGGTAACTCGTTAAAACGTTTCGGAACAATGGTTGCCAGATCACCGGCCATGACGTGAAAGGCGAGCTGGAAAATCGAATTCGATTCGAGTTTTGGTGTGGGTTTACAGTCCACGGTGGCGAAGGCGGCGTCTATCATCTGGCGTTCGCGCATCGCTGGTGACAGCAGACAAAGGGGCAGGTCGGCTGCCTCGGTCCAGTTTACCGTGGGTTGATCGTCCAGCCAGTCGTTATCCGGCAGCAGCAGGTGCAATGATTCTTCATACAGGGACAGGGTTTCGAGGCGGGAATCGGTGAGCTGTTCCAGATCGGTGAAACCAACATCCAGTTCGAAATTTTTCAGCGCAAGTGTCAGTTGATCGATTCCCATGAACTGGATATCGATCTGTACGACAGGATATAGCTGCTGGAACTGACGCGCCACAATCGGCAGCATCGGGGAACTGGTAGGCATTGCCCCGATTCTCAAGCGTCCGTGCAGATTCTTCTTCATGATCGCCAGCTCTTCGAGCATTGCCGAGCGATCAGACACCAGGCGTTTAGCCCATTCAACGACGCGCAGTCCTTCGTTGGTAAATCCCTGGAATTTCTGGTCTCGTAGAATAATCGGCACGCCGAGCTCCTTTTCCAGCTTCTTGATTGCGCTGGAAAGGCTCGGTTGTGACACGAAGCAACGTTCAGCAGCACGGCTGAAGTGCCCTTCTTGCTCAAGCGCGATTAAATACTGGAACTGGCGCAGAAACATGATTACCCCGACAAATGAATACGCTTGCTATGGTACATTAGTTTGTTCCCGTTTTGCTGCCGGTATGTCGCTGGCGGCAACTATTTTTAACAGCCCGGTAGCCGTTAATGTCGATAACCCTTGTTGTAATCTGTTTCATTGTAGGCGTGCTGATCGGTGCGGTTGGTATTGGCGGTGTGCTGCTGGTGCCTTCACTCTACCTGGTCGCTGGCATCGACGTGCATGAAGCGGTACCCGCCTGCACGCTCAGTTACGTGGCAACCGGGGTGATTGGCGTGATCGTCTATGCACGTCACGGTTCGATACAGTGGTCCGGGGTATTCTGGCTCTGTATCGGCGCAATTCCGGCGGCATTTCTTGGTTCGATCTCGCTGCTCAGTATCCCCGAGATTGGTGTCATGTTTCTGATTGCTTTGCTGATGATCGTCAGCGGAACCGACGCGCTGTTTAAAGCCTATCGAAAGTCCGCGGGTGAGCCGTTGTCACGGCAATTAAATCCGCTGCAATTTATGGTGATCGGTTTTATTACGGGCTTTGGTTCGGCGATAACCGGAACGGGCGGTCCATTAATACTCGTTCCCATCGTCATTTTTCTCGGCTTGCCGGTACTTACCGCGATTGGCCTGAGCCAGGCCATTCAATTGCCGATAGCGGCTTTTGCCAGTGCCGGCAACTGGATGTCGGGAAACCTGAATTTCGAACTGGCCCTGGTAATCGGGGCGGTGATGGTGATGGGCTCGCTCGGTGGCGCGTTGCTGGTACACCGATTGCCGACCGAACCGATCCGTAAAATGATTGCCTTCCTGCTGGTTTTTTTCGGTGCAGGAATTGGTATTCAGCAGCTACTCAATCTGTAGTTTTGTGCGCACGTGTTTTTGATCGCTGATCTGGTTCGGGACTATGGCGACCCTCAGGCCGAGGCTTTGCGGTGCCGGCAGGACTGTGCACTGTTCGATTTCTCCTTCGTTTACCGGGTGCGGGTCTCCGGCCGGGATGTGATCCGTCGGATCGAACAGTTTCAACCCCGAGTGGTTAGCGACATGTCGATTGGGCAGATTCGCTACAGCGTTCGCAACGATGGGCAGGGCAGGGTGCGATCTGACCTGACCTTGTGGCGGTTCGGTGAGGATGTGTTCGAGGTCATGAGCGGCTGCAAAGAAGACATTAGCGATCTTCGCGCCCTTGCTGGTAAAGGCTTCGTTGTGGACGATCTCAGCGAGGCGACGGCTATTCTCGCTGTGCAGGGGCCAAATACGCTGGCGCAGTTAGCCAGGGTCATGGATGTAGAACCATTGCGGAAGCTGCCCTATTTTGCTTTTGCACGGGCCGAAATATCCGCAATACCCTGCCTGGTCGGGCGCCTCGGTTACAGTGGCGAGGCGGGGTTTGAACTCCTGGTTGAGCAATCACAAAAGGATCGGTTGTGGGCTTTATTGTCTCGGCTGTTTGCCCCCGCGGGATTCGCCGCGATTGATATTCTGCGCATCGAAGCCGGTTTCCTGCTGTTTACGAATGAATGTCGGGTTGCTCCTACGATTAGCGAACTCGGCCTGTCGGCGCTGTTTAACCACAGTATTGCCAGCCCGGAAATTCGCCTGGTTGCTTTCAGGGCCGACACTCACAACGATCCGGACCTGATTTTGTGGCGGTCGACTGTGGCTGCTGATCGGCGACCCGATCCGGGGGAAATAATAGTCACTTCAGCCTGTTTCAGCCCATTGTTTAACAGCGCACTTGGCCTGGGGTTTGTCTCTTGCGGCCTTGATTGTGAACCCGTGATCGATCCGATGAAGCAATTCCTCGATGTCAAATTATGTTCACTGCCACCCTATGATCCGCATAAAAGCAGGCCTCGCAGGCCCTGGCGGAAACGACCAAGGTGAAAACTATCACCTTATAAAAATAAGCTCTTTGACAGTTTTTCCCGAACCGCCCTAGTATGCGCGTCAGCTAATAACGTTATAAGCACAATAACTAACTATCCTAAGAGGGAGCCATGTCAGAGAATACGCCCAGACGTAAGAAAATTACTATTCGTGAGTTGCAGCGCAAGATGCGTGAAAACGAGCAAATCGTGCAGATGGCAATTTATGATTACAGAAGTGCGGTGATCGCGGATCGGCTTGGAATCGATATTCTGTGCGTATCCGATACAGGTGGAATGATCCTGTTCGGGCATCAGTCGACCGTGACCGTGAGCTTCGATGAGGTCATGATGATGTCCAAGGCCATTGATCGCGGGAGTAAATATGGCCTCAGGATGGTTGATATGCCTTACTGGAGTTTTCATGTCTCCCCGGAACAGGCCGTGGAAAATGCGGGCAGGTTCGTCGCCGAGGCAAATGCAGAAGTGATGAAATGCGAGGGCAATCAGCACCACGCAAAGAATATCGAGGCGATCGTCAAGGCGGGTATCCCGGTACAGGGTCATATCGGCATTACACCCATGCGCATGCCGCAACTGGGCGGGTTTATCGCCCAGGGCAAAACCGCTGATCGTGCCAAGGAACTTGTCGATGACGCCTGGGCGATGGTAGACGCGGGCTGTTTCTCCATCATGTGCGAAGTCACCACGGAAGAAGTCTGCCAATACCTGGCTGAAACCTTGCCGGTACCCGTAATTAGCCTCGGTGCCGGAAACAAGGCGCACGGCGTACACATCATTACCTCTGACCTGTTACATTTGTATGAAGAACATGTGCCGCGGCATTCCAAAATATATACCGATCTGATACCGATCATGGAAGACGTCTTCATTCGTTACCGCGACGAAGTTAGAGAACGTGTTTACCCCGGCCCCGAGCATACCGTCTACATGAGTCCTGAAGAATTGCAGAAGTTTGCCAAGGAAGTAGACTGGAAATCCAAGCAGTAGGGACTGGGAATGGCCTGATTACCCGAGATTTGGCGGGTGGCGGGCCGGTTTTCCGCAAGCCGAAAACAGAAATTTTTTAAGTTAGTACGAGTTGTTTGCTGACGATAACTTATCAGGAGTAATAGAAGATGCCAGCCAGAAATCATAAGCAGTGGACTGCCAAACCCGATTTAGAACTCGGGGAGTGGGTTGATAGCCGTATTTATTCAGATGAGGAAATTTTCGAGGAAGAACTCGAAAAGCTCTGGAAAAAATCCTGGATTGCGCTTTGTCATGAATCGGAGCTTCCGGAACCCTATGATTTTCGCACCGCGATAATCGCACGTGAACCGATTATCATCGTACGTGGCCCTGACAACAAGATCCGTGCCTTTCTCAACGTCTGTCCTCACCGCGGTATGACGATCGAGCGTCGACCCTCCGGCAGCTTCGCACCGGCCCAGCCATCAGGGAACCCGAAACACATGACTTGCCTGTTTCATGCCTGGCAATTTGACATGAAAGGCAACTGCGTCGACATTCCGCGTCAGAAGGAGGGCTACCAGGACCGTCTCGACAAGTCTTCCCAGGGCTTGCGGGCACTGCGCTGTGAAGTCAAATACGGTGGTTTCGTGTGGGTTTGCCTCGATGATCACACCGAGTTCAACGTCGAAACCTGGACTGCCGGCGCGATGGACTGCATCAAGGACTCTATCGATGCGGAACCGCTTGAACTCATTCATTACCACAAGGCGATCATCGATTGTAACTACAAGTTGTGGCACGACACCAACAGTGAGTTCTATCACGACTACATGCATTATCACAATCGGATTACCGGCTTCAACGACGAGTACTTCCAACGTGAATGTTCGGCCTTTGACAATGGTCACGTCAACGTCGGTACTTTCACCGTGAACTATGAGGAGTACGATGTTGCGGAAGATCGCGGCACCTTGTCATTCCCTAATCTGCCACCCGACAACTGGTACATGGTCGACATGTTTCCGGGGCTTAATTTCAACCTGCGTGGCTCTGTCGTGCGTATGGATTTGATGACGCCGCTGAGCGCCAACCAGGTAATGATCGAATTTCGTGGTTTTGGACTGAAAAGTGATTCGGCCGAAGATCGTGCGCATCGTATCCAGCATCACAATTCAATTTGGGGTCCACTGGGACGTAACCTGCATGAAGACCTCATTGGCGTTGCCGGCCAGGGCGTGACCATGACGCCTAAATCAGAGCCGCGCCGCATTCTGCATGGCCGTCACGAAGGCGCTTATATCCACGACGAAATCGGTATGCGTCACTTCTACGAAACCTGGGGCAAGAAGATGGACAGACTGCCAAGTGATCCGGAGCAGAAATACCGGCCGGGCAAGGTAGTCGGACCTGAAATGCCGCCGGCCAAGGGGTTGTCTACCTTTGCAGGTAAGGTTGCCTAGGGCGGAACAACGTTCTGTGATGTGATCAAGGGCGCAGGAGAAGGGCTCGATATCGCGAGCCAGGCGGTCAGTTTGAAACCTGATCTTGTATTGAAGTTTTGATTTATCGATACGCCACTCGGGCGTAAGAATATTTATTGAGAGGCTAGTAATGAGCGCAGAGGAACAGCATACCAAATCGCTGGTCAGGGAAACGATTTATGCGGCGACCGTGTATCTTGATGATCAGAGATGGAACGACTGGATTGATCAGTGCGATGAAGATTTCAAGTACTCGGTGGTCACCTACAGCCCAGAAGTGCGCAAGGATCTGTCATACCTGATACTGAGTCGCAAGGAAATGCATCCCTACTTCGACCTGTTACCGAAGCACAACTCGGATCATTCGCCGTTACGGCGCCATGCCAGTATCTACACGGTCGATGTATCTGCAGATGGTAAAACAGCGGAGGCGGTGACGTCTTTCATCATGACCCAGGAGATGATCGATGGTATCAGCGCGCCGCTTTACGCAGGTGAAAATCGACTGTACCTGACCGGCAAGTATTATGATAAGTTCAGGATAAATGGCGAATCGGTGAAGTTTACAGAACGTGTTGCACGAGTCTACACTCGCCGTTTCGACAAGGGTACCCACTGGGTTTTTTAATAGGCTGCGGATTGTTTGTACAACGCTTTTGCAGGTAACTTGTATTTGGGCGAGAACCGGGTTCTTCCCCGGGCGGGCTCACTGAGTTCAATCTTAAAATAAGAGGGTGAGAGATTTGAGTTGGAAAAAAGTCTGCGCAGTCGCCGAAGTGCCAGAAAACGCTCTGGAAAAGTTCGAAATCGACGGCATTGAAATCATAATCGCCAATTATGGTAGTGGTTTTCGTGCGTTTCCCCCTCGATGCCCGCATATGGAAGAGCCACTGTGCGATTCAGGCGTGTTGTTCGATGGAATGTTGACCTGCACCAAGCATCTCTGGCAGTGGGATATGGCGACAGGGGAGCGAACCGGGATCGCGGAAAAGGAGTTACTGTTCTACGACGTCAAGCAGGAAGGTGAAGATATCTATGCTCACGTCGAGCAGGCGCTGGTCTATGAGGACGATGATGATGACGAAGAAGAGGAGGACGACGATGATTTTTTCAATGCCGACTAAAAGCGGCTTGCGCTGTGAAAATCAGGTTCGGATATCCACTGCGAACGTCAATGTGGGTATTTAGGGCACCATGCGCATGAGGTCGGCTCTTTTAACCAGGTGTCAGGGTTCGCTGTTGCGAACCCCTGTTTCTCCCTGTGGTCCCGAAAACCGTAATGACGACTAAAACCTTGAACATTCAGGTAAATGCCAGAAACCGCGCGTATGCTCTGGATGGCACCAGTAACGATAAAATTCTCAATCTTGGATTGAGCAATGCAGTCGATCTGCCTTATGAATGTGGCAGTGGAACCTGCGGGACCTGCAAGGCGCGGTTAATCTCGGGAGAGATTTGTGATCAATGGCCGGAGGCACCGGGACGTAAGTTTTTGAAGCTCAAGAAAGGCGAGTTTCTGATGTGCCAGTGTGCGGCAAAAACCGACAGCGTGATCGAAGTTGAAAGCTTTGTGCATACCATGGAAGCGGGTGCCTGTGTGCCGGCGCCTTTAAAGGGTCGTATCAGCAGTGTAAAACTGTTGACCCCGGATGTGATTTTTCTGCAGATTGCTTTACAGCAGACGGTCGATTTTGATGCGGGACAGTTTATGTTGGTTCAGTTTCCAGAGATCGTGGGTTTTCGTGGTTGGTCTATGGTGAATTATGAGCGTCATGCCAAAACGCTGGATTTCGTCATCAAGAAAAAACCGGGTGGAGAACTTTCCGAGTGGCTGTTTAACAATAATTGTGATGGGGTGGAAGTTGATCTCTTCGGCCCTATGGGGAACGCAACCTTCTATTCGAGACTGGCGAAGAATATTCTTTGTATTGCCGGTGGCAGCGGGATTGCGGGGATCATGTCCATTCTCTCAAGAGCGTCGCAGGATGGTTATTTCTCGCAGTACAACGGGGATGTGTTTTTTGGCGTGCGTACCATGAAAGATGCTTTTTTTCTTGATGAGCTCTCGGTTCTGCGCGGCGAATGCGGTGAAAAGCTTAATATAACGATTGCGCTGTCCGAAGAGGCGGCACCGGATGACGCGCGGACTGACTACCCGTTACTGACATTTGATCAGGGATTTGTGCACGAGGTGGCCGGCCGCCACATGGAAGATCGTTATCAAAACCTGAGGGCCTATCTTGCCGGTCCCCCGCCATTGGTAAATGGCTCGATCGGAATGCTATTAAGAGCAAGAGTGACCACCGACAATATCCGCTATGACAAATTCAGCTGAGGGTAATGTCATGAGCAAGAACATGCACGTATGCAAATTGAGCGATATTCCTGTTCATGGAATTATGGATTTCGTTATTGGAAGTGGTGAGAGGGTTCTGGTCGCCAATTTCAGGGATAAATATTATGCCTACAACGGCAACTGTCCTCATCAGGGGACCTGCCTGGCCGAGGGATTTTTCGACGGCGCGGTACTGACCTGCAGCAAGCATTTATGGCAGTGGGACATCACTACCGGGAAGCCTATCGGTCTTGCCGAATCCCCACTGGAAGGATATAAAGTCGAGATCGAAGGTGACGAGATCTATGTTCGGCAAGCTAACGCGCTGAAAATGGCGGAGTTATTCTCGGATATTTCTACCAGCACTCAGGACAGGCTGGTGCAACTTACCCGTCGCGAGGAATACGAGAGCGGCAGCGTGCTCTACGACCTGGGTGACACCACCGACGATCTGTACATACTCGAGTCGGGTCGAGTCGAATTCGAGCTTGGCCGGGATGACCGAACCAGTGCCGCCGGTTTTATTTTGCGTAAGGGTGAAGTGTTTGGATGGGCAGCTTTGCTTGAGCAGCAACCGGTACGCATCGCCAAGGCGGTATGCGTGGAAAAGTCCGCCCTGTTGCGTTTAAATGGCGAGGAAGCAGTAAAAGTACTCGCCTCCGATCCGGCTTCTGGCTATCTTGTAATGCGCCAGCTGGCTACATTGATCACCAGACATTTTACTTCATCCAGTGAAAAATAACTGGGCGGCAAGGGGAGTTCTTCTAATCAATGTGAGGTAGTAATGGAAAAATAATAGAGTGAAAATCTTTAATCATTTATTAACTAGTAGTAGGTGTTTGACAACAAGTTCAATAATTTTAATAACCGAAATTATGAGGAGCAAATCATGTTATTTACTTTAAAATACATTCAACGACGGGTCGCTATCGGCTTAACTGCTGTGATTGCAGCACTCGGTATCAGTGCATCCGGTTTTGTATCAACTGCATCCGCAGCTGAAATTGACTTTGGCAAGGTCGGCGATCCGATCAACCTGGTGGTGGGTTACCAGCCCTACTATACGGAAGCCTGGTCCGGTGTGGTCATGAAGAGCCTGAAGCTCTACGAAAAGTACCTGCCGAAGGGGTCCACCGTCGAGTTCCAGATTGGCCTGCAAGGCGGCATTATCGTCAATGCCATGCTCGCCGGTAAGCAGCACATCGGCTACATGGGCGACATGCCGGCTATCGTGGCGACCACCAAGGACCGCGTTGCCGATATTCGTATCGTGGCGACCGCAGGCCTTGGTTTCGACCAGTGTAATAATATGCTGGTTAGAAACGATGCGCCGCAGTTTGCCAATGCAGGTGAAGCCATTCAGTGGATGAACGGGAAAATTGTCGCTGTGCCGAAAGGCGCCTGTACCGACCGTTTCGCACTGGCCGTGTTCGAGAAAGAGAACATCAAACCGGCCAGTTACCTGAACCAGAACATCGAAGTTATCACCAGTGGCTTCCGCGCCGGTAAACTCGACGCCGCAGCGATTTGGGAACCCACGGCGTCACGCCTGGTCGAAGAAGGCCTGGCGCGTAAAGTTGCTTCCGGAGCCTCGGTTGACGAGAACGATGGTGGCTTTATCGACATGCGTGGTGACCTGATTGACCAGCGTCCCGATGTAGTCAAAGCCTGGTTGAATGCCGAGCTCGACGCACAGTTGTTCATGGCCGATCCGAAAAACACCATGGCGATCGTGAAGATGGCTGAAGAGCAGACCACTGGTTTTGAATCCAAGGTACTGTGGAAAGCCATGGTCGGTACAACGCCGGTACTCCAGGGAGGCACACCGGTGCGTAATGAACTGGCTTTCGCCATTACTCCGAAAGCCCAGGCGCTGATCGACAAGGCAACTGTCTTCCTGCACTCCATCAAGACGATCAAGGTCGATAAACTGCGCAGTAACGCGATTGAGTACAGCTTCACCAACGATATCCTGAAGGAGCGTGGCTTAACTGCGCCCGTTGGCAAGATGTGGGCTCAGCCTGATTCTGCCTACGGTATGTAATTCCTGGCAGTATTTTGTCAGGCAGTTAGAGAAACCGCCCCGGGCAGGGTATTGTCCTGTCGGGGCGGTGATCTAGCACTACACGCAGTTCAACAACAAGCAAATGCAATAGACATGGGGAGCGTACCCGGCGTGAAATAGAGCTTATGCATCTGGAACATCCCCCCACCATAATTAGAGGAAGCAGGTATGCCAGACCCGGCAAATAATTCGGAAATACTTCGTGCATTGAAAAGCGCGATGCCTTTTCAGATGGTTCCCGATAATCTGATTCAGGAGATTGCCGGAATCTGTACGCAGCAGTCATATGATTCGGGTCAAAAAATATACGACCTGGGTGATGTGGCCGATGATGTTTTCATCGTGGTTTCCGGAAGCGTACAGCACGTTCTTTCGACGCAAACCGATGCCGGCAAGCATGAAAAAACCATGCGTGGAGGCGATGTTTTCGGGTGGGCGGCGGTTCTGGAAGGCCAGAGCACACGCCTGGCGGTGACTGTCAGTATCGAACCGACCCAGGTCCTACGAATTAACGGTAAGGGCCTGATCCAGGTGTTCAAGAGCGAACCGGCCGTGGGCGATGTCGTCATGACACGCTTTGCTACCCTGATCAACAGAGAATTTTACGTACCGAGATCGATTGCCGATCAGGTGCCCAGCTTCAAGCAGGCGCTCGGCGCCAGCAGTCTGCAGGGCTCTGAAGTTACGACCATGGCGTTAACCGTGTACCGGATTTCGACCTGGATAAAAAGCCCACGACCTTATCTGATGCTCATCGGTTTTGCATTCTTCCTTGGATTCTGGATGCTGTCGGTTGAAGTGTGGCAATTGCCGCGCTTTGTCGATATGCCTGGTCCGACCGAGGTGTTCACCGAGTGGTTCAGTGAAGATCCTTATTACGGTCTGTCGGTCTATACGCCGGAATACTACAAACACATTGGAATCAGCTTACGGCGCATCGCCTTTGCATTTTTCCTGGCGACCGGGCTTGGAGTGCCACTGGGACTGTTTCTTGGCTGGTCGAAAACCTTCCGTGAGTTTATCTTTCCGCTGTTCGAAGTGTTGCGCCCGATCCCGGTTCTGGCCTGGGTGCCGCTGGCCATTATCATTTTCAGCGGATCGGAAACCCCGGTTGTTTTCCTGACCTTCCTGGCCTCGTTCTTTGCCACAACCCTGAACACCATGCTGGGTGTCGAATCGATCGATGAGTCCTACAGTCGAGCCGCTTATTGTCTTGGTGCGAGTCGCTGGCAGACATTTGTCCACGTGGTGATTCCCGGTGCCATGCCTTATATATTTACCGGTCTGCAAATTTCCATCGGCGTCGCCTGGTTTTCTCTGGTGGCGGGTGAGATGGTCTCCGGCCAGTACGGCCTGGGATACGTGATCAACACCGCCTACATGATGATTGAATATCCGAAAATCATCATCGGCATGATCACTCTTGGAGTTGTCGGTTACACCACCAGTGCCATGGTACGCATGATGGGTGATTACCTGATGCAGTGGCGAGTTCGCGAGCTCGCCCTCGGAGACAACTGATGAGCGCAGTAATCAATGAAAATGCGGGTTCGCTGGATGACGTCACCGATGGCGCCATCAGCATCAAAGATGTCGTCAAGATTTATGATCCGGACGGCGCCGCCGTGATGGCCGTGGATCACTGCTCGATTGAAATTCCAGCCGGCGAAATCTGCATGATCGTCGGTCCCTCAGGATGTGGCAAGACAACCCTGCTGAACGCAATAGCCGGCTTTCACGGCATCACCTCCGGCAGCATTCACCTCGATGGCGAGCTGTTGTGTGGTCCGCAAAAACCCCAGGCAGAACCCGGTTCCGACCGTATCGTCGTGTTCCAGAACGGCGCGCTTTTTCCCTGGAAAACCAACCTGGACAATATCGCTTTCGGGCCGATGATGGCCGGCAAGATGAGCAAGGCGGAAATATATGAGAAGGCGCGCGGCATGATGGCGGACGCAGGCCTCAGTGGTACCGAAAATAATTACCCCGGGGAGGTGTCTTCGGGTTTACGACGTCGAGTCGAAATAGTCCGGGCACTAATGAATGATCCCAAGGTTCTGCTGTTCGATGAGCCCTACCGTGCACTCGATTCGCTGACCAAGTCGGTCATGCATGAGGCCCTGCTGGAAATTTATTACCGCAACAAGGTCACCATTTTCTTTATTACGCACGATCTGGAAGAAGCGATATTTCTTGGGCACCGCTTGATAATCATGTCTTCCCGGCCCTGTAAGCCGAAGAAAATTGTGGAAGTGGATATCCCGCATCCGCGCGATTACAGCGTGCTGACTTCTACCCGATTCAGGGAGATTATGAACGAAGCCAAAGACGTTGTGCATGAAGAAGCCCAGAAGGCTTTTGAAGCCGGCGAAAAAGAAGGATAAGCAGAGATGACCATTAGCAAGTTTACAGACAAGCTTTTCAGCCGGGCGGCACTGCGCGGGATAGTCGCGATCGGCATTTTCATGGTTTTCTGGGAGGTTGGTGCCCGCTCCGAAGAGTGGTTCGGCCATCGCTTCCCGTTCATCGGGCTCGTGCCACCGCCAACCGATGTGTTTGTCAGCTGGACGGGGTTGATTGCTGACCCCAGTTACTGGCAGAGCTGGTACATGAGTTTCCTGCGTGTTTTCGGGGGATTTATGGCGGCGATGATTGTCGGTATTCCGCTGGGATTGCTTATGGCGGTGAATAGAACCTTTTATGGTATGGCTTTCCCGTCCTTTGAAGTGCTGCGTCCAATTCCGCCACTGGCCTGGGTACCGGCGTCGATTATTTTCTGGCCCACCCAGGAACTGTCCATTGCTTTCGTCACCTTTCTTGGCGCATTTTATACCATCGTCATCAATGTTCTGGGTGGTGCTAAATCCATCAATAAGCAATTTTTGCAGGCCGCGCAATCCATGGGGGCCTCGCAGTGGGATATCTTTCGTCGCATTGTGCTACCTGCGACATTGCCGTCGATCGTGGTCGGGTCGGCGGTTGGCATGGGGATTACCTGGGAGGTCGTAGTCGCCGCAGAAATGATTTCGGGTGGTGGCAGCTCGGGTGGCGGCGCCGGTGGTGGGCTCGGGTTTTTTATCTGGAGCTCCTATGTTGGCGGGTCCTATGAACAGATCATCGTCGGTATGATCAGTATCGGTATCGCCGGTTACATAAGCAGCGAGTTATTGCGACAACTCGGTGGATTACTGACTCCCTGGTTGAAAACTCGGTGACTGAGATGAATACAAATACACAAGATTCGGCTAAGCCAAGAACCGCCTCCTTCGCGCAGTCCAGTAGTGAAATCGTGGCGAACAATATTTCCAAGTCCTACGGTGCGGGTCCATTTGCCAAACAGGTTGTCAGCAATTGTTCGTTTTCCATCGAAAGTAACAAGTTGACGGTGATGATCGGGCCATCGGGTTGCGGTAAAAGCACCTTGATCCAGTTAATCGCTGGCTTTGAGAGCCCCGACAAAGGCAAGATTACGATGAATGGCAAGCCGATAACCGGTCCGGGGAAAGATCGCCTGGTCCTGTTTCAGGAATCGGCGCTGTTCCCGTGGATGACGACCTATGACAACATTATGTATGGCCCCCGTGCGCGCGGTGAAGACAATAGTGAAGCGGCAGAACTGGCTGAATTTTTGCTTAACAAGGTCGGCCTGGAAGCATTCAGGGACAAGTATCCGCAGCAACTGTCCGGTGGTATGCAACGTCGGGCCGAGCTGGCGCGGGCGATGATCAATAAACCCGAAGTCATGATTCTGGATGAACCCTTTCGTGGTCTGGATAACATGTCCAAGGAGTTGATGTGGGAGTACTACGCGGGACTCTATGAAGAAGACCGGAATACCAACTTTTTTGTCACCACGGATATTGACGAAGCCATCTTTCTTGCCGATCGGCTGCTAATCATGACCAATCTACCGACCAGCACCCGTGCTGTTATCGAGATCGATATACCCCGGCCACGCCGGATTGATGATATCGGAAACAATGCTCGCGCGAATGAAATCAAGAAGGAGGTCATGACCCTGTTGCACGAGGAGGCAATGAAATCTTTTTCAGGTGGCAGCAAGGCGGCGGCGGATTTTCTTGACGCTTATTCAAAACGGGCAGGCTGAGAGACCATCACAAATGAGAATTTGATGCCCGTGAAAGTGGCTTGCCATGCCTGACTGGTTGTTAGATCGCTCAACCGTGATTGGTCTCGCCATTTTAGGGGGCATCTGCTCTCTGCTCGCGTCCTGGTGCCAGTCACGAGAGAGCATACCGACACAATATGCCAGCTGGTTCAGCAAGGCTGCCTATGTATTTATGGCTACGAGCATCATCCTGTTTGTCGGTGCGGGCATGTTCGCAACCGAAACATAGCGATAGCAGGTTGTTGGGATAAGCCGGGGGTCGGCTGCGGCAAGCTCGTTTATCTTCTCTTGTGCATTTCGCTTGTAACTACGGCAGCGGGATTGCAGGGGTCGGGGCGCGCAAATGAATACGCAGACTGATGGCGCTACCTCACGCTCTTTATCTTTACATGGCGAGCAACTACATATTTATCTTCCAGGAATTGACCCATGACCTTGATCAGTAGCTGGAGATAAATTGCACAACGACAGTATCACAGTGGTGTTGCCGCTGATCGCTATCATGCTGTCAGGATTCCTGGTGGGCAGGTTCGGATTACTGCCGGAAAACGGTAGCAAGGTCATCAGTCGTTTCGTCTATCTGGTGGCAATGCCGGCCTTCATATTTATTTCGTTGGCCGGTATACCGATTGAAGACATTTTCAACTGGTCATACCTGGCTGTGCTGGGTGGCGGCATGCTGGCAGTTTTTGTGCTCGGCCTCATCGCTGCCAGATATGTCTTTGCAGGCAGCCTGACCGAAGGCAGTCTGCATGCGTTAACCGCAATGTTTTCGAGCACTGCCTATATCGGATTGCCCTTGATCCTGATCATTTTTGGGGAAGCGGGACTGGCGCCCGGTATCATCGGCGCGGTCATTACCGGAGCGGTTTTCATACCGCTGGCAATCATCCTCGCCGAGGTAGATAAAGGCCGTACTGGCCGGAAAGTCGTAACTGCTTCAGCGCTGGCAGTGTTGCGCAGCCCCTTGCTCATTGCCACCGTAGCCGGGCTCCTGACTTCCGCCTCGGGTATCAGCGTTGCCACACCCGTAACCGCTTTTTGCAAGCTACTGGGCTCCGCTTTTATCCCCTGCGCGCTATTTGCAGCCGGGTTGTTCATTTCCCAGTGTTCGCTCAAGGGCGAGGTAAGGGAAATATCCTGGTTAGTTGCCGTCAAATTGATACTGCACCCTCTAATTACCTGGTGGTTGGCATTTTATGTGTTTGAACTTGAAGGGATTTTACCGGTGATAGCCGTGCTACAGGCGGCGTTACCGAGTGGAGTCCCGGTTTTTGTTCTGGCTCAGCACTATGAATCTTTTGTATCTCGGTCGAGTGCCGTTATTGTGGTTTCAACAGTGCTTTCCATGCTGACATTGCCGGTAGTATTTATCCTGCTGGCCTGATGACGGGGTAGCCCGTTGATATACTGGTATCTCCGGGTTGATCGATTGAGGTCAGCATCTTTGCTGGACGCCTGGCCAGGAATGATGCATGCGTTTACCCGCGTAGATGCATCACCGGGCTAAAGAGTTTTGCTAATGGTTATTTTACATCTGGAGATCTAACTATTCCTTTGGGAACTGAAAAAGTTGGTATCTTGCTCATCGAAGGCTATCCGCTGATTCCATTTAGTTGTGTGCTGGAGGCCTTGCGTACGGCAAACCGATTGTCGAACCGTGAATTATACGAGTGGCAGTTCTATGCCCCGAATAGTGAACCGGTGACATCCAACAGTGGAATTACGATCCCCACGATTCCGCTGATCGACGCCGGTAACATTGAGACCCTGGTAATTTGCGCTCCGTCCGATGCGGATAATTTTGACGATAAGACGACGCTCAAACTCCTGAAGCGATTCGCCAGGCAGGGCGTGAATCTTGGGACCGCAAGCTTCGGCAGCTTTATTCTCGCCAGGGCCGGCTTGCTCGATCACTGCCGCAGCACCATTCACTGGGAGCATATCCAGCTATTCAGGGAATTCTATCCACATCTGGATGTCGCCTTTACCTTGTATGAAATAGGTGAGAAACGTTTTACCTGCTCCGGTGGTACTGCGGCGCTGGACATGATACTGAAGTTGATCGAGAACGAGCACGGTCGAGTTCTGGCGCAGGAAATCTCACAATATTTCCATCATGACCGAATTCGTACCGATATCGATTACCAGCAAATGGCCAGTCGGCTCGATCTGGCGATGAGTGCGCCGAAACTTGTCGATGTGATCAACCAGATGGAGTCAAACATCGAAGTGCCAGTCTCACTGCCGAGCATTGCGAAACGATGCAATCTATCGCTACGTCAAATGGAGCGCCTTTTTCACAAGTATCGAAGTGTGACACCAAGCCAGTATTATCTGAATTTACGCCTTTCGCATGCCAGGCAGTTATTGTTGAATACCAATCGCAGCGTTATCGATATTTCTATCGCTACCGGCTTTCCATCACCGTCTTACTTCTCCGCCTGCTTCCGCAAGTATTTCGGAAACTCACCACGTAAACATCGTTCACAGGTCGCCATCGAGCGACGCAACCAGGGTTCGGTTGACGCAAAGTAATACGGTGGCAGTATGGCTGTTTACCGCTCGCGGGGTTGCTCCCCATGACCTGATAAAGGTGTCAGTCTGCTGTGTGAAAAATGCTGCTTACTGGCGCAGATGGCCATGTGAAGCGAATGGATGAATATCGAATCTTGCCCGCCCGGGAGAGGGGTTAGCCGCCTTTGATCGGTGGTAGCAGAACAATTTCGTCGTCGCTGTGAACGGTGATATCGGCATAGGCCTCGCGCGATACTTTTTCGTCGTTAATGATGACGATGTATTTTTTCCGCGCCGGAATCGGCAGCAGCTCCAGCAGTTCATCGAGATGACCGCCGTCATCGAGCTTGATGGTACATTTGTTGAAGGAACTGCCGGCGGGCAGGAAGTGACGCAGCCCGCCGAACAGGGTGACAGAGATATCCATGGAGTGAGGTTAAACTCAGTTCAGGTTAAGTCGCTTGAGCGTTGCCGCGGTCGGTACCCCTTCAGCATCCCAGCCGTTCAACTGGTAGTATTCCGGCAGCATTTCGTCGAGACGGCAAACGAGGCCTTTACCGGTGCCGACATCGGCCGGTTCTTCGAGTATGCGCTTTGGCAGGGTGTCGTCTTTCTTGCCCAGGCCCGCCTTCAGGTTGAACAGTTTTTCCAGTACCCAGATGCGTTCGCCGGTTTCCAGCATACGCGCTTCGTTCCAGTCACTCTCACAGGCGGCATCGACCAGCGTGCGGTAGTCTTCGAGACCCCAGCCACAGCCACCCGGGAACAGGCACAGGCCGCTGGAATCGAGGAAAGCAACGTCACGTTGCGATTCAGCCACGATCTTTGCCTTGCCCTCGATTTCGGTAGTTTCAAAATCGTGCCCATAGGGATCGGCGCGCAGGTGGCAGGCGCCGCGGTTACTGGTAGCGTAAGCGAGTCCCATGCCCTGCATCGAGCGCCCGTCATAGGCCGCGAATTCCTGACCTTTTACTGTCATCGACAGATCGGGGTGACCATATTTTTCGCACAGGCGCTTCGAGCCCATGGCAATATCGGCACCAAAGCCTTCGCCCTTGCCAGTGAGTTCGGCGATCTGGCAAAGCGCCTCGGCGGAACCAAATTCCAGCTTGATGCCGCCGGTAATGCTGTCGTCGATGGCACCGATATCGTACAGTTCCATCGCTGCGGCGATGGTGCCGCCCAGCGAAATCGGATCCATGCCGTACTCATTGCACAGGAAGCCGGCAAAGGTGGCGGCGTCGATATCGTCGACACCACAGGCAGAACCGAGTGCATAGGCTGTCTCGTATTCGAGGCCACCTGAAGCTCCGTGGTATTCGGGACGGTCCTTGACCGAGAAATGCTTGGGATCGATCTTGCAGATACGACCGCAGCCGATAGTGCAAGCGAAGCAGGCGCCGTTGGTCACTATATTGGTATGCCCATTTTCGTTGGGGCTGTGCATCGCCTCGGGGTTGAGCTTGTTGGCGCCCTCGAAGCGCACGCTGCGATTGTTATTGGTGGGCAGACTGCCGAAGCCGTTGGTCACGTCGATCATCGCCAGCGTGCCGTCGCGCGACATTTCGTCGCGGTCGGTCATACGCGCATTGACATCATTGACGATTTTGTAAAACGCTTTTGGATCCTTGGCATGCACGCCTTTGGTGCCGCGTACCGCGATGGTCTTGAGGTTCTTGGAGCCCATTACCGCACCGACCCCGGAGCGTCCCGCGGCACGGTGCTTGTCGTTCACCACGCAGGCAAAACGACACAGCGATTCACCGGCCTGGCCGATGCCGGCAAAGCGCATCAACGGGTCGCGATATTTTGCCGCCAGCAGGTCTTCGGTTTGCCACACGGTCTTGCCCCAGATTTCGCTGGCGTCGCAGAGTTCGACCATATCGTCTTCGATGTGCAGGTATACCGGTTTTGCGGAAACGCCTTCGATGATCAGCAAATCGTAGCCCGCCATCTTCAGTTCAGCGCCGAATTTGCCGCCGGAATTGGAACAGGCGATGGCGCCGGTGAGCGCACCCTTGGTCACCACGGTGTAGCGTCCCCCGGTGGAAGCCATGGTTCCGGTGAGCGGGCCGGTGGCAAAGATTATCTTGTTCTCTGCTGACAGGGCATCCGTAGCCGGGTCCATTTCCTCGTAAAGGTATTTGCTGCCGAGCCCGCGTGAGCCGAGGTAAGCCTCTGCCCATTCCATGTTCAGCGGTTCGATATCGCAACTACCCGTAGACAGGTTGACGCGCAGAATTTGTTTTTGCCAGGCCATCTGGATTCCTCCGAGTGTATTGTGTTCTGCCAGCGATTGTATATGCTGCGGGACTGTTTTAACACTGTTCGCAACGCTTATAGCGATCGAAAAGAGGTAATCGGAAATGATCAGGGTAATCATCGAGCGAGAAGTCGCGGAAGGGCTCGAGGAATTCTACGAATCCGCAATAGCCAACCTGCTTGGCGTTATGTCGAGTGCCGGCGGCTATCTGTCCGGCGAGTCGCTGGCGGACATTCATCGTCCCAATCACTATGTCGTCATTACCCGCTGGGTCGACGAGGCTGCCTGGAATCGCTGGTGCGGATCGAGCAAACGCCAGGAACTGCTGGACGCGATTCGCCCGTTCCTGCTGAATGAAGAGAAATTCACCCTGCTGCGGCAGTTGATTTTCCATCAGGAACTGACGGCAGCCTCTGCAACTGCCCCGGCAACAGCCGCAACGAGCACCAGCTCGCGTCAAAGTTAACCGAATAACGGTCGACCCCGGGTCCAGGTATCGGGTAGAATCCCCCGCAGTCAGCTGGATAATCGCTGGTTTGATTCTTGCAAGAGATTTCAAACTGGAGGAAAGTCCGGGCTCCACAGGACAGAGTGCCAGATAACGTCTGGGGGGCGCGAGCCCACGGCCAGTGCAACAGAGAGTAGACCGCCAGCTTCGGCTGGTAAGGGTGAAAGGGTGCGGTAAGAGCGCACCGCGCTTCTGGTAACAGAAGTGGCATGGTAAACCCCACTCGGAGCAAGACCAAATAGGAAAACCATGGCGTGGTCCGCGCCGTTTTCGGGTTGGTTGCTTGAGGCTGGAAGG
>JAJDOF010000004.1 GCA_022340305.1 Gammaproteobacteria bacterium
GTTGATACCGACCAGCACATCGAATTCACCGAGGCGTAAATCGCGGATGATCTCCATGCGCTCGACCGTATCGATATCGGAATGCAGGTAACGCACGCGCACGCCGTGCTCGCCGAGATAATCGGTCAGGTCCTCGGCCATACGCTTGGTCAGGGTGGTGATAAGCACGCGCTCCTGCAGTTCGACGCGCTTGTTGATTTCCGAGAGTACGTCGTCGACCTGCGAGGTAGCCGGGCGTACCTCGACCAGCGGATCGACCAGCCCGGTCGGGCGCACTACCTGCTCGACAATGGCTCCGCTGAACTTTTTCTCATAATCGCCCGGCGTCGCCGATACGAAAATAGTCTGCGGTGACATACTTTCAAATTCGTCAAACCGCAACGGTCGATTGTCGAGCGCTGAGGCCAGTCGAAAGCCGTACTCAACGAGAGTTTCCTTGCGCGAGCGGTCGCCCTTGTACATACCGCCGATCTGGGGAATGGATACATGGCTTTCATCGATGAACAACAGGCAGTCATCCGGTAGATAGTCAAACAGGGTGGGTGGTGGCTCGCCCGTCTTGCGCCCGGAAAGAAATCGCGAGTAATTCTCGATACCACTGCAGTAGCCGAGTTCGCGCATCATCTCGATGTCGTAATTGACGCGCTGCTCGAGTCGCTGCGCCTCGACCAGCTTGTTGTTGCGATTGAGCTCCTCGAGACGTTGCTGCAATTCCTCCTTGATATCGGGAATCACTCCCAGAATCACCTCGCGCGGAGTCGCGTAGTGGGTTTTCGGGTAAATGGTCATGCGCTTGACGCTGCGACTGATTTCGCCGGTCAAGGGATCGAAATAGCTCAGGCGTTCGACTTCGGTATCGAACAGTTCGATGCGTACCGCCTCACGCTCCGAATCCGCCGGATGCACGTCGATGACTTCGCCGCGCACACGGTAGGTGCCGCGCTTGAGTTCCAGGTCGTTGCGCCGGTATTGCAGTTCGGCGAGCCGGCGCAAAATGCTGCGCTGATCGATTTCGTCGCCGACCACGAGGTGCAGTAACATCTTCAGGTAGGAATCGGGATCGCCAAGGCCATATATCGCCGACACCGAGGCGACAATTATGGTGTCACGGCGTTCCATCAACGACTTGGTTGCCGACAGCCGCATCTGTTCGATGTGCTCGTTGATTGATGCATCTTTTTCGATAAAGGTATCAGAGGCCGGCACGTAAGCCTCGGGCTGGTAATAGTCATAGTAAGACACGAAATACTCGACCGAATTACGCGGAAAGAACTCCTTCATCTCGCCGTAGAGCTGCGCCGCCAGGGTCTTGTTGTGCGCCATGATGATCGCCGGGCGATTAAGCCTTTGAATCACGTTTGCCGCGGTGAAGGTTTTGCCCGAACCGGTCACCCCGAGCAGGGTTTGATGCATTAAACCATCCTCGATGCCCTGTATCAGTGCGTCGATTGCCTCGGGCTGATCGCCAGTGGGTTTGAAATCGGTTTCGAGCTGGAATTTCCTGGCCATTAAATTTAATTTGTTGGTGATAAAAAGACTGTGCTTTACAGCTTGACGCGGCTTCGTATACTTCGCCTGTCTCCCTGTCAATAACCTTAAGAGCCAGCCGTGTTTAACGATTTGTCCAGGCGCGTACGCGCGATCAAACCATCCCCCACTTTAGCAGTTTCGAATTTAGCTAGCCAGCTTCGTGCCCAGGGGCGCGACGTTATCGGGCTGGGCGCGGGTGAGCCCGACTTCGACACCCCACGGCATATCCGTGATGCGGCGATCGCAGCGATTCAAAATGGTGATACACACTATACCGCTGTCGACGGCACGGTCGCGTTGAAACAGGCGATCATCGACAAGTTCCAGCGTGATAACGGGCTGACCTACCAGGCCGATCAAATCCTGGTATCCTGCGGCGGTAAGCAAAGCTTTTTCAACCTGTGCCAGGCACTGCTGGACGCCGGTGACGAAGTAATCATCCCGGCACCCTACTGGGTATCCTATCCCGACATCGTAATCCTCGCCGACGCGACCCCGGTGATCGTCGAAACCGGCATCGCCAGCGAATTCAAGATCACCGCCGAGATGTTGGAAGCCGCGATTACCGACAAGACGCGCATGCTGGTGCTGAACAGCCCATCCAACCCTACCGGCGTCGGCTACTCGATGGCTGAGTTGAAAGCCCTGGGTGAGGTCTTGCTGCGCCATCCCGACGTATTGATCATGACTGACGACATGTATGAGCTCATCGTCTGGGGGGATTACCAGTTCTGTAATATCCTCAACGCCTGCCCCGAACTCTACGACCGCACCATGGTATTCAACGGCGTATCCAAGGCCTATGCGATGACCGGCTGGCGCATCGGCTACGCCGCTGGCGACGCGAGCCTGATCAAGGCGATGAAAAAGATCCAGGGGCAAAGCACCTCCAACCCTTGCTCGGTGTCGCAGGCGGCCTCGGTCGCGGCGTTGAACGGCGACCATGCGCCGGTGCGCACGATGGTAACCGAGTTCAAGAGACGCCACGATTACCTGGTCGCCGAACTCAACTCGATTCGCTACATCGAGTGCATCGAGTCCCAGGGAACCTTTTACAGTTTTCCCAACATCCAGGCCTTTATCGACGCACGCGACGACCTCAATAACGACGTCGACGTCGCCAACCTGTTGCTCGAGGAAGTCGGCGTGGCGCTGGTACCCGGTTCTGCTTTCGGCGCCGAGGGATACATGCGTATCTCCTTCGCCACCAGCATGGAGAACCTTGAAAAGGCGGTGGCGCGCATTCGCCAGGTGTTCGAATCCTGAACAAACACCACCCTGCGATGAACTCGGCCCAGGCATTGTGGTCCAATCGCTAACAGCTCTTTAAAATCGGAACCAGCCAGGCCATGATCCCTGCCGCTCGAAAAATTACCAGCGGCGCTTCGCCGCTATATCACTACGACGAACTGCGTATCGTTCACCTCGAGCTGACCCACCGCTGCAACGCCGCCTGCCCGATGTGCGCACGCAATGTCAACGGCGGCGCGGTCAACCCCGACATGCCGCTCAGTGAGCTGTCGCTGGCCGATATCAAGGCCATTCTGCTGCCCGATTTCGTCGCTCGCTTAAAGCGCATTTACGCCTGCGGCAATTACGGCGACCCCATCGTCGCGCGCGATTGCCTCGCGGTGTTCCGTTACCTGCGCGAACACGGTCCGAATCTCAACCTGGATCTGCACACCAACGGCTCGGCACGCAAACCCGACTGGTGGCGCGAACTGGCTGCAATAATGAAACAGGGCCCTCACTACCTGCGCTTCGGCATCGATGGGCTGCAAGATACCAATCACCTGTATCGACGCGGCACCGACTGGAAGACGGTAATGCGCAGCGCCGAGACGTTTATCGAGGCCGGTGGGCACGCGGAGTGGGATTTCCTCGTCTTCCGCCACAACGAGCACCAGGTCGAAGAGGCTCGCAAGCTCGCCGCAGACATGGGTTTCAGGGAGTTTTTCGTGCGCAAAACCGGGCGCTTTCTCGACGCCGGTGAACTGGAAACCTCGGAACGTTTCGATGTGCTGGATAAAAAAGGCAACTTTGAATACTTTCTTGAGCAACCGAAAAATCCCGATTATCAAAATCCAGCCTTCGGCAATCTCGAGCTCGTCAAGCAACGCTACGGGGAATACCAGACTTACCTGGACAAGGTCGAGATCGACTGCAAGGTAGCCGGGCGCAAGCGCAAGATCTACCTGTCCGCGCAGGGCTACGCCCTGCCCTGTTGTTGGCTTGGCGCGGTTTTCAGTGAATCCAGCACCGCCGAGCGCCGACAATTTGCCGATCTGCTTAAAGATTTCGGCGGTAGCGCTGCCGTAGACGCGCGCCGACATGGACTCGAGGCCGTAATTGAAGGCCCCTTGTTTCAGCAGGCGATTCCCGCCAGCTGGGACCGGGCGTCGATCGCCGACGGCAAACTTGCCATTTGTGCGCGTACCTGCGGCAAGGAATTCGACCCGCTCGACCACCAGCGCGACTAACGGGACCCGGGGCACTCGGTCTGTCATCACGGAGGTGGTACTTACCGACCCCAGCCAAAATCCCTGTTTCCGTCACAGCATCGGATACAAATCTGGTTGCCGTATAAATGCTATTCCTTTAGAATGCGCTTCCTCTGATCCCCGGTAGCTCAGTTGGTAGAGCAATTGACTGTTAATCAATGGGTCCCTGGTTCGAGCCCGGGCCGGGGAGCCAAACACCAGAAAAAGCCGGTATGAGTTATCTCAGCCGGCTTTTGTCGTTCCAGCGTCGGGTAAATCTGAGCAGAGTCCGGAGACGTCACCCTTACCCGGAAACGCCTCTACCGCCTGCCATCAGGCTGCCCCCCGACATTTCCCTGCCGGTATGGCACATTTTCCTGACTTGCATCATCTCATCCCGACCCAATTGCATTTAAATAGCGGTAGCCAGAGATTCAAACACTGGACAAATGACAGTTACCCGAACGCAAACAGGCGATAAAGAAATCGTCTTCAACACCCGTGGTATCACCAAGGTCTACCAGATGGGTGAAGTGGAGGTTCACGCTCTGCGTGGTATCGACCTGGAACTGTATGGGGGCGAGTTCGTCGTCCTGCTGGGGGCGTCGGGAAGTGGTAAATCCACGCTGCTGAATATCCTCGGCGGCCTGGATGTGCCCACCAGCGGGACGGTGCACTATGCAGACCACGATCTCAGTACCTTCAGGGAATCGGTGCTCACCCGCTATCGACGCGAACACGTCGGTTTCGTCTTCCAGTTCTACAACCTCATCCCCAGCCTGACCGCGCGCGAGAACGTCGCGCTGGTTACCGAGATCTCCACAAATCCGCTGCCGCCCGACGAAGCCCTTAAAATGGTCAACCTCGGCGATCGCGCGGACCATTTTCCGGCACAGATGTCCGGTGGCGAACAGCAGCGCGTTGCCATCGCGCGCGCCATCGCCAAGCGGCCCGACGTATTGCTGTGCGACGAACCGACCGGTGCGCTGGATATCAAGACCGGCATCGTGGTGCTCGAGGCGCTGGCGAGGGTCAACCGGGAACTGGGCACCACCACCGTGGTGATCACCCACAACGTCGCGATTGCAGACATGGCCGACCGGGTCATCCGTCTCAGCGATGGCAGAATATCGGGTATCGAGATCAACTCGCGCAAGAAATTACCCGCCGAGCTGAGCTGGTAACGGCATGCGAGCCCTGAATCACAAGCTCTGGCGGGATCTCTGGCATCTGCGGGGTCAGTCTATGGCTATCATCGCGGTGATGGCGAGTGGAGTCGCCTGCTACCTGATGTTCATGAGCACGCTGGACTCGCTGCTGCTGAGCCGTGACCTGTACTACAACGACAACCGTTTCGCCGACATCTTCGTGCCCATCAAACGCGCGCCCGAAGCGGTCGCCCGGCGCCTCGCCAGGATCGACGGCGTCGACAAGGTCGATACCCGGGTGATGGCGCCGCTGAGCATCGACATCGAAGGCTTCCACGAACCGGTGGTCGGCACCGTGACCTCGATTCCGGACGACGGTGAAGCCCTGCTCAACCGGCTGTATCTGCGTGCCGGCCGGACTATCGAGGCGGGGCGTAACGACGAAATCATCATCAGCGAAGCCTTTGCCGAGGCACACGACTTCCGGCCAGGCGACAGCCTGCACGTGATAATAAACGGCAAGCGCAAACGGCTGCGCATCGTCGGCACCGGCGGATCGCCGGAGTTCGTGCATCAGCTGCGCCCCGGCGGCATGTTTCCCGACTACGAACGCTACGGCATCCTGTGGATGGGACGCACGGCGCTGTCTAACGCCTTCGACATGCAGGGTGCATTCAATTACGCTGTGCTGACGCTGACGCGCGACGCCAATGAACAGGCGGTGATCGACAGCATCGACGATATTCTCAAGCCCTACGGCGGCATCGGCGCCTTCGCCCGCGAGTACCAGCCCTCGCACCGGTTCCTGGCGCAGGAGCTGGAACAGCTGGAAAACCTGTCCGGCCTCTTTCCGATTATTTTTCTCGGGGTGGCCGCGTTTTTACTAAACGTCGTCGTCACCCGCCTGGTTGGCACCCAGCGTGAGCAGATCGCGGCCCTCAAGGCCTTCGGCTACTCGAACCTTACCGTCGCGCTACATTACCTGCAGATGATCATGCTGATCGTGCTGGCCGGTGTCCTGCTTGGCATCATAGCCGGCACCTGGCTCGGCGTGATGCTCAGCGAAATTTACGTGGAATATTTTCGCCTGCCGTTCCTGCATTTCGAAATGCAACCGCTGCGGGTCATCCAGTCCGGACTGATCACCTTTATCGCCGGTCTGCTAGGCACGCTGGCCGCGGTGCGCGCCGCCGTTCGCCTGAAACCGGCCGAGGCCATGCGCCCGGAATCGCCGGCCGCCTACCGCACGTCGTTTATCGAAGAAATCGGATTGAAACACCTGTTGTCGGCACCCAGCCGCATGATTCTGCGCAACCTCGGGCACAAGCCCGTCAAGTCGCTGCTTACGGTGCTGGGTATTGCACTGGCCGTCGGCATGCTGATGACCGGGCGCTTCCAGGGAGACACCATCAACTACATGATGGACCTGCATTACGGCCTGTCGCAGCGCGATGACCTGGCGGTCGGATTCGTCGAGCCGACCACGCGGAGCGCGCTCACCGAACTACAAAGCCTGCAGGGCGTCGAATATGGCGAACCGCTTCGTACGGTGCCGGCGCGACTGCGTTTCGAGCACCGCGAGTACCGGGTCTATATCTCGGCGTTCGAACCGGGGGCGACGATCAAGCGTCTGGTTGATAGCGATCTCAATATTGTCGAACTGCCGCGCGACGGCATCGTGCTGAACGAATACCTGGCCGAGGAAATTCTCGGTATCAAGACCGGCGAACTGCTCACGGTCGAAATCCTGGAAGGCAGCATGCCGATTCGACGGGTTCCCGTGGCTGCATTGATCCGGCAAGACCTCGGCGTCGGCGCTTACATGGACCTGGAAGCACTCAACCGCCTGATGCAGGAAGGCGACCTCATCTCGGGCGCCTATCTCTATATCGATGATCGCTACGCTCAAGAGATTTACCAGCACCTGAAGGAGCGGCCGAGAATCGTCGGTTCCGTGATCCGAACCCAGGAGATCGAAAGCTTCCACCGCACCATGGATGAAACCATGCTGTTCTGGACCTTCGTGGCGACCCTCTTTTCCGTTGTTATCGCGGTGGGAGTGGTCTACAACAGCGCGCGCATGACGCTGACCGAGCGCAGCCGCGAGCTGGCCAGCCTGCGCGTACTGGGTTACACGCGTGGCGAAATATCCTATATCCTGCTCGGCGAACTGGCATTGCTGACCCTGGCCGCCATGCCGCCCGGCCTGTGGTTCGGCCGTGCGCTTTGTGGCTATATCGCCACCAGTATCGGCAACGAAATGTACCGCGTACCCCTGGTTCTGGAACCGGCCACCTATGCTTTTGCAGCACTGGTGGTATTGGTCGCCGCTGCCGTTTCGGCCTTGCTGGTGCGGCGCCGGTTGGACAAACTTGATCTGATCGAAGTGTTGAAAACAAGGGAATAACGATGAACGTACAATGGCAAAGGCGTATCACCTGGTTGGCTGTCCTGCTGATCATAGTAGCGGCACTGGCGTATGGCTTCAGGACTCAGCCGCGGCTGGTCGACATCGTCGAGGCGCATCGTGGACCGATGCAGGTTACCATCCAGGAAGAAGGCAAAACCCGCGTGATAGATCGCTACATCATCACCGCGCCGGTCGCCGGCACCACCTGCCGCGTCGACCAGGAAGTGGGCGATCCCGTCACCAAAGACGAGACGCTGGTCAATATCAACCCGTTACAATCGCAGGCGCTCGATCCACGCAGCCGGGCCGAGGCCAGCGCCCGGGTCGCCGCCTCGCAAGCCTCATTGCGCGCCGCAGAACAGAACGTCAAAGCCGCAAGTGCCGAAGCCGACCTGGCCGTCACGGAACTGGCGCGACTCGAGCCGCTCGTGGACGCGGGTCACATCTCTGCAGAAAGACTCGACCAGGCCAGGGCAGTCAAGCGCGGCACTGAGGCTGGGCTGCGCTCTGCCTTGTTCGCCGTGGACGTCGCCAAATACGAACTCGAGGCAGCGCGCACGGCGCTGCGGTACACGGGAAACACGTCGTCGGATCCAGAAGATATCGTGCGGGTGGCCGCGCCCGTCACCGGCAGGATTCTCAAGCTGCATCAGGAATGCGAAGGCGTGGTCAGCCGCGGCCAGCCCCTGCTGGAAATTGGCGATACCCGCTCGCTGGAAATCGCAACCGATGTCCTCTCTGCGGACGCGGTGAAGATAAAACCGGGCATGCCCGTCCTGTACGAGCGCTGGGGTGGCGAAAAACCGCTGACCGGCAGGGTGCGGCGCGTGGAGCCGGTCGGTTTCACCAAGGTTTCCGCCCTGGGCGTGGAAGAACAACGCGTACTGGTCATCTCCGACATCACCTCGGACGCTGAACGATGGCAAACCCTCGGCGATGGCTACCGTGTCGAGTCACGCTTCGTACTCTGGGAAAATGAGGACGTGTTGCAAATCCCGGCCAGCGCCCTGTTTCGTATCGATGATCGATGGACTCTGTTTGTCATGGAAAACAACAAGGCCAGACGGCGCGGGGTCAAAGTCGGGCAACGTAACGGACTGTCCGCACAGATACTGGAAGGGCTGGCGGAGGGCGAAGCCGTGATTACACATCCGGACAAAACGATTGAAGATGGTATCGGGGTGAAACGAAGATGAGAATAAATGTAACCAGTTATTCGCGGCTTGCGCCCTGTTGTTTCCCATGGTCGAGGGCTGCCTGAAGCCATTGGTAGACACCCGGTCGGCAAGCCTTGCGTTGCAAAGCGGATGTCGAGCCCGGTGCTGGTTGATCGCCGGCCCACCCGCTTCCAGCGGAATATAAAGCTCCTTTTCCGGTCAGTTACAGCTGCTATTCGAAAAAAAGCACGATGTCAGTTTTTCCGTTCGAGTATCTGCTTCAGGATAATTAAAAACTTGCGGTAATTTTGAAAACTGCCCGGATTTCTGGTGAAGGCGCCAGGCAAAAGGGCGATATGTATCCACGATGGGGAGCCAAACACCAGAAAAAGCCGGTATGAGTTATCTCAGCCGGCTTTTTTATTTGTCGATCAGCAAATCACAGCGGAATCTGCCATACTGATTTCACCCACGCAGGCCCAGCTGCAAGCAAGCAAGCAAGTGCTTATCAACCGCGCTGTGCCGGAAATCCATCATCTGGGGTAAAGACTGTAAAGGGATTCATCGAGCAGCGGTGAAAACCTAAGCTCGACAGGAAAACTAATGCAGGTCACCGCCGCGATCATCATTCCTTCCCCACCCTCTCCGTCCCGCTTTGGCGATATACCCTCGTGCTAGGCAAGTCGATGTTCGCCTATGTGTGGCGAACCTGCCGCAATGATCAGATAAAGATTTGCCTGCTTGCTGGTCTGGTTGCTTTCCTGTCCATAATCCCACTGGAGTTACAGCGCCGTATCGTCGATAGCGTCGTGTCACGTGCTGATGTCTGGTTGCTAGTGCTGCTGGGATCGATTTATCTCGTCGTCCTGGTGATCCAGGGTGGTCTGAAATATGCCGTCAACCTGCTCAAGGGACGGATCCAGGAAGAGGTTGCTCGAAACCTGCGCCAGCGGGCAGTGGATCGTAAATATTCGACATTGCGCGCGGATGGCCGACCTGACCCGGAAGTCATGAATTCCGGAACAATGGCCTCCATGCTGACTTCCGAGTCCGAGGATCTGGGTGAGTTTGCGAGCGGCAGCCTGTCCACACCGCTGCTGCAAACCACCACAATAGCCTGGGTGCTGGCTTATCTCATCTGGGTGGAGCCTCAGATCGCGTGTCTGGCCGTCGTGATTTACGCGCCGCAGGTTTTCCTGGTCCCCAAGATCCAGCGCAACGTTAACCGGCTTGCGCGCCGACGAACCCAGGTCATGCGCAAACTGGGACACGCTGCAGTTGGTTTTGGACACACCACCGTGGATGATCCGAAAAGGCTGCGGTCTCGCGCCAGCCTGCTGATCAATCTGATCTTCAAAATACGGATGATCATCTACCGTCAGAAATATTTCCTGACCATCATCGGTAACTTCCTGAACTCCTTCGGGATTCTCGTGGTATTGATGGTGGGCGGTTATATGGTGATTCACGGGCAGACAAACGTCAGTACGCTGGTGGTTTTTATGTCGGGGTTTCAGAAAATTTCAGATCCCTGGGATCAATTGATTCAATACTACCGCTCGCTCTCGAACGCCCGTGTAACCTTCGGGCTGGTCGCGGATGTGATTGATGGAACCGATTTCACCGCAACACCTCCGCGCAATGGCTAACTCTGAATTATTGCGGGTTGATACCCAATAAACCGCGGATTAACCCTGTTTTCCTGGCTTATGCCCAGGCCCCACCTTGAATAGAGCCTGGCCTGATTTATCGCCTTTTCACTATAACGGGATATCGAAAACATCGATGTACCATCCGAAGCTGGCTAAGGCAATGGAGGAACGGGACACAGCAATGGAGGAACGGGACACACACCTGGCCACTTGCTATCCCGATCTATGAATTTACATGGTAAGGCGTGTGTCCCCGCACCTGTATCTGTGTCCCCGTACCTGTATCCATTCCCTGGTTTCTGTCCAGTCCCCAGCTTTAATAGTACCTGTGCCTCTTGCTATCTCCGTCTATGAATTTAAATGATAAAGCGTGTGTCCCCGCACCCGCCCTGCCGCACCCGCTATCCCTGCACCCGCTACCTTAATGAGCGGATGACATCGTCTATTTAAGCGCGCCGAGTGGAGTTGAGACGAAAGTGATGGGATGAACACCTCTCGTGTTAAACGGCGTCGTGATGCGCCATTATTGATTTACCCATCAATAAACAACGAGAGGTGTTCAACATGAAAGTTACGTTAATTGGTATCGATTTGGCAAAGAATATTTTTCAGACAT
>JAJDOF010000055.1 GCA_022340305.1 Gammaproteobacteria bacterium
ATGTGGGGGAATTTGCATGGGGTCGAAAAAACGCTGCCGAATTTGATTGCTGAGTTAGAGAGCAGATATCCATGTTTTTGGTTAACCCATGATTTTTGGATTTTGACTGGCCGCTGTGCTTATACCGCAGGTTGTCCGCGATTATTGACGGGTTGTAATTCTGACTGCCCTACTGCAAACGAATATCCCGTTATTGAGAAGGACGAGATTAACTCTGCGTGGATTGAAAAACGTGACTTTTTATCACGGGCGTCCAGGTTTACATTTTTAGCGAATTCGACCTGGGCTGAAGATTTTGTCAGCGCGGCTTTACAGACCGTTTCGAATACGATACCCGTTCATAAAATTCGTTTAGGCGTACCCGCTGATGTCTTTACGCCGAGGGATAAACTAGATTGTAAACAGAGAATGGGCATTGAAAGAGATCGCTTCACTTTTCTGTACAGCGCGTCGTCTCTGAGTGATAGACGAAAAGGTGGGCAATTATTAAGCGATGCTCTGCGAATGATCGAACTCGACAACATCGCGCTTATCGTGATCGGTCGACTTGACCCGGATTTGAATCTTTCTGGGGTCCAGTTGGTAAACCTGGGTTACGTAAGCGATGTCGAAGACCTGGTGATTGCTCTAAATGCTGCAGATTTGTTTGTAGGCCCTAGTGTTGAAGAGACTTTTGGACAGGTATTTATCGAAGCTGCGATGTGCGGCACCCCGAGTCTGGGCTTCGATGTCGCAGGCGTGAAAGATGCCATTAAAGAAGGCATTACCGGGTGTCGGTTGAAGGAAGTTTCGTCGGAATGCCTGGCAGCAGGCCTGGTGGAGATGCACGATAACAGGGAAGTACTTTCACGGATGTCTCAATTAGCCCCTCTTTATGCCAGAAATTTTTTTTCACTTGAAGCTTCATATGGAAGCTTTTTTTCTGTTTTGGACAAGATTGGAGTGGTTGATAAAACGGGGGTCCCACATAAGATATCTTTTTCTGAAGGAAGCGCCATAATAAAAATGGCATCACGGGGCTGGCGTGACATGAGTCTGAGGGAAAGGGTTTTAGCTACCGTCAGGAGAAACCTCTATACGCTGGCTGACTGGATGCCCGATGGCCTCAGAAAGACATTAGCGAAAATAATGCCGGGGCGTTTTAAACAATGGTTGATCAGTCGCTAGCGAAAATAGCGAAGTCGGCTCTGGAAACACAGCGCGCTGGATTTATGTAACTGCTTAACGGGCTTGTCATACAGAGCCTTTCATAATAATGGAAGTTCCGCTATAAGTGTCTGGATGCAGGCAGGATCGAGATCTTGTGATACAGAAAAGTGGCTAATGGACTGAAGGCAATTCATCTACCTATTTTGAAATCATCTACAACAAAAATATCGATAGTCACTCCTTCCTATAACCAGGGGCAATTTCTCGAAGATACGCTCCGAAGTGTTATTGGTCAGGAGTTGGGAGATTTTACTCTTCAATACATCATTCAGGATAACTGTAGCACCGATATCACATCTGAAGTATTGGCCCGGCACAATGAAGTGGAGAATATGCATGTGCGCATTCAATCAGATGCCGGTCAGGCTGACGCACTTAACCGGGGTTTCAGATATTCGGATGGTAGTATTTTAGGCTGGGTTAATTCTGATGATGTCTTATTGCCTGGCGCATTAAACACAGCAGTCGAGGTATTTGAAGGCAATCCGAGTGTTGATGTCATCTACGGTGACGCTTTCTTTATAAATAAAGCGGGCGTGATTCAAGGCAAATACCCGACGTCAAAATTTAGCAAAGAGTTGCTTTTCAGCACCTGTTTCTTATCTCAACCTTCAGTTTTTTTCCGTAGGTCCATATACGACAAGGTGGGGGGAGTGCGAAACGACCTTCATTTTTGCCTGGATTATAATCTTTGGCTAAAGTTTTACCAGGCAGGTGCAAACTTCGCTCATATCAATAAACCTTTGTCAGCTACGAGGATTTACGCTGATACCAAATCGGCAACAGGGGGGAGGGAGAAAGTCGATGAGATTCGCTTGATGTTGCTTGATGAAGTCGGGTATATCCCGAATTGTTGGGAATTATATTATGAGTACTCTAAAGGGAACGGTTTTTACTCCGAGAACAACCTTATTGAGTTTCTGAAGGCCTCTTGCAGATTTTTATTAGGCAACCCAAACGCTATTTCAGAGGTCGTACCTTTTGTTAGTCATAGGGCCAGGAATAAATTGATAGATCACCTGGGAAAGTTTCGGATACCTTACGGGAAGCATTATTCATACCTGAATTAAGGTGCTGCACGGAATCATCAAGGGTACGTCAATGCCTGTCTCAGATCCCGGGGAGAAGATCAGTTTTAACACGTTTGGGTGACGCGGATCATGAATTTTGATGCTAGTATTTAAGCATAAGGTGAAAAATGGTATATAAGTTATCTTGCTAACATTAAAGGGGGGGTAGAATTATGCGTATAGTTACGGCATTGATTTATTTTCATGCCCGCTGTACTCGCGTTATTGGATTTCTGGTCCAATTCGCAAACGCAGCTGCGAGTCCCCCTCCTGTCACCAGTCAATTTATGCCATCGTGAAGATTCTGCACTTCTACAAGACTTATTTGCCAGATACGATTGGTGGAATCGAGAAGGTTATTAATGAAATAGCCCGGGGGACAGTGGATGCCGGCATTACCACCAAGGTGTTGACCCTCAGTTCAGCCCTGGTTGATAGAGTGGTAGAGGTGGATGGCCATTCGGTCCATCGCTGTCGCTCCAATTTTGAAATTGCCTCAACACCTTTTTCACTCTCGGCATTTTTACGATTCCGGCAAATGGCCCGGGATGCAGACATAATTCATTACCATTTCCCTTACCCTTTTTCAGATGTTTTGCATTTTGCCACGCGGATAAACAAACCTTCCCTGGTAACCTATCATTCTGACATTATCCATCAAAAGCATCTGCTTAAAATCTATAGGCCCCTGAAACGCCGTTTCTTATCGAGCGTTGATCACATTGTAGCTACCTCGCCGAATTATTTTGAAACCAGTGAAGTTCTTTCGCGATTCAGACACAAGACCAGCGTGATACCGATAGGGCTTGAAAAAAGTTACTATCCTGCAGCCGAAGCAAAGAGGATTAATCATTGGCGGGAGCGATTTGGATCACGGTTTTTCCTGTTTGTAGGTGTGCTTCGTTATTATAAGGGGCTGCATATCCTGATCGATGCTGCACGGAATTCAGATTACCCAATCGTGATCGTGGGTGCCGGCCCTATCGAATCCGAGTTGAGGGAACATGCCGCGAAGCTCGGGATATCGAATATACATTTCATTGGGCGTATATCTTATGAAGATAAAGCCGCGTTGCTGGAGCTCTGTTACTCAATAGTTTTCCCATCGTATCTGCGTTCGGAAGCCTTCGGTGTCTCTCTGCTGGAGGGGGCCATGTACGGGAAACCCCTGATATCCAGCGAAATAGGAACCGGAACCAGCTACATCAATATAAATAATGAAACCGGGATTGTGGTGCCTCCCAGTGACTCCAGTGCGCTTCGCCAGGCCATGGATTATTTATGGAACAATCCGAACGAGGCCGCCGCAATGGGGAGATGCGCCGAGGTTCGTTATTCGAAGCTGTTTACCGGGAAACAGATGGCCGAGGCTTATGTAAAGCTTTACGGTAAACTCCTGGTTGAGGAAAAAGTGGCGCAGAAAAAATTTAAATTTTCACGCATAACCTATTAGGGTGGGTCTCTTAAGAAGACAACCCAGAGAATTACATTATTGGCATGCCAGACCGAAGGAAACGCGGCCTGGTGTTTGCTCATAGTGATGGCGGGGAAGCTCTTCTGGGTCTGACCCGCACCCATTTACGCTCATCGCAAATGATCTGTTGGAAAGTTGCCATAACAGGCATTTGGCTGACTCGCAAATAGCCTCTGTACGACAAGTACTCAATGGCAGTGGACCACGATACCGGTAACAGATCCCCGCTTTCGCCGGCCCAACGCGTCGGGGTGACGCCCCCTTAAGAAAACATAATTAATCCTGCATCAATTGCAGAATTTCATCACGCCGCTGTTCCATCATTTCGTAATCGCCACGCGTCTCCACGTTCAGGCGCAGCAACGGCTCGGTGTTCGAGGCGCGCAGGTTGAAACGCCAGGCGCCGAAATCCATGCTGACGCCGTCGCAGCGATCGACCACGTGCGGCTGGTTGGCGTAGTGTGCCTCGACCCGCTTGATCGCCGCGTCGCAATCGCGCACCTCGCGATTGATTTCACCGCTCACCGGGAAACGTGCGATCCGCTCGTCAAACATGTCCGCCAGGCTGCGCTGCTGGATTGAAATCATTTCACTGATCAGTAACCACGGAATCATGCCGCTGTCGCAATAACCGAATTCGCGAAAGTAATGATGCGCGCTCATCTCGCCGCCGTAGATGCCGTTGACCGCACGCATGGTTTCCTTGATGAAGGCATGCCCGGATTTGCTTTGCACCACTTCGCCGCCACTGGCCTCGATCAATTCGATGGTGTTCCAGGTCAGGCGCGGATCGTGCACGATGCGCTCACCTGGATGCTTTTGCAGCAATTGCGCCCCGAGCAGGCCGACCAGGTAATAACCTTCGATAAAGCGGCCATTGTTATCGAACAGGAAGCAGCGATCGAAGTCGCCATCCCAGGCCACGCCGAGATCGGCGCCGTGCTGTTTTATGGCATCGATGGTGACGCCGCGTCCCTCGGGGAGCAGGGGGTTGGGGATGCCGTTGGGGAAGGTGCCATCCGGCTGATGATGAATCTTGATGAATTCAAACGGCAGCTGCGCTTCCAGCAGATCGATCACCGGGCCGGCCATGCCGTTGCCGGCATTGACCACTATCCGCAGTGGTTTGAGCGCGTCGCGGTTGCCGATATAACCGAGCAGGTGATCGACGTAGGCCTTTGACAGGTCGGTTGGCGTGATGCTGCCCTGGCGCGGTGCGTCACTGAAGGATTCGTCCTCGGCAATGCGATGAATATCGATGAGGCCGCTGTCGGCGCTGAGCGGTTTTGCACACTCGCGCACGAACTTGAGGCCGTTATAGTCGACCGGGTTGTGGCTCGCGGTAATCATGATGCCGCCGTCGAGTTGCAGGTGAAAGGCGGCGAAATAGACTTGCTCGGTGCCGCACAGGCCGAGATCGAGCACGTCGACGCCGCTGTCGTTGAGCCCCGCGCACAACGCCGCAAACAGCGACTCGCTGGACAGGCGCACATCGCGCCCGACCGCGACCCGGGTCGGCTTGATGAACTCGGCATAAGCTCGGCCGATGCGATAGGTGATCTCGGCGTTCAACTCGTCGGGCACCTTGCCGCGCGCGTCGTAAGCCTTGAAACAGGTGATGGGTTTGCTCATGCAGACTCCTTTTGTGGCTCGAGGCCTGGCAGGATGGGTTTCAGATACTGGCCGGTATAGGAGCGCTCTACCATTGCTACCTGTTCGGGCGTACCGGTGGCGATGATCTCACCACCCTTGTCGCCGCCCTCGGGACCCAGGTCGATGATCCAGTCGGCCGTCTTGATCACGTGCAGGTTGTGCTCGATCACCGCGATGGTGTTGCCGTGATCGCGCAGCCGGTTCAGCACGCCGAGCAATTGCTCGATGTCGTGAAAATGCAGGCCGGTGGTGGGTTCATCGAGAATATACAGGGTATTGCCGGTGTCGCGTTTCGATAGCTCACGCGACAGCTTGATGCGTTGCGCTTCGCCCCCGGAGAGCGTGGTCGCGTTCTGGCCGAGGGTAATGTAGCTGAGGCCGACGTCCATCAAGGTGTCGAGCTTGCGCTTGACCACCGGAATGGCGCTGAAGAAAGTGGTGGCGTCTTCGACGGTCATATCCAGCACCTGTTGAATCGATTTGCCTTTATAGGTGATATCCAGGGTTTCGCGGTTGTAGCGCTTGCCCTTGCAGATGTCGCAGGTCACGTAGACATCCGGCAGGAAGTGCATTTCCACCTTGGTCACGCCGTCGCCCTGGCAGGCCTCGCAGCGACCACCCTTGACGTTGAAGCTGAAGCGCCCGGGCTTGTAGCCACGCGAGCGCGCCTCCTGGGTGCCGGCGAAGAGCTCGCGAATCGGCGTGAACAACCCGGTGTAGGTCGCGGGGTTGGAACGCGGGGTACGGCCGATCGGGCTCTGGTTGATGTCGATCACCTTGTCGAACTGATCGAAGCCGCTGCAGCTGTGATAGTCGCCGGCGTGCAAATTACTGCCGTAAATTTCGATCGCGGCCAGCTTGTAGAGGGTTTCGTTGATCAGTGTCGATTTACCGGACCCGGACACGCCGGTGATGCAGGTAAACAGGCCGACCGGCAGTTCCAGCATGACCGATTTGAGATTGTTGCTGCTCGCGCCGTTGATGCGAATCTGGCGTTTCCTGTCGGGGGCGGTTCGTCGCAGCGGGACCTTAATCTCGCGCACGCCGCTCAGATACTGGCCGGTGATCGAATGCGGGTTGCCGGCAATCTCGGCGGCCGTGCCGGTCGCCACCACTTCGCCGCCATGTACCCCGGCTCCCGGTCCGATATCGACGACGAAATCGGCGGCATGTATCGCGTCTTCGTCGTGCTCGACGACGATCACCGTGTTGCCGAGGTCACGCAGAAAGGTCAGTGTCTGCAGCAGGCGCTCGTTATCGCGCTGGTGCAGACCGATCGAGGGTTCATCCAGGATGTACATGACGCCTACCAGCCCGGCGCCGATCTGGCTCGCCAGGCGAATGCGCTGCGCCTCGCCACCGGAAAGGCTTTCGGCACTGCGGCTGAGCGACAGGTAATCCAGCCCGACGTTGACCAGGAAACTCAGGCGTTCGCGGATTTCCTTGGTGATCTTGTTGGCAATCTCACCTTTCTGGCCGCTGAGTTCGAGCGTATTGAAATACTTCAGTGCCTCGTCTATCGGCAGGCGGGCAATGCTGGCAAGGTTGCGACCGGTGATAAAAACATGGCGCGCGGCTTCGTTCAGGCGATCGCCCTGGCAGACCTGGCAGGACTGGTCGGACATGAACTTTGCCAGCTCTTCGCGTACCACGCTGGACTCGGTGTCGCGATAACGTCGCTTCAGATTGGGCAGGATGCCTTCGAAGGGATGTTTCTGCACGCGCTGATCGCCGCGCTCGTTGCGATAGCTGAATTTAACCTCTTCGGGCGAGCCGTTCAGGATGACATCCTGGATTTTGGGATCGAGCTGGCCAAAGGGAATTTCCACGTCGAAATCGAAATGCGCGGCAAGCGATTGCAGCATCTGGAAGTAGTAGCCGTTGCGTCGATCCCAGCCGCGGATGGCGCCGCCGGCGAGGCTCAGTTCGGGTGATTTGACCACCAGGCGGGGATCGAAAAATTGCATGGTGCCGAGGCCATCGCATTCCGGGCAGGCGCCGATCGGGCTGTTGAACGAAAACAGCCGCGGTTCGAGTTCACTGATCGAGTAACCGCACTCGGGGCAGGCGAAGTTGGCGGAAAAGCGCATTTCCGCGAAATCCGACTCGGGGTTGATCGCGGCAATCTTGACGATGCCGTCGGACAGGTGCAACGCAGTCTCGATCGACTCGGCGAGACGCAGTTTCAGGTCGGGACGCACCTTGAAGCGATCGACGACCACGTCGATGTTGTGTTTCTTGCGCAATTCCAGCGTCGGTGGATCGTCCAGCTCGCAGAGTTCGCCATCGACCCGCGCGCGGATGAAACCCTGCTTTTGCAGGCTGTCGAACAGTTGCAGGTGCTCGCCCTTGCGATTGCTGACCACCGGCGCCAGCAGCATCAGGCGCTCGTCCTCGGGCAGCGTCAGCACCTGGTCGACCATCTGGCTGATGGTGCTGGCCTCGAGCGGCAGGTCGTGGGTGGGGCAGCGGGGCGTGCCCACGCGCGCAAACAGCAGGCGCAGGTAATCGTAAATTTCGGTGATCGTGCCAACCGTCGAACGTGGATTGTGCGAGGTGGTTTTCTGTTCGATCGAAATCGCCGGAGACAGGCCCTCGATGTGATCGATGTCCGGCTTCTCCATGACCGACAGGAACTGCCGCGCATAGGTTGACAATGACTCCACGTAACGCCTTTGTCCCTCGGCAAATATGGTGTCAAAGGCCAGTGAAGACTTGCCTGAGCCGGATAATCCGGTAATCACGATCAGCTTGTCGCGCGGCAGGCTGATGTCGATATTCTTGAGATTGTGGGTGCGCGCACCGCGAATTGTGATGAATTCCATTGGCCTGCGATCGGTTAGGCGAAACCGGAAATTATAACGGCTCGGGAATAATTTTTCGCGCTTTGTCAGGAATTAGTTTTGATTGGTTCCCATCGGCAGGTGGAATCGTTAAACTCGCGCCTTCGAACGCGCCACTTCCCCGGGTAATGTTACCAACCGAAAACAAAGCCGCCTTCTCGCTCGCGCTGGTCTATGCATTGCGCATGCTCGGTCTGTTCATGATTCTGCCGGTATTCAGCCTGCATGCGCATGATTACACTGGCGCCACGCCGGTGTTAATCGGGCTTGCCATCGGCGTCTATGGGCTGACCCAGGGTTTGTTTCAATTGCCGTTTGGCTACCTGTCGGATCGTATCGGCCGTAAAAAGGTCATCATCGCCGGCCTGTTGATTTTTTGTGTCGGCAGTCTCGTCGCGGCCGAGGCGCAGTCGATAACCCAGGTGATCGCGGGGCGCGCGTTGCAGGGGCTCGGTGCCATTGCCGCAGCCGTGATGGCGCTGGCAGCCGACCTGACGCGTGAAGAAGTGCGTATCCGTATCATGGCGATCATCGGCATGTCCATCGGCGCCAGCTTCATGATTTCGATGGTGATCGGGCCGATCATCGCTGCCGAGTTCGGTCTGCGCATCCTGTTCTGGATGACCGCAGGGCTTGCGATACTCGGAATCCTGGTCATTATATTCATCACGCCACAACCGCCGCGGCAGAGTTTTCATCGTGACGCGCAGCTGTCGCTGCCGGATGTCGGCCGCATAGTCGGCGATCGCGAGTTGCTCAAACTCGACTTTGGCGTTTTCGTGCTGCACCTGGTACTGGCGGCAACCTTCGTGGTGTTTCCCCTGGTATTACAGCAGAGCCTGCAGGTTGCCGAAGAGCTGCATTGGCGCACTTATCTGCCGGTGTTCGCGCTTTCCATACTGTTTTTGCCGCCGATGATCATCGTCGCCGAAAAACTGCGCAAGGCGCAGGGTGTTTTCCTGCTGGCGATAGCCATGTTGATGGCGGCTGAAATCGGACTGGCCCTGAGTGCGTCCTACCTCGCTGCTTTCGCGATGCTGGTGTTGTTTTTCGGTGCCTTTAACTTCCTCGAGGCGATGTTGCCGGCCAACGTTGCACGCCTTGCGCCGGCCGACATGAAGGGTACCGCGATGGGGCTGTTCTCGAGCGCGCAGTTTCTCGGCGCTTTTTGCGGTGGCCTGGTGGGGGGATTTTTGCTCGCCACGGGTGATTATGCGATTACCTTTGCGTGGCTCGCGGGCATTCTCGGCCTGTGGTTTGCGGTGGCGTTAACCATGAAGGCGCCGGCTTACCTGAAATCCAGGATCGTGTCGTTGAAAGCGCTCGAGCAGACCGAGATCGACAGGTTCGTGGATCGCGCCATGGCCGTTTCCGGGGTAAAGGAAGTGTCGGTATACGAGGCCGACCGCGTCGCTTACCTTAAAGTCGACAAGTCATTCGACGAAGCGGCATTGCAGGCGCTCGTCTCGCCCGGCTGATCTTCCCGGCGCCGCGCTATTCGAAGCCTGGGGCCCACTGTCTCAGCAAAATCAGCAGGCAGGACTGTTGGCTTCGATCGCCCCGGGTCCTCAACCCCTGGGATCTAACCACCTTAAGCCCCAACCCGCCGTCATCAGCGCCAAACGGCTGTCATCCCGGCCTTGAGCCGGGATCTTGCATGGGTGCCACCGTCACGAGATCCCGGCTCGGGGGCCGGGATGACGCGATA
>JAJDOF010000086.1 GCA_022340305.1 Gammaproteobacteria bacterium
ATGCGTTTTACGGTGAGCATCAGGGGGTGCAGATCGCGCGTAAGCATATCAACTGGCAACTTGCCCATAACGACAGTTATGCCAAGGTCAAGCCGCTGTTAATGCAGGCACAGACAGCAACGCAGCAGCTCGACACGATCAATGCTTACTTTCACGACTGCAACTGGGACAGCTTTGATTTGGCGTGTTGAAATATGCCAGTGGTTTAACGTGGTTAGAGAGTGTGGCGATCAAGAAAAACACAAGTTTGTTGCAGCAATCGGTAGAACAGACGATTCGAAAATACCTGAATGACCTGGACGGCGAGGTACCCTGCAACCTGTTTGAAACGGTGATGTCTGAAGTCGAGCAGCCGATGCTGAAAACTGTACTCCACCATTGTGACAACAACCAATCCAGGACGGCCTCCTGCCTCGGCATCAACCGCGGTACCCTGCGCAAGAAACTTAAGCAATACCATATCGAACACTAATACTGCCCATTTTCAATACAGCCGATTTTCACAATCGGATATAATGCCCCCTTTCTCAATATCGACACGGACCCGCAATGCCCCAAGCTATACGTCGCGCGCTGATCAGCGTCTCAGATAAAACCGGCATCATCGAACTGGCGCAAGCTCTAGTGGACAACGATGTCGAACTCCTGTCTACCGGCGGCACCGCCGCGCTGCTCGCCGAACAGGGTGTCGCCGTCACGGAAATTTCCGACTATACGGGCTTTCCCGAAATGATGGCTGGTCGTGTCAAAACCCTGCACCCGAAAGTGCACGGTGGCATTCTCGGCCGCCGCGGTATCGATGAAGCAGTCATGGAGGATCACGGTATCAAACCGATCGACCTGGTCATCATCAACCTGTATCCATTTCAGAAAACGGTGGCTAATCCGGATTGCAGCCTCGAAGATGCAATCGAGAATATCGATATCGGTGGTCCGGCGATGGTGCGTGCCGCGGCCAAGAATCACGCCAGCGTTACTGTTGTTGTCGACCCCGGCGACTACTCCCAATTACGGCAGGAGATGGCAGCCGACAATTCGGTTAGCGATAGCATGCGTTTCTCGCTGGCGATCAAGGCCTACGAACATACCGCCCAATACGATGGAGCCATTGCCAACTACTTTGGTCGGCTGACACATGCTGGCGCACAGCAGGAATTCTCGCGCACGCTGAATATGCAGTATCATCACGCCATGTCGATGCGCTATGGGGAAAACCCGCATCAAACCGCGGCTTTTTATACGGCAGCGAATAACCGCGAACCGAGTGTATCCAACGCCCGACTGATCCAGGGCAAGGCACTGTCCTTCAATAACATCGCCGATACCGATGCAGCACTCGAGTGCGTCAAGCAATTCAGTGACCCCTGCTGTGTAATCGTCAAACATGCCAATCCCTGTGGCGTGGCCATCGCTGCAGGCATCGAACAGGCTTACCAACGGGCTTTCAGCACCGACCCTGAATCGGCTTTTGGTGGCATAATTGCGTTTAACCGTCCGTTAGACGCCGTCACCGCCAGCGCAATTATCGAACAGCAGTTTGTCGAGGTCATCATCGCCCCCGGCATTCTGGAAGGTGCCACTGCAGCGGTCGCCAGCAAGGAAAATGTGCGCCTGCTGTGTTGTGAGCCATGGGATGAAGCGCAGTCTCGCTATGACTACAAACACGTCAACGGCGGACTGCTGGTGCAGCAGGCCGACCAGCAGCTTTACCAGGGTCTCGATGTCGTCAGTGAAATCAAGCCCGATGAACAGCAAATGCAGGACCTGGTGTTTGCCTGGCAGGTCGCCAAATTCGTCAAGTCAAATGCGATCATCTACGCACGTGACAACATGACCATCGGTATCGGCGCTGGACAGATGTCTCGCATCAACAGTGCGCGTATTGCCGCCATCAAAGCGTCACATGCGGGATTCGAGGTGGCCGGTGCGGCGATGGCTTCGGACGCGTTCTTCCCATTTCGTGACGGTATCGATGCCGCCAGCGAAGTCGGTATCCGCGCCGTCATCCAGCCGGGTGGGTCGATGCGTGATGAAGATGTCATCGCCGCGGCAAATGAGCACGGTATGGCGATGGTATTCACCGGCATGCGCCACTTTCGACACTAGCCAGACCAGAGCAATCGAATGAAGTTGTTAATTGTCGGGGGCGGTGGGCGTGAACACGCGCTGGCATGGAAAGCGATTCAGTCCAGCCTCGTCGAACGGGTGTATATCGCGCCCGGTAACGCGGGCAGCGCGCTCGAACACAATGTCGAGAATATTGATATCGGCGCGGAGGACATCGATTCGCTGTTGGCATTCGCCGAGGCCAACGGGGTCGGCCTGACCATCGTCGGACCGGAGGCACCGTTGGTGGCAGGTATCGTGGATCGCTTCGCAGCGGCAGGCCAGATCATATTCGGCCCCACGGCAAACGCCGCACAACTCGAAGGTTCGAAGACCTTTACCAAGGAATTCCTCGCACGCCACCAAATTCCTACTGCCGCTTACCAGAGCTTCACCGATCTCGACGCGGCCTGCGCCTATGCAGCCCGGCAAACTATACCGATAGTCATCAAGGCGGACGGCCTGGCGGCCGGCAAGGGGGTCATCATCGCTCACAGCCACGCCGAGGCAGACGCCACGATTCGCGATATGCTCGCGGATAATCGCTTTGGTGAGGCAGGACACCGGGTTGTCATCGAAGACTTTCTGGTTGGCGAGGAAGCAAGCTATATCTGCATCGTCGACGGTGAGCAAGTGCTGCCCATGGCAAGTTCGCAGGATCACAAGGCACGTGACGACGGTGATCTCGGGCCCAATACCGGTGGCATGGGCGCTTACTCACCGGCACCCGTGGTAAGCGCGGATATCGAAGCACAGATTTTGCGTGACATCATTCGCCCGACGGTGATCGCGATGAATGCCGAAGGCAATCGGTACCGAGGTTTTTTATATGCCGGGCTGATGATTGGCAACGACGGCATCGCGCGCGTGATTGAATACAATTGTCGCTTTGGCGATCCCGAAACCCAGCCTATTCTAATGCGCCTAGAATCGGATATCGTCGATCTTTGTCTCGCGGCATGCCAGGGCGAACTTGCAACCCGCAGCGCGAGCTGGGACAAACGCGCCAGCGTCGGCGTGGTCCTCGCGGCCCGAGGATATCCCGGTGACTATGCCAGGGGCGACCTGATCGAAAACATCCCGGCTGATTCGGAAAACGGCAAGGTTTTCCATGCCGGTACTCGTGCCGACGCCGATGGCAATATTCGTTGCGATGGTGGGCGCGTATTATGCGCTGTCGGGCTCGGCAAAGATGTGCGCGAAGCGCAGCAACGCGCTTATGAACTAGTGGCAAAAATCAACTGGGATTCGGCAATTTATCGTACCGATATCGGCAACAAGGCAATTAAATAAACTTCAGTTATATGCGAAACATAATGTGCTTTGTCAGCATTATCCTGTAAGCCACTGAGCCAGAATGTAAAAAATCACATCCCTGTGAAATCGACACAACCACTATATATTGTATGTGTATAAATTTAATACCGCAATATATTGTGATTTCATGACAAATCACTATACTACGCCGAACCAATTCAGGGATTTGCATATGAAGTGCCCCAATTGCAGCTCGCAAATGTTTATCGCCGACGAGAATGTCAGTTCAAAAAGTCACGTGACCTTTTTTAGCTGCAGCCTTTGTGTCAGTAAACACGTGTCATCGGAACCGATTATCGAAGCCCTGAGCCAGTCGAAAAGTCAATCGACTGACACATTATTCGCCCAGCCCGCAGCGCGGGTTCAATACGCAGTCTGAGACTTCACGACTGCCGCTCAAAGGCGACTGGGTTGATGTTTTACAGGCCTGATATCAGGAGGTTAGTAATGGAGAGGCTAAACTATCAATTTCGTATCGACTGGTCAGGCATTAAAGACAGGCTCGTCTATTTGCCCGGTGCGGCTATCATGGCCTACGGACTCTGGTTGACGCTAACCGTCTGATTCGTATTCGAGAAACAGCCACGCAGCCGGGTTCATTGTCTCAGCGGCTGAATCATCAAGCCGTTCAGCTTTTCTGAAATTTAAGACTGACCTGCAACCCCCCCAGTTTGCCACGGCCAAAGCCGAGCTCGATACTGTAGGAATCGACGATGTCGGCGACCACTGCCAGGCCGATGCCCTGCCCCTCGGTCGCTTCGTCGAGGCGCGTGCCCCGGTTCAGAATTTGTTCAATTTCCTTATCCTCCAAGCCCTCGCCGTCGTCCTCTACCACCATATTTATCGAGCGGCTCATCTCGTCCATTTCTACTAGCACCGAAATCCGGCTGTTGCCATACTTGAATGCATTGTCGAGCAGATTACCAACGATCTCGAGACAGTCGCCCTCATCCATGCGCAACGCCATCGTCGCCGGCAGACTGCGTTCCACCCGCACCTGCTTTTCCCGGTAAACCTTTTCCAGCGCTGATAACAATTTTTCGATGATCGCAATCAGATCCACCGGCTTGCTGATACTCATTTCGGCAACGCTACTCGCCTTTTGCAACTGGTAGGAAACAATCTGATTCATGCGATCCGTCTGCTCTCGCAGTGTTTCAATCTGTGACTGTTCGAGCTGTAACTGGTCGCCAAGCCCGGTCAATACCGCAAGTGGGGTTTTCAGGCTATGTGCAAGATCATCCATCGCGTTGCGGTAGCGCTGGCGTTGATACTGTTCGCGTTTCAGCAGTATGTTGAGGTTTTCGGTTAATGGCGCGATTTCAGACGGGTATTGCTGTTCAAACCCGGTTTGGCGCTGATCCTCTATCGCCTTGACTTCGAGCCCGATCTTCTGCAACGGTCTCAGACTCCAGCGGGTTACCAGGTACATCACCACCAACAACAGCAGCGTGGTGACGATCAACCAGGCCCACAGCGTTTGGCGAAACCGGTTCAACTGCTCAAAGTAGTCAACCGCGTTGCGCCACACCACGACATCATAACGGCGTAACTTGTTATTGCTATCCGGCCACTGCAGGGCAAAACCCAGGCGGAAATAAGGCGTTGCAAGATGCTGCGTGGTCTCAAACTGCCATTCGCCAAGTTCGCCCGGTGCGATCGCGGGAAAGCCGATGGTGATCGATCTGGAGCGCCAGATTTCACGATTGTCGCGATCGTATAGCAGTGCATACAATCCGGAGTTACGCGTAATCAGGTCGGGCTCAAACAGGCGATCCGCAGAAACGGTAATTTCGAGCCCATCAGCATCGCGATTGACCGCCGCCAGCAGGCTGTAGATGAGCAGTTGCAGGCCATCCTCTTCGGCCTGTAATGCACGCTCGACTACGGCTCGCTCCAATGCGACCGCGGTCAGTACCATGAAGATCACCAGTACCACCATCGATACCAGCGTCAATCTCGACTTTATCGATTTCACCTAGTACTCCTGCAGTGGTATCTGCTGGTATTCAGTGTTGCTCAACACGCTTCAGGGTGAATCGGTAGCCGCGTCCGCGCAGCGTTTCGATGGGTTTCAAATCTTCAGCAGGATCCAGCTTTTGGCGCAGGCGCCTGATGAATACCTCGATGACGTTACTGTCATTGTCGGATTCATCGTCGTAGAGGTGTTCGGTCAGTACCGACTTCGAGATGACCTCGCCCGCGTGCAACATCAGATATTCGAGTACCTTGTATTCGAAGGCGGTTAAATCCACCTCACGCTCGTCGACATAGGTGCGTTGCGTTGCCGTGTCGAGAGTGACCGGCGCACACAGGATGCGGGAATCCGACCAGCCCGATGCCCGCCGTATCAGGACCCTGATACGCGCCATCATTTCCTCGTGATGGAACGGTTTTACCAGGTAGTCGTCAGCGCCTGCATCGAGCCCTTCGACCTTGTCCTGCCAGCGTCCCCGCGCAGTCAATATCAGGATCGGGACCTTATTGCCCCGCTCGCGAATACGCTTGATCACTTCGAGTCCAGACATGCGTGGCAAACCCAGGTCGACGATGGCAACATCGGCCGGGAATTCCTGCATCAGGTAAAGCCCTTCATCACCGTTATCGGCACTATCCACTGCAAAACCTTCGGACTTCAAGCGCGTGACGATTTGCTGCTGGATATCGATATCATCTTCTATGACTATCGCTCTCATTACTTTCCTCGTTAGAGATATCTCTCCTGGGGTTGTACAGCTCTGTTTAGCAAAGATTAGATCACAGGCGTAAACTCGATGCGCATTTTTATATGCTTACCTGGATCGTAGGGCATGACCAGTTGGTATTGCCGACCACGATACTCGTAGGTCACGTCATATCCGTCCTGCACTTCTTCGTAACTAACCCGCTGATGGGTCTTGCAGTGTTCCTCGTATCCGGCCAGCACAGACTCCGAGTGTACATTGGCGTTGACTGCCTGATGGCCGATTTGTGCGCCGATGAGGGTGCCCATCGCTGTTGCCACCTTATTGCCTCGACCTTTGCCGATCTGGTGTCCGATAATGCCACCGATCAACCCCCCAGCGAGCATGCCACCAGCCGACTTATGCTCACCGCGAGTATGATAAACCGGCTCATCCCAGCATTCGCGCACCGGCGTCGATACTTTGACTTCGCGGTATAGTGGTCGAGCCTCTAGCACCGTGGCATATTCATACAGATCGTGCCGTGGTTCATGGATGCTCTTTTTGTGCCCCTGCTGTTTGTCAGCGGCACTGGCGACTCCGGCAAATACCAGCGCTGCGATCACTAGCGTCGTCGAGATCATGGTGGGCATTTTGGCTTTGTGGAATTTCATGTCATGCTCCTGCCTGTTGTGGATGATTAGCACTATAGGGAGAGATAACTTAATCACGCCTTAATGCCCCGGACAGGGCGATGCACAGTGAGCTATTTACGCATTTCGCGGGCTAAAACAGTTTTGCCCGCCATGAGTTGCAGGCCGATCAATCCCGCCGCAACTTGTCGTTCAGGGCAATCGGTGTCGGGTATCGCGCCACGACGTAATAAGATGAGAATACGAAGCTGACCAGAGTTGCTATCTGAATCAGGTAAGAGACTTCGGCACGAATGATCGCCAGCTGGGCTGCCAAAACCGCAATCAACAGCGAAAATTCGCTCATCTGGCCCAGGCGCATGGCGACCTCGGTGGAGCGCTCGGGCGTTTCCCTGGCAAGGCGCATCAGTGTCTGATACAGCAACGGTTTGACGGCTATTGCAATCAGGCTCAACCCCAGTGCCGCAAGCCAGATCTGGGGTAACACGCCGAGATTAAAACCAGCCCCGAGCGCCACGAAGAAAATAATAAGAAAGAAATCACGCAGCGGCTTCAGGCTCTCTGCAATAAACAGCGCGATGGGGCTGCGGGCCAACGACACTCCGGCGACAAAAGCTCCTATCTCATAGGACAGACCCAACTGCTCGGCAGCTTCGGCCATGCCCAGACACCAACCCAAAGCAAGCAGAAATATATACTCCTGAATGCGATCGAAACGCGCGATAAGCCTGGCCAACAGATTTTTTTCCAGCAGGTAGGCTGCAACCACCAGTAATGGAAAGGCCAGCACAGGTTTAAGTACTGTCCACCAGCCGGCTTCACCAGCAACGCTGCTTTCGATCAAGACCAGCAGAAATATCGCGATGATATCCTGCAGTAACAGCACACTGATGATAATTTCCCCCGTATGCTGATGATGCAACACCGTGGTCGGTATCAATTTCAAGCCGATGATGGTGCTGGAAAACATCAGTGCTGCACCGACGATCAGCGCTTCCGTGGTGGTGTAGCCGAACATCAGGCTATAACCAAAACCGAGCACCAACAGTGCCAAGGAACTGACCCCGGTTACGACCGTGGCCTCGCCCGCCAGCCGTATCAGCTCCTGTGGGTGCAGGTTCAGACCCAGCAGAAACAGCAGAAAAACAATGCCAACCCCGGAAATATTCTGAATCAGGCTGATATCCGTGATCAGCTGTATTCCCCAGGGGCCAATCAGCAAACCCAGTCCGATGTAGGCGATGATCAGCGATTGACGCACCGTCATCGCCAGGGTTGCGAGGAACGCGGCCCCGCAAAAAATCAGAAACAAAATATAAACGATCGAACTGTCTTCCATACGCTCGAGGTTATCATGGGCAGGCCGGGGCATACAGTCGGTATGACACAATCTCCCGCTCGCGACAACCGACAGCCTGGCGCACGACCTGCGGCATCTGGCAACGCGGCGGGGCTTGCTTTTTATAAACGTTTGCCTAAGCTTGTCGGCTGTTTCTGCAACGGCCCCATGAATGTTAGCGCTCGAAATCACCGATTTATATAAGACTTACAGCAGCGGGCTGGAAGCACTCAAGGGCATCAGCTTACAGGTTAAACAAGGCGACTTCTTTGCCTTGCTGGGGCCGAACGGTGCCGGCAAATCGACCTGTATTGGCATCATTTCGGGCCTGGTAAACAAGACCAGTGGTACGGTCAGGATATTCGATCACTCCATCGACGATGAATTTATCGTCGCCAAGTCACTGCTCGGTTCGGTACCCCAGGAATTCAACTTCAACACCTTCGAACCGGTCGAGGAAATCGTTATCAATCAGGCTGGGTTTTACGGCGTCACTGCGAAACACGCGCGCATCGAAACCGAACACTACCTCAGGCAACTCGGTCTCTGGCAGCATCGCAGATCACAGGCCAGGCGACTCTCAGGCGGTATGAAACGACGCCTGATGATCGCCCGCGCGTTGGTTCATAAACCAAAGTTGCTGATCCTGGATGAACCCACAGCCGGCGTCGATATCGAATTGCGGCGCTCCATGTGGGACTTTCTCGAGCAGATAAACGACCAGGGCACGACGATTATTCTAACCACCCATTACCTCGAAGAAGCCGAGCGCATGTGTCGCAACATCGCCATTATCGACGAGGGCAACATCATTTTGAACAGCAGCATGCAACACCTGCTGAAGCAGCTCAACAGCGAAACCTTCGTGCTCTACCTGCGTAACGAACTCGAACAGGCGCCACTGCTCAACAGTTTTGACAACGTCGTGAGACTCGACCAGCAGAGCATCGAGGTGGAAGTACCCGACAGGCTTTCGATCAACGATTTGATTCGCGAACTCGAGGCCCAGGGTATCGTCGTCGAGCGCATGCGCAACAAGGTCAACCGACTCGAGGAGCTATTCGTCAAGATGACCAGCAAACCCGAGCAAAGAGGACTGGGCTGATGCTCTACCAGTTCTGGATTGCCTACCTGACCATCGCCCGCAGGGAAGTACTGCGCTTCAGCCGAATCTGGGTACAGACCATCATCCCGCCAGTAATGATGGTGGCGCTGTACTTCATAATTTTCGGTAACCTTATCGGGCAACGCATCGGTGAAATGGATGGCATGAGCTATGTCGATTTCCTCATGCCGGGACTGGTTATGATGTCGATTATCACCAATTCCTACACCAACGTCGTATCGTCTTTTTACGGCGCGAAATATTCGCGTCACATCGAAGAGATGCAAATTGCACCGGTACCGGACCTGGTTATCCTGCTGGGCTTCGTCACCGGCGGCATGGCCCGGGGAATCTCTGTCGGTATCGCCGTTACCCTGGTATCGCTAGTGTTTACCGAATTCCGCATGCACAGTCCCCTGGTGGTGTTGCTGGTCGCCTTGCTAACCTCCTGCCTGTTTTCACTGGCCGGTCTGATCAATGCGATATTCGCCAACAGCTTCGACGATATCACCATAATTCCCACTTTCGTGCTCACGCCGCTGACCTATCTCGGCGGCATTTTTTATTCGATCAAGCTGCTGCCCGATTTCTGGCAAACCGCCTCGCTCGGCAATCCGATACTCTACATGGTGAACAGCTTTCGTTATGGTTTTCGCGGCAGCAGCGATATCGACCTGTCCACTGCATTGCTGGTAATCCTTTTCTTCATCACCCTGCTGTTTAGTATTTGCCTGGCCTTGCTGTCACGGGGTACTGGCATCCGTCAGTGATCGAGCTGGTCGACATCGGCGTCAACCTGACCAACAAGAATCTGCTGGGGGATCTTGATGGCGTTTTGCAACGTGCCGCGAATGCCGGCGTCACTCGGCTGGTAGTCACCGGGACATCACTGAGCGATAGCGCGCAGGCAATTGAACTGTGCGCTCGCCACCCGGCCAGACTAGTCTCGACCTGCGGCATGCATCCGCATCACGCCAGCGACTGGAATGCTGATAGCTATCGGGATCTGGGCAACCTGGCGCGACAGTCCTGCGTGCGTGCGATCGGCGAGACCGGCCTGGACTTCAATCGCAACTATTCGCCGGCGGCAGCGCAGGAACTGGCCTTCGAACAACAGATGGCGCTTGCCGCCGAGCTGCAGTTACCACTGTTCTGCCATCAGCGCGATGCACACCAACGGTTCGCCGCGATGCTGAGGGAAAATCGGGACCGCCTCGGTCGAGTCGTGGTCCACTGTTTTACCGACAACCGAGAGGCCCTGATCGAATACCTGAACCTCGATTGTTACATCGGCATAACCGGCTGGATTTGTGACGAACGCCGCGGTCTCGAACTTCGTGAGCTGGTCAAACTGATCCCCGAAGATCGATTATTGCTGGAAACCGATGCCCCTTATCTGTTACCGCGCAATCTGGACCCAAAACCGAGCAGCCGCATCAACGAACCCGCCTATCTGCTACATATACTCGGCGAGGTTGCGAGGCATCAACAGCGGCCAATCGATTCGCTGGCGCAGGCTGTTTTACTCAATAGCCGCAGGTTTTTCGACCTTCGCTAGGGCTCAAAAGAGGGTTTCCGACGAGCGGTCGTCGTAAACCTCAAAAATCAGCGCTGAAATTCCCAAATTTTCGTTACAACTCCCTGTTTACGTTCTAAACTTAACCTCAAACCCAGGTGTTTGGAACATGAACGATCAGGTAAAAGTCAATTTCTTTGCGTCAACTCCGGAAGCCTGCAGCTACCTGGCGGATCGTAAATCGGTCAGCGCCTTTGCCAACCCCCATATGGATATGGACATGAAGACCTACAACGAGCTGATTCGTCATGGTTTTCGCCGCTCTGGCGGGTATATCTACCGTCCGCATTGTCCGCAATGCCAGGAGTGTGTCTCGGTACGGGTCACAATCAAGCAACATCACTTTTCGCGAAATGAAAAACGCGTGCTGCGGCGCAATTCGGACATCGATATCAGCATTATGCCCGGGCGGTTTCGCGACGAACACTTCGACCTGTACCGACGTTACATCAACAATCGGCATAACGAAGGCAGCATGGCAAATCCGAGCAAGTCCGACTACCACCGCTTCCTGATTTGCGATTGGACCGACACCTTGTTTTTCGAGTACCGGTTGAACCGAATATTGATCGCGGTTGCCGTCTGTGACCTTACCGATAGCGGCCTGTCGGCGGTTTATACTTTTTTTGACCCCGACTATATCGAGCGCAGTCTGGGTCACTTCGCCATCCTCAGTCAGATCGACGAATCGCGAAAACGCGATCTCGATTACCTGTACCTGGGTTACTGGATTCGTGACTGCAACAAGATGAGTTACAAACGCCGCTATAAGCCCCTCGAAGCCTACCTCAACGAACAATGGGTCGCACTCGACTAAACCTCCTGCAGGTTGCACCAGTCGGTCTCGGTTCTTTATTTATCTAACTGAACGGCAGGCGTAATCTGCCGATCTCACAGGCGAAACCATGCGCGCCGGACCGAGCCCTATCCCGGTCCTGACTTGTCCAGATACGTCTGAACCTGGTCTTCCCTCAACCCATAGCTAAAGCTATGGATTTCACTCCAGACCGGCGTTCTGGCACATCTGTGCTGCGACGGAATGCCGCATCACAGCATCCGTGATGCTGTTACAACATGCAGGTTTTCTGCACCAGCCGGTCTCGGGCCTGGCTCGAATAACCGGTTTCCAGACGGCGTTAAATCCCCAGGCTGATAAAACGGGCGCGCTAAATCTTGAGATATTCCGCGAGTCTGGCCCAATCGAAGGCGGGACCGGGATCGGTTTTTCGCGCAGGCGCAATGTCACTGTGACCAGTAATGGCGTCGTCAGCGATCTCGGGGTAGGTTCGACGCAACGCGGCGACCAGACTCGCCAGGCTCGCGTACTGTGCTTCGTCGTAAGCCTGGTCATCACAACCTTCGAGCTCGATACCAACCGAAAAATTGTTACAGACCGGTTCACCGCGCCACTGCGATTCGCCGGCATGCCAGGCACGGTCCAGAAACGACACGAACTGAATAATATTACCGCCGCGTTCGACCAGGCAATGGGCCGACACGGTCATGCTGCAGATCGAGGTAAAATACGGATGCTGATCGGGATCGAGATTATTACAAAAAAACCGTTGAATATGGCCACCCCCGTATTCGCCAGGTGGTAAACTGATGCCGTGTACGACGACCAGCTTTATCGGCTCATTCTCAGGCCTCGAGTCGAAATTGGGTGATCGAAACACTTCGACGGACTGCAACCAGCCCGCATCATCAATGCAAAGATTTGTCATACGCCCACAACTCATGTTCGCTAATCCGAAATCATTACTCACCTTTGGCCCGATAGTCTAACACCCTTGAACCTGAAAGATCTCAACCCGCCCCAGCAGCAGGCTGTCACCTGCGTCGATAAACCATGCCTGGTACTGGCCGGAGCCGGTAGCGGCAAAACCGGCGTCATCACCCGTAAAATCGCCTGGTTGATTCATAAAGGTCATGCCGCCGGGCATATTTATGCAGTCACCTTCACCAATAAGGCTGCACGGGAAATGCGTCAACGCGTCAACCGCCTGCTCGACCGCAAGACAACCAGGGGCCTGAGTATCTCCACATTTCACAGTCTCGGACAGCGCATCCTGCTGCGCGAATCATACCGCCTCGGCTATCGACGTGGCTTCAGCATCATGGATGCACGCGATGTCGAAAATTGTCTCGATGGTCTTGCACATCGTATCGACCTGGAAACGGATTATATCCGCCAGGCGATGTACCAGATCAGTCGCTGGAAAAACGATTTTATCGCTCCCGAAGCCGCCATGGCGAGTGCAGAAGACGCTGTTAGCTCAGACCAGGCACGCCTCTACCACGCATACCAGCAACACTTGTTGGCCTGTAACTCGATGGATTTCGACGACCTGATCATGCTACCGGTACAACTGTTTCGCGAATATCCGGAAGTGCTCAACAACTGGCAGGATCGGGTACGCTACCTGTTAGTCGACGAGTATCAGGATACCAATATCAGTCAGTATGAAATGGTCAGGGCACTGTGCAACATCCGCCAGAAGTTAACCGTAGTGGGTGACGACGATCAATCGATCTACGCCTGGCGCGGAGCCCGCCCTGAAAACCTGCAGCGGCTCCAGCAGGACTTCCCCAGTCTCGAAGTCATTAAACTTGAACAGAATTATCGCTCCACCAGCCGCATTCTCGGTGCCGCCAACCAGCTTATCGCCAACAATCCGCACCTCTATGACAAGCAACTCTGGTCAGCTTCAGGTGCTGGCGATCTGATCCGTGTATTTCCCTGCAAAAACGCCGACGATGAGGCCAGCCAGGTCGTGGTTGATATTCTCAGCAAACGCTTCCAGGAAAACATACCCTGCAGCCACTTCGCGATCCTGTATCGCAGCAATTTCCAGTCGCGCAACTATGAGAAAGCCTTGCGCGACCATTCGATTCCCTACCAGGTAGCTGGCGGTAATGCGTTTTTCGAGCGCCGTGAAATCAAGGACATCATGGCTTACCTGCGGCTGTTGACCAATCCCGACGACGACCAGGCACTGCTGCGCATCATCAACGTGCCACGCCGTGAAATCGGCACCACCAGCATTCGCAACCTGGCCGATTACGCAAATACGCGCAAACGCAGCCTCGACATTGCTATCCGCGAATTGGGCATGCTTGAATCGCTTAATCGGCGTGCGCGCATCCGTATTCAGGAATTTACCGAGTTGATCACCGAATTGCGTCACCAGGTCGAGCACGACGATGCGATGTCCCTGTGCAGGACACTGTTGGCAAGAATCGACTATCCAGCCTGGCTGCAGGAAACCTGCACTTCGGCAAAGCAGGCCGAGGCAGCCCTCGAGAATGTCATGGAATTGGTTAGCTGGATCGGTAATCTACAAAAAGACCGTGAAGACCCATCACTGCATGGCGTGATCTCGCATCTCTCGTTGATGTCCATACTCGAAAACAGCGAAGATCAAAAGCCACAGGATGCAGTGCAATTGATGACCATACACGCCGCCAAGGGTCTCGAGTTTGACCACGTTTACCTGGTCGGTTTCGAGGAGGACAGCCTGCCGCATCACCAGTCGCAGAACAACGACGGTATCGAGGAAGAACGTCGCCTGGCTTATGTCGGCATTACCCGGGCCGCCGTTAGCCTGACACTCAGCTATGCGAAAACACGGCAAAAGTTTGGTGCATTGCAGCACTGTGAAGCCAGCCGCTTCCTCTACGAATTGCCCGAGGCCGACCTCGAAGGCGCCGAACACACCGCCAGCAAGCTCAGCGAAAGCGAGAAACACCAACGCGGCCTGGATACCTTTGCCGACCTGAAAGCCTTGTTGGGTACAACCGACTAAACCACCTCCACTATTTGGCTCCATCCCCGCGCAAGCGGGGACCTTGCAGCACAGCTGCCAGGATTTGAACTTCCCTGGACCAATACCGGAGCCTCGAATGATAGTCCGGCAGCCAACGTATGAAGGGAATTTAAAACCATCGGTTCCAGTTACCTCGTCAATACTTTGCAAGATTCCCGCTTTCGCGGGAATGACTGCAAATAATGCTAGATTCCCGCTTCTGCGGGAATGACGGCTAATCGAGGGATAAGATTCCCAATGCGCCGGACAGCGCAAACCGCCGGGACTTCGCTACGACCGACAGGAATATCAGTCTTCAGCAATAAAAAAGGCCGGTATGGAATGCGCTCGTCGAGCGTATTCCATACCGGCCCTATCGCAATGGTTAGTGCGCGAGTATCTGGCTCAGGAACAGCTGGGTACGCTCGTGCTGCGGATTGTCGAAAAATTCATGCGGCTCATTTTCTTCGATGATTTCACCGCCATCCATGAAGATTACGCGGTTGGCCACGGTCTTGGCAAAACCCATTTCGTGGGTCACGCACAACATGGTCATACCTTCCTGGGCGAGTTCGATCATGACGTCGAGTACTTCCTTGATCATTTCCGGATCGAGAGCCGAGGTCGGCTCATCGAACAGCATGATCCTGGGGTTCATGCACAACGAGCGCGCGATGGCGACACGCTGCTGCTGGCCACCAGACAACTGGCCGGGAAACTTGTCCGCCTGCTCGGGAATTTTTACGCGCTCCAGAAACTTCATCGCCGTTGCTTCGGCTTCCTTGCGTGGTATCTGCTTGACCCAGATCGGTGCCAGCGCGCAATTCTCCATCACCGTCAGGTGCGGGAACAGGTTAAAGTGTTGAAAACACATACCGACCTCGCGCCGAATCGCGTCGATATTTTTCAGATCGTTGGTCAGCTCGACATTCTCTACGATGATATCGCCCTGCTGATGTTCCTCGAGCCGATTAATGCAACGAATCATGGTCGATTTACCCGATCCCGACGGACCGCATATTACGATTCGCTCACCCCGATTGACTTCCAGGTTGATGTTCTTGAGGACATGAAATGCACCATACCACTTGTGCATATCCTTGATCTTGATGACTACCTCATCGGATACTTCAAGTACGGGGGCTTCTGGTTGACTACTCATAAATTTATACCTTGGTTAACTTTTAATGTCCGGTATGGAGTTTCTTTTCTAGATACAGCGAGTATCGAGCCATCGAGAAGCAGGATACAAAGAAAAAGATCGCGACAAACACATAAATTTCCGTCGACAGCCCTTGCCACTTGGTATCTGCAAGCGATGCACGCCCCATGCCGAGCGGGTCGAACAGGCCGATGATAATGACCAGAGTGGTGTCTTTATACAGGCCGATGAAAGTATTCACGATCCCAGGAATCGAAATTTTCAACGCCTGCGGCAAAATAATCAAACGCATCGATTGCCAGTATTTCAATCCCATCGAGTCGGCCGCTTCGATCTGCCCCTTGGGTATGGCCTGCAAACCGCCCCTGATGACCTCGGCAATATAGGCCGATGAAAACAGCGTGACCATGATCAATACGCGTAACAGCAGGTCAAAGGTCGTGCCCGGCGGCAGGAAGTAATTCAACATGGTCGAGGCGACAAACAGCAGCGTAATCAGCGGTACACCGCGAATGAACTCGATGAACGCGACACAGACCATCCGCAGTGCGGGCATGTGGGACTGCCGCCCCAGCGCCAGGGCGATACCGATCGGCAGAGAACCGACGATACCGGTGACACCGATAGTGAGGGTGAGCATGAAGCCGCCAAACTTGTCGGTGGGTACCGGGGTAAGGCCCATGCCACCGATCAGCAACCAGCAAATGATGACCGGCGCAGCTAACGAAAACCATAATCCTTGCTTGCGATTGGGGACATTGTCGAACAGTACCGGTATCAGTGCAGCGATCATCAGGACGAACGAAATATTGACCCGCCAGCGTTCTTCAGCTGGATAGAAACCGTACACGAAAATTTCGAAACGTTTGCCGATGAAAGCCCAGCAGGCGCCGAGTTCATCGCCAGCTGCCTCGGCTATGGCGCGACAATCATCACGGGAATCGGCCGAAAATACCGCATCGAGAAACAGCCAGTTCAGCATTGGCGGGACAATGACGTAAAGCAGGTACAGCGTCAGAACCGTAATAACGATGTTGGACGTCGATGAAAACAGATTGTGACGAATCCAGCCGATAACGCCGACTTCGGTGACTGGAGGCGGCAGGTCCGGGTGTTCGCCTACGACGTGAGATAGTTCAGTGCTCATGTTATCTCTCCACCAGTTTCATGCGTTTGTTATACCAGTTCATAAACGCCGATATCATCAGGGAAAACGCCAGGTATATGCCCAGGACGATGGTCATACATTCCATTTCGCGTCCCGTCTGATTCAACGATATTCCACCGATGGTCGCGACGATATCCATGTAACCGATGGCAATCGCAAGCGACGAATTCTTGGTGATGTTGAGGTACTGACTGGAAAGCGGCGGAATGATAACGCGCAAGGCCTGCGGAATAATGATTAACTGCATGGTGCGACTGGGCTTGATGCCGAGGGCGAATGCCGCCTCGGTCTGACCGTGACTGATTGCCTGGATACCAGCACGAACGATCTCCGCAATAAAGGCAGCCGTATAAAGTGACAGTGCAATCCACAGGGCCACAAATTCCGGTCTTAGTACCAATCCGCCCTTGAAGTTAAAGCCCTGGAGCAGTGGATAATCCCAGCTCAGCGGCATACCGGCGAGAAAGAAAACAATGATCGGGAACAGCAGGATCGCGCCCAGGCTGATCCACAGGACGGGGTATATTTTACCGGTCGCGTCCTGGATTTTCTTGGCGTAACCTTTAAACCAGATGGTAAATGCAATGCCGATGACGAAGGCAATCAACACGGCCCACATGGCAGGTTCAAATAAGGGTTTCGGCGTATAAAAGCCGCGATTGGTGAGGAACAAGGTACCATCGAAGGCCATCATCGCGTTTTTCGGAACCGGCAGATTGTTCACGATAATGCCGTGAACCAATAAGATATGAAGCAACACCGGCACGTTGCGCACGTATTCGATGTAGACGTAGACGGTTCGATTGATCAGCCAGTTGCTGGACAGGCGTAACACACCCAGTAGAAAACCAACAATGGTCGAGAGAATAATTCCGGCGACGGCTACCAGCAGGGTATTCAATATACCCACTACGGCAGCCTTCCAGTGCGGGCTGCGGGAGTCGTATTCGATCAGGGTCTGGTTGATATCGTAGTTCGATGCATCCCAGAGGAAGTCAAAGCTATAGCCCTTGCCGATCGTTTCGAGGTTGGTGATGGCGTTGCTGACTATGAAAAAGAAAAAGGCGATGATCAGGGCCATGGTAATGACCTGTATCGTGACCGAACGCAGTTCCTTGTCAAAAAACAGGCGATACAAAAGTGAGGTGTTGCCGGATGAAGTTTCTGCCGTCATTTTGAGTAGGTCCCCGAATATTGAGTCATCTCGTGTCGCCTTGATATATTGAAGCGGCGGTCTGTAAGACCGCCGCTTCATTACTACGGTTTAACGAACCGGGGGTGAGTACAGGATACCGCCCTTGGTCCACTGCGCGTTCAAGCCGCGTGCAAGACCCAGCGAGGTATTGACACCGATGTTACGCTCGAAAATCTCGCCGTAGTTGCCTACCGCAGAAATAGCGCGTACCGCCCATTGCTTGTCGAGTCCGATCATCGAACCAAAATCGCCTTCGGTACCGACGATACGGTTGATATCCGGATTACTGCCGGCTTTACTGGCATGTTGTTTAACGTTGGCCTGGGTGATGCCCGCCTCTTCGGCCGCAATCAGAACATTCAGTACCCAACGGGTAACGTCGGCCCATTCATCGTCGCCCTGACGAACGGCTGGTCCGAGGGGTTCCTTGGAAATAATTTCCGGAAGGAGGATGTGCGCATTGGGGTGATCGAAGGTACTGCGGGTAGCCGCGAGGCCTGACGCGTCAGTGGTGTAAACGTCACAACGACCGGCGGTATAGTTGGTTTGCCCTTCTTCGTTGGTTTCAATCGTCACCGGCTCGTATTTCATGTTATTCGCACGAAAATAGTCGGCAAGATTCAACTCAGTTGTGGTACCGGTCTGGATGCAGACTGAAGCACCGTCAAGCTGCTTGGCGGAGGTTACGCCGAGTGCCTTGGGCACCATGAAGCCCTGGCCGTCGTAGTAGTTAACGCCGAGAAAAGTCAGTTTCAGGTCGACATCACGGCTCATGGTGATCGTAGTGTTGCGATACAGTATATCGCCTTCACCCGAGTTCAATACGGTAAAACGGGTTTTACCGGTGGTCGGAACAAACTTGACCTTTTCCGGGCTACCCAGTACCGCGGCAGCAGTGGCACGACAAAAATCGACGTCAAAACCTGCCCAACGACCGGAGTCATCGGGTGCGCCAAAACCGGCTACACCGGTCGTTACCACACAGTTAAGTTCGCCGCGGGCTTTTACGTCTTGAAGCGTACCTGCATTGGCGACACCTGATGTAGACGCAAGTGCAACTGCCGCAGATACTGCCAGCGTTTTAAAAAGTTTCATTGGTTACTCTCTCCAAATTGTTATTACTTGATGAATTGTCGGTGTGACTTTTTGGTGGGCTGATCACCCTTTTATTAAACCGTTCCGACCAATAAAGGAGCTTTATTGTTTGCTCCGTGGCAGAAAAGTAACATAACCGAGGCGTCCAGCCAAGATATTGATCATTTACTTTAACCGCGTATATCATGATAAATACACCGCATCAGCAGCTAACTTCATGGATAAATGCAAAAAAGATGATACGTAACCTCGTGGAATCGGATGCCGCCGCGGTTCTTGTTATCTACCAACAGGGGCTCGACAGCGGTGAAGCGTCCTTTGAAACCCGCGCCCCGGAATGGCGCGTCTGGAACAGGAAATATCTCCCGGTATGTCGATTGATCGCGCAACGGGATGACCAGGTTCTGGGTTGGGCGGCGCTCGCAGCGGTGTCGGCACGGGACTGTTACCGTGGCGTAGCCGAAGTCAGCGTCTACGTGGCCAGCGAACATCTTGGCAGGGGAATTGGCAACGAGCTGATGGCAGCCCTGGTAGCCGCTTCAGAGAATAACGGGATCTGGAGTCTCTATTCGTCAATTTTCCCGGAAAACAAGGCCACCCTGCGATTGCACCTGCGCCACGGATTCCGCGAGGTGGGTATTCGCGAACGCATCGCTCAACAGGGCGATCGCTGGCGCGATACCATGATCCTCGAACGTCGATCTACGGTGGTTGGCAATTGAGTGCAGCAGCGCTGCCCTGCTCGAGACTAATGCAGGCTAGCTCAACTGGAATTCGAATCCACTGAAATCCTCAACGCTGCTGCCCAGATTGTCGAGCGGTTGCAGGTCGCCAAGGTAAAAACCCTGGGCGTAGTCGATGCCGATCGATTTAAGCCGGGTTAGCACCAGCTCATTGTCCATGTTTTCAGCGACCGTACGAATATTCAGCAAATGCGCCATCTGGTTGATTGCAGTTACCATCGTCAGGTCGACGTCATCGCTGCTGATATCGCGAATCAGCTGTCCTTCAATTTTGATGAAATCCAGCGGCAAATCCTTCAGTGCCGAGAAATTTGCCAGGCCACTGCCAAAATTGTCGATGGAAACCTCACAACCCATGTCATGCAGACGCTCGATCAGACGACTGGCATTTGCCAGGTTATGGCTAAAACTTGCCTCGGACATTTCAAAACAGACCTGCTCCGGATTGACCACCGAATTGCCAAACACCTGTAGCAGGTGCTCGACCAGTGATTCATCGGCGACCGAGGCGGATGACAGATTCAGACTCACCACCAGATCCGGATTTTGCATAAATACATGCGCGTAACCCCGCAGTACCCGATTGATCACCCAGCGATCTATCTTGGTTATCAAACCAAACCGCGATGCGGCAGGCAGGAAAGCGCCCGGTGTTATAACCTGGTTTTCTTCGTCCAGCATACGTAACAGGACTTCGACACGCCTGTGTAACAGGGTTTGATCGCAGTCGAGGGCGATTATCGGCTGGTACATTAGCAGGAAACGCTCCTCGGCAAGCGCGTTGTCGATATCCTTGCGCTGCAGCTTTTCTCCCGGCCGGCTGACCAGCGCAGCCTCGGCCTCGGTGTGGGTATAGGAACAGCCACGGCCGAGATCTTTTGCCTTGTAACAGGCCTGATCGGCATCGTGCATCAATTGCTTGCGCGACACCGTCTCGGCGCGAATCGGTACAATACCGATGCTGACGCCGACCCGGTAAGTCTTCTGATCCCAGACAAACCGATACTCACGGACAGTATCGATCAGCATCTCGGCCACCTTGCCCGCCTTGGCGAGTGGGCAGTTTTCCAGCAACACGGCGAATTCGTCACCGCCGAGGCGCCCCAGCGTATCGCGCCCGCGCAGCTGTCCCGCGAGTAGCGACGATATTTGCTTCAGTAATTCATCACCGGCGACGTGGCCGGCGCTGTCGTTGACGATCTTGAACTGATCGAGGTCGAGGAACAGCAGTGCATGGGTGTTTTCGAAATCCTTGGCTGATTGCAGCGCCGAATCCAGCCTTTGCTCGAACTCGACGCGGTTGGCCAGGCCGGTCAGCGGATCATGAGTAGCCTGGTGTGCCATCATTTTCTGCATGCGCCGTGAGGCGGACACATCCTTGAACACCAGCACCACGCCAATGCTATTGCCCTGCGCATCGATCATCGGCGCGGCGGTTCCCTGAATCGAGTAACGCTCCCCGCCGCGGGATATCAGGACATTGTCGGTCTTCGGTGCAATCACCCGCTTTTCCGTCAGGCAGTGCTGCGCTGGATCGGGAATGACCTTCCCGGTCTGCTCGTCCTCGAGATGCAGCACGGCCTCCATCGACAGCCCCATGGCCTGGTGATAACGCCAGCCGGTCAGCGCTTCGGCGATTGGATTCATGTAGTCGATGCAGCCTTTGCTATCGGTGGTGATGACGCCATCGCCAATCGAATGCAAGGTGATCTGGGCGCGCTCTTTTTCCATCAAGGTCTCGCCTAGCGCCTGTATGCGTTCGAGCTCCGATGAGGCGCGCGCGACAAACAGTTTGATCATCTGTATATCGCTTTCCTCGGGATGCAGCGATGAGCGGTTCAGCCCGGCCAGTATCCCGATCTGGCGTCCCGACGAATCCTGCAACTTGACGGCAAAAAAGCCGGACACCGGAAAGCGTTCGCGCAACAGGGAAGCATTCGGAAACAATTTACCTGCCGAATTTTCCATGTACCAGAAACTGCCGCCTTCCCCGCAAAGGCTGTGTTGCAGGGAAAGCCGGTGATTCATGATGTAGCTGCCGTCACACCAGTAAGCCAGGCTTTGATACCCATGGACTTCGTCGTCTATACAACTCGCCAGAAAGACGGCGTCAACCTTGAGGAACAGCGCCAGTTCCCTGACCAGCGCATAAAAATAGGTTTCACCCGTGGTACCGACGGTCGCCTCGATCAAACCGTGCAGGCGACTGCGATCATCCGGCTCTGGCACGGAAGACTGGCGCGATGATTTTCCCTTCATCGAGTACCACACCAGCCCCGCAGCGGCGAGCGCGGATATGGCCGCGATAAAAATTGCTTCGGGCATGATGAATCGTATCAGCTGCGAATAACATTCAAGTATAGGCGGAAATTCAATTTATGGGGCCTGGCTGAGGCATTTATTCGCTTGCATCGCTTTGCGGCATTGCCTACCCTAACGCGACTTATTCACTGCCGATTTCTGACTTCTCATGGCCATAAAAAAGACTGCATCCGCCAAACCCAATCCCCGTAAATTCTCGTCACTGGTTGTCGACGGGGTCGAACGCGCCCCGAGCCGCTCGATGCTGCGCGCCGTCGGCTTCAATGATGCTGATTTCAAAAAACCGCAGGTCGGCATCGCTTCGACCTGGAGTATGGTGACGCCGTGCAATATGCACATCGATCAACTTGCCCTGAAGGCCGCCGAAGGCGCCAATGCGGCAGGTGGCAAGGCCGTGGTGTTCAACACCATCACCATCTCTGACGGTATTTCAATGGGTACCGAGGGCATGAAGTATTCGCTGGTATCGCGCGAAGTCATCGCCGATTCGATCGAGGCAGTTGTCGGCTGCCAGGGTTTTGATGCGCTGGTGACCATCGGTGGCTGTGACAAGAACATGCCGGCCTGTATGATGGGCATGGCCCGCCTCAATCGTCCCTCGGTTTTCGTCTACGGCGGCACCATCATGCCCGGTTGTCACAAGCAAAAACCGACCGATGTAGTATCGGTGTTCGAAGCGGTCGGTGCCCAGGCGCAAAACAAAATCAGCAAGAAAGAGCTCAAGGATATCGAATGCACCGCGATACCCGGACCCGGTTCCTGCGGTGGCATGTACACCGCCAACACCATGGCATCGGCGATCGAGGCGATGGGCATGAGCCTGCCCAACAGCTCGGCGCAGGCGGCGATTTCCAAAGACAAGACCGAAGATTGTATCGAGGCCGGCAAGGCGGCGATGCGCCTGCTCAAGGCCAACATCCGCCCCAGCGATATCATGACCAAAAAAGCGTTTGAAAATGCGATCACTATCGTCATTGCGCTCGGTGGTTCAACCAACGCGGTGCTGCACCTGCTCGCCATGGCATCGTCAATGGGGGTCAATCTCAAGCTCGACGACTTCACCCGCATCGGTAAGCGCGTGCCGGTACTCGCCGACCTGCGTCCGAGCGGACGCGCCATGATGTCGGAATTGATCGAGATCGGCGGAATCCAGCCATTGATGAAAATGCTCCTCGATGCCGGCCTGTTGCACGGTGACTGCCTGACAGTGACCGGCAAGACGCTGAAGCAGAACCTGGCAAAAGTTGAGCCCTATCCCGCCAGCCAGGATATCGTGCACGCGCTCAGCGACCCGATCAAAAAGGACAGTCACCTGGTCATTTTGCGCGGCAACCTGGCTCCCGAGGGTTCGGTCGCCAAAATTTCCGGCAAGGAAGGCCTGACCTTTACCGGCAGGGCGCGCGTGTTTGCCTCTGAAGAGCAGGCGTTGAAAAAGATCCTCGATGGTACGGTGAAAAAAGGCGATGTCATCGTGGTACGTTACGAGGGCCCGAAGGGTGGTCCCGGTATGCGTGAAATGCTGTCACCGACCTCGGCCATCATGGGCAAGGGTCTCGGCAAAGATGTCGCGTTTCTAACCGACGGCAGATTCTCCGGTGGTTCGCACGGTTTCGTGGTCGGCCACGTCACACCTGAAGCCGCCGTGGGCGGACCGATTGCGCTGCTCAAAAACGGCGACACCATTACCATCGACGCCGAAAAACGGCAGGTCAATGTCGACCTGAGCGATGCCGAACTGAAGCGGCGCGCCAAAAACTGGAAAGCACCGAAACCTCGCTACAAGCGCGGCGTGCTGGCAAAGTACGCGCGCCTGGTGAGTTCCGCCTCCGCGGGTGCGGTGACCGATCTGCAGGACGACTGAACAAGAAACTACCATGGCGACAGCAATACCCTCCAGCCGCGAAATGATTGCCGCGTTGATCGCAACGCCATCGGTCAGTTGCGTGCACGCCGATCTCGACATGAGTAACCGTGCCGTGATCGACAGGATTGCCGAGTGGAGCGAGGGCCTCGGGTTCGAAGTCGAAATACAGGCGGTCGACGAGGGCAAATCCAATTTAATTGCGCGCGCCGGAAAAGGCAGCGATGGCCTGGTGCTGTCGGGACACACCGATACCGTGCCCTGCGATCCGACACTGTGGTCCAGCGATCCATTTAGCGCCCGTGAAACCGATGATCGCATCTATGGCCTCGGCAGCTGTGACATGAAAAGCTTTCTCGCCCTGGCGTTGACCGCCAGCAGCGGTTTCGATCTTGACAATCTCAAGCGCCCATTGACGCTGGTCGCCACCGCCGACGAAGAAACCACCATGAGCGGCGCCCGCCTGATTGCCGACAACGGCAACAAGCTCGGCCGCTTTTGTGTGATCGGCGAGCCCACCGGCCTGGCGCCGATTCGCCAGCACAAGGGCAACCTGACGATGTCGGTGGAATACCTGGGCCAGTCCGGCCACGCCAGCGATCCAGCGCTCGGCAACAATGCACTGGAGGGCATGTATCATTTGATGACCGCCCTGTTCGCCTACCGCGCGCGCATCGCCGGACAATACAATGATCCCGCCTTTACCATTCCGACCCCGACCATGAATCTCGGCCATATCCACGGCGGCGACAACTCGAATCGCATCTGCGGCGCCTGCGAACTGCTGATCGATATACGCTTTCTACCATCGATGAGCTATGCGGCCCTGCAATCCGATCTCGAACAGATGGCGGCCTCGGTGGCCACGACGCGCGGCCTGGAAGTGCACACGCAGACTTTCGGCGAAGGCCGGGCGATGGACACCGACGAGGCCAGCGAGCTCGCACAGTACCTGACCCATTTGACCGGCAAGCAAACCGGTAGCGTCGCCTTCGGTACCGAGGCGCCCTACTTCAACTCGATGCAGACCGAGACCATCGTCATCGGCCCGGGCTCCATCAAGCAGGCCCATCAGCCCGATGAATTTCTGCCGCTGGCGCAGATCGACCCGACTATCCACCTGCTCAGGAGCCTGATCGACCGCTTCTGCGTTTCGTGAAGATCCTCGCCGATCAAAATATCCCCTGTGTCGCGGATGCCTTCGGCGATCTCGGTGAAGTCGTTGTTATGCCCGGTCGCGATATCAGGCCGCAACATCTGCGTGACTGCCAGTGCCTGATCACGCGCACCGTTACGCGGGTCGACGCGGCGCTGCTCGCCGACAGCCCGGTTGAATTTGTGGGCACCGCGACCATCGGCACCGACCATCTTGATCTCGACTACCTGAACGCGGCCAATATCGGTTACAGCAACGCGGCCGGCTGCAATGCCGAGGGCGCGGCCGAGTACGTGGTCAGTGGTCTGTTCGAATTATCGCGACAGAAAAATTTCAACCCGCTGCAACTGAAGGCTGGCATCGTCGGCTTCGGCAACGTCGGCTCGCGTCTTTATGCCAGGCTCGATGCGCTCGGCATCGACTGCCTGGTCTGCGATCCGCCGTTGCAGCAAAGCGCTGAGTCGGAGCAAACTTTTGTAGCGTTGGACACGCTCCTCGCCGAATGCAATTTCATCAGCCTGCACGTGCCGCTGGTGCGCGACGGCGAGCACCCGACCTTTCACTTGCTGGATGCGGCGCGACTGCCTGCGCTGGTCGAGAATTGTGTCCTGGTGAACGCCGCGCGCGGCGAAGTGATCGATAATGCGGCGCTGCTTGAAGTGCTGCGGCAACGCGACGATCTCTGCGTCTATCTCGACACCTGGGAGAACGAGCCGCTGGTATCACGCGAATTATTGCAGCGGGTCGATCTCGCCACGCCACACATCGCCGGTTACAGCGTCGAGGGGCGCCTGCGCGGTACGCAGATGGTGCTCGACGCCGCCTGCGCTCACTTCGGCAAATCCTCCGGTTGGCACATGTCCCAACAATTGCCTGCGCCATGTGAAATCGATTGCGGCGCATTCCCGGCTGGCCTGAATTTCTGGCGGATGCTGTTTCGCAGGCACTGCGATATTCGACGTGACCACGATAATTTTCTCGCCGGAGGCAAGCTGGATGACACTGGCTTCGCGGTGCATTTCGACAGCTTACGCAGGATTTATACCGACCGGCTCGAATACCCGCGCTTCAGTTTAGCGAATTTGCCCTTCGGGGCACCCAAGAAGACTTTGCAAGCGCTCGGATTTCACACGGATAGCGCCACAGCAAGAGACGCCTGACCTGGAACCCACGCGGGATTCGAGGCTAAGGCGCCAACAGCACCGAGGAATCGGTCACCACGAGCGCGTTGCCGTCGCTACCAAGAAAGTTAGCCATCTGCTTCTGCATCTCGGTCGTCACCGCAATGTCGGCCGACGGATCCAGGAACGAACTGTGATCGCCCGAGATAAACTTGGTGCTGACCTGCAGGTTTGCGCCGGCAAACGTCGCGTTGCGATGGGTTAGCCCCAGTATTGTCAACATCGGCTCGGTGCCCGCCAGTGGCGCCGGCACGGTGCCCGACGAATCGTTGCCATCGGGCACCCGATTGGGCAGCGTCAGGTCGGACGGCGACGAGTTACCGCCAACGACTTCGAAAAAGAGGATACCCTCGCCTTTCGCCGCCAGGTCGACGGCGTAATTGACCGCATCGGCATCGTCGAGCACGGTCTGCGCCGCACCGAGAAAACTCTCATAGTCGGGAGTGCCCTTGTCTATCCCGGCAGCGGCCAGTCCACCAACAATGGTCGACGAGAAATTCGCGGAACCATCGAGGATCTTGGCGATGCCGCCACCGCCATTGGCGAATACCATATCCTTGAGCGTCGGCTCCAACAAGGCGAAGGGCGTGCTGACGATGGCACCGAGCGAATGCGCAGCGAGGTAGAGGTTATTGACATCCAGATCCCCGCCAATGGTGTCTCCGTCGACATCTATAATGGGTACCGCCTTGGCCAGCGCAAATAAATCAGCGGTGGCCTGGCGTGCGTTGTCGCGCGCTACCAGCAGATTCCGCAGGTTGATAAAGTGCACCCCTGAACTGTCGGAGATGCCGTCCGGACCCTCCGAAATGATATTCCCGTCGGCATCCTCACCGACAAAATCGACATCGAAGGTGCGCTCCAGGCCCGCCTGGTAAAACGGGCTGCTGCTGTTCAACCCGTGTAGCGGCAGGTCGATTGCGACGACCGCGAAGCCCGCCGCGGCGAGCGCATCCGCGATCGCCAGAACATCGCTGCGAAAGCGCGTGATGCCATGCTGGTATATCACTGTTTTCCACGGTTTCGGAAAGGTAACGGTATCGACCGGCGCCGTCACCATGATCGGAATCGTGACCGCGCCGGTGACCATCGGCAACGGATTGGCCCCGGTCAGATTCCTGAGACCGCTACCGGGCGGAAACTCGTTGGCCGCCTGCCACGGCCTGGTCAGAATCGCTGTCGGGTCGGCCAGTGAGGGTGCCGAGAGATAGTAGTTGGACAATTGCAACGAGCCGACAAAGACATTGGCAGCACCCAGCGGTGAACGTCCCGGGCCGGAAGCGCCGACCGTGACGGTAGACGCAACCAGCGACGTTGCCGGCGGCACTGGTGTGACTGCCCTGACGGTGGTTAGCACGTCGCCAATCGACTGCGTGGTAAAACTCCAGCTGACAATAATATCGCTGACTTCGATCGCGGCATCGGAACCGGCGGCGGTTCCCTCGCTGACGCGGACGATCTGGCGCAATTGTTCGAATGAGGCCAGATCGGCCATATCCAGTGAGCGCAGCGCACCCGGCAGGCTCGGATCGCCAAACACCAGCGGGTCGGGCAGATTCTTGATCAGCCGATAGGTTACCGACGGGCCGAAGGCCTTGCCGCTGGTCGATTTCAGGTCATCGGTGACGACGACCATGTACGACGTACTGGACGCCAGCGGTTTCAGTGGCAGGATCGCCAGTGTCGACTGCGACGGATCGATGCTGGAAAGCGTCGCAAAATAATCCACACCAAACGTCAACTGGCTATTGATGGCAATCACTGCGCCGCCGATACCCGACAACGTCACCTGGTAAACCCGTACGGAGTTTGCATTCACCGTGGACGAGTCAATCGAGGTACTGAACCCGCTCGACATCGGCGCGACTGGCGAAAATCCGTCGAGGGCGTTCAGCGCGACCTGCGGATCGGACAGATCGTTGCTGTCGGCGACCGGAATATTCAACGTGCCGTCCGTGGATCCGCCGAACAGCAGGTTATTCGGAAACGGGATCACGCTATCGGCCGGATCAAACAGGGCTGTCGGAGTGCTCGAACTTGCCGTTTCCGGCGTTACCTCGTCGATCGAGTCCTTCAGATCGGTGGAGGGCTCGGAGCTGCAGGCAACGACCATAAAAGCCAGGAGTATCCGAGAAATCAGTTTAATATTTTTCATGATGGCTCCCTCACTCGTAGTGCCAGTTCAATTGTGCGCTAAAAATATCAACGGATGCTTCGTAGTCGCCCGTCAGAGTGGCCTCGAGGGTGGGTATACCGCTTTCGAATTCATTGTTGATTTTCGGATCGTCCACAAACAGGTGTGAATATCCGACGTCGAAACTCAGTTGTTGACTGTACTGGTAGCTGGCGCCAAAAGACAACCAGGTCCTGTCATTACCCGGCAGGCGTGGCGTGCGCCGCTCGGGGCTCGGCACCGGAGTTTCGTCGTAGGCGATACCGGTGCGCAATACCAGCTTGTCCGTGTACTGGTAGTCGATGCCGACGGAATAACGCATGGTGTCGTTCCAGTCTTCCGTCGTGACCGAATCTGGCTGGTCCGGGTTGTCGTACTTTATGCGCAGTTCGTCGAATGAACTCCAGCCGGTCCAGGTGATATCCGCGAGATAGGTAATCTGCTCCATGCGATGAGACAGACTGACCGAAAGACTCGCCGGCGTGGTCACCTCCGCCTTGATACCCGTGTCGATGAAAGCGTTGTTGGCGAACACGAATGAAGAGCTTGCCGGGACCGCAAAGCTGGCATCGCCCTTTACCTTGAGATCGACTTCGGAGCGAAAGGCGACACCGACGCCGGTCTGGCTCGAAATTTCGTAGAGCAAGCCAAAATTAAACCCCAATCCCAGGTCGTCAAAGTTATCACCTTCAAGCTCCGCCAAACCGTCCGCCTCCTGAGGTTTAGAGCCCAGAGCATCGCAGGTGGCCGGATTGAGAGAAGCATAGCAAATCGCGCCAAAATCGATGGCGCTGCTCAAATCGACATCGGCCAGCATTACATTAAGCCCCCCACCGACAGACATCTTGTCATTAACCCGGTAACCGAGGCTTGGATTGAAGTTGATTGTTCTGAGATCGGAGATAACACCGTGGTACCGACCACGCCAGGTGTCATCATACTTGGTCGCGAGACCGAAAGGCGCGTTAAACCCGAGCCCAAATTTCATGTCTTCGCTCAAGGCGGTAACCCAGTAAAAATTGGGTATGAAAGCATTGGATCCACCGTCATCATCCGTGCCTGTCAGCGGCGCACCACCCAATAAATCCGACGCCCTCGAGCCGTCGTCATTAAAGGACGATTTCGGCATGACCACGTGCGCGGCGGCCGTCATCTGGTCGTCCTGCAACAACATCATGCCCGCCGGATTGAAATATACAGTGGAGGCATCGGGTGTATAAGCCGATGCCCCGGCATAGGCGTTACCCTGCCCGCGCGCATTGAGCTCGATCAGCGCAAAGCCGGATGCCAGTGACAGCGTTGGCGTCGCGCATAGAAGCGCGAGGCCGAAAATCAGGTTTTTATTAATCACTTTTGAAAACTCCCCCTGGGTTAGGCACGGATTACCGCGTGGCGATGATCGAGACGATTACGTCAGCGCGGCCGATTTCGTGCTGCATTCACGGAATACTATATTTTTGTTATATTCCGAGGACAGTTGCAAAATAATACTCTTAAGCCGTTGAAATTCAAAACTCCATTTCCACCTCCCTTTTACGTCGCCGCTAGCGCAATTCATGGCAAAGGTCTGTTTGCCAGCGTTGCAATACCTGCCGGGACCGTTATCGGCCACATTCGGGGCATCCCGAGCCAGGTCGATGGCAGCCACGTGCTGTGGATCAACGCGGACGAGGCCATCGAAGTCACCTGCGACCTCAGGTATATCAACCATTCGGACCATCCCAACGCCTGCTACTACGATGATCTCAGTGTGGTCGCCTTGTGCGATATTGAGCCGCATGCCGAAATAACGCACAATTATGCCAGCAACGACTGGTAATACCGGGCGTGGCAATGTTATAAACTGTAACGCATCCATCCATCACAGCTAGCGTTGCCCATGAACAATACTGAAATCGCCAAGTTCAACATGATCGAACAACAGATCCGACCCTGGGAAGTGCTGGATCACCAGGTACTCTCCGTTATCCAGGGACTCAATCGAGAGGATTTTGTCGATCCGGCTTACCGCGGGCTTGCTTACGCCGATTGCCAGATTCCGCTCGGCAATGGGGTGCGCATGCTGCCGCCGACCGTCGAGGGGCGGATGTTGCAGGCACTGTTGCTCGCTAGCGATGATCAGGTTCTCGAAGTCGGCAGCGGCAGCGGCTATATCTCGGCCTGTCTCGCCGCCCTGGCCGGCCATGTCCGCAGTATCGATGCCAACGCCGCCACTATCGAACGCGCACGCGCGAATGTCGATCGCCTTGGATGCGAGCGGATTGAATTTGAACAAATGCCGCTCAGTCAACTCGACGCCCCCGAAAGCTACGATGCCATCGCAGTTACCGCCTCGCTGCCGGCGGTGCCGCAAAACCTTAAGCAGGCACTCAAAATTGGCGGCAGGTTGTTTATCATCTGTGGCAAGTCACCGGTGATGGAGGCGCTGCTGATCACGCGTGTCGGCACCGGTGAGTGGACCACGCAGTCGCTGTTCGAAACCGATTTGCCGCGTCTGCAAACAGCCGGATAGTTGATGTCGTCAATGAGCGCATCCGAACTGGCGGCACACCTGCAGCAGGCCAAACCCATGCTGCTCGACGTCAGAGAACCCTGGGAATTTGATATCTGTCATATTGCGGGCAGCAGTAACCTGCCCATGGGGCAGATTCCGCAACGCATCGATGAACTGCCGCAATCCGCAGAGATTGTTGTCATTTGTCATCACGGCGTGCGCAGCCGGCAGGTAATCGGCTTTTTGCAAGGGCAAATAAATGCCAGTCTGATCAATCTTGACGGTGGCGTCGATGCCTGGGCGCGCGAGGTCGATCGTGACATGCCCCTTTATTAAATGACCGTGTATTAATCGGCCTGCAGTTTCTTTATAATTCGCTACGCTCAAACAAACCATCGATGGAACCACCCTTGTCAAAGCTTGCTCTACTATTCACCGGGTTTCTGGTCACGCTCTCCTGGTGGCAAACCTCATCCGCCGAAGATCTACTCAGGGTTTACCAGCTCGCCCTCGAAAACGATGCCGAATTAATGATTGCCGAATCAAACTACCTGGCGGCAATCCAGGCACTGCCGCTGGCCAGGTCGGGAAACAAGCCGCAGGTATTCTTCAATGCGGACGGCCGTATCACCGAATCGGATAACTCGAATACCGGCACCAACAGTTCCGACAATATCGGCTATGCTGTTAACCTGACGCAGTCGCTTTACAACACCGTGACCGATGGCGATATCAACATCGCCGAGGCCAACACCAGGGCCGAAAAGGCGCGCCTGAATGCAGCACGTCAATCGCTGATACTGCGCGTTTCACAAACTTATTTCAGTATTCTCGCGGCCGGGGACAACGCTGAATTTGCCTACGCCGAGCGCAATGCCATAGCGCGGCAGCTCGAAGAAGCACAGAAGCGTTTCGAAGTCGGGCTCATCGCCATCACCGACGTGCACGAGGCCCAGGCCAGTTTCGACAACGCAGAGGCCCAGGTTATTCTCGCCGAAAACATACTTGAAAACTCGTTCCAGTCCCTGGTGGTGCTCACTGCCGACACCTCGATCAGGAACCTGGATCCGCTTGGCGAAGACCTCAAGCTGGTGCTGCCCGACCCCGCCACCATACAGGCCTGGGTGACCCTGGCACTGAACAACAATCTCGATCTGCGCGCCGCGCAGGAAAGCCTCAATGCGGCACGTTATGACCGCGACAAGAACTACCGTAACCGCAATCCCACCGTCGATCTCTTCGCAAGTTACCAGGGCAGGGATAGCAACGATGACCTGCTGGGTGATTCGCAGCAGGATGATTTGTCTGTCGGCATCTCATTGGAAATCCCGTTGTACAAGGGGGGCCGCATCTCCGCCGAACGCGCCCAGTCCGCATCGAGATTGCTCGCGGCTCAAAACACCGCTCTGTTGCAAACCCGGCTCGCGGCCCAGCAATCGCGCACCGCTTTTCTCGACGTGGTTTCGGGCATCAGCCAGGTGAAGGCGCTCGAGCAGGCATTTGAATCCAGCAAAATAGCACTCGAGGCAACCCAGGCAGGGTTCGAAGTCGGCACGCGAACTTCTGTCGACGTACTGATCTCGCTGCGCGAAACCTATCGTACGCAGCGCGATTTCGCCAGTGCACGTTACCAGTACGTACTGAACAAGCTACGCCTGAAACAGGCGGCTGGCATCCTGCGTGATGAAGACTTGATCGATGCCAATGATTCTCTAGTCAAGCGGTAGGCGATGGGCGAGCAAAGCTCCGTACTATTTAAAGCGAGCGATTACCTACACCCTAGATACTGGCCGATGTGGTGCATTTTCGCCAGCCTGCGCCTGGTGTCGCTGTTGCCCTATCGCGCCGCGCTGGGGGTCGGTCGGCTACTCGGACAGCTGCTTCTTCTTATCTCCGGATCCCGTCAGCAGGTCATCGATACCAACCTGGCACGCTGCTTCCCGGAAAAGTCCAACGACGAAAGAAATCACATCAAGTTCGAATGCTATCGCAACATGGGTATTTCGCTGATCGAAATGGCGATGTGCTGGTGGTGGAGTGACGACAAACTGCGTCCACTGGTCGAAATCGAGGGGCGCGAACACCTTGACGCGGTGCTGGAAAGTGGTCGTGGCGCGATCCTGTTGACGGGGCACTATACCAGCCTCGAAATCGGTGGCCGCCTGTTGACCCTGTTCATGCCTTTGCAGGGTATGTATCGCACCCAGCGCAACCTCATGTTCGACAGTTATCTCTACACGCGCCGACACAGTTACCTGGTCGATATCGTGTCACGCAAAAGTACCCGCCAGTTGATGAAGGGTATTCGCAAACAGATCCCGACCTGGTACGCCCCCGACCAGGATTTCAAGCGCGAGCGGAACGTATTCGCGCCATTCATGGGTGTCGCCACGGCAACAATTTCGGCGAGTTCGCGCATGGCGCAGGCGACCAACGCGGCAATGCTGCCGTACTACCCCGAGCGCAAGCAGGACGGCACCGGGTATATCCTGCACATCGGCGCCCCGCTCGAAGACTTTCCAAGCGGCGACGAAATCGCCGATGCCAGCGCCATCAATCGGTCGATTGAAACCTGGGTACGCGAATTTCCCGAAAATTACATGTGGATACATCAGCGCTTCAAGACCCGCCCACCGGGTGAGGCGCCTTTTTATCCATGAGCATCCGGACCTGAGCGGTGAGCGACTGCAGATGACTGCCACTGCCCCGGGATTGGCCTATCGCCTGCTGGCTCTGTCGCTCTACCTGTTCTGGCTGGCGCACGCACGGCAACATGGACGCAAGCACGCACTCCGCCGCTACCTCAAACTGCGCATGGCGCGAGACACTGCGGATCATGAATCCCGCATCTGGGTACACGCCGCATCCGTCGGCGAAGTTCGTGCCGTAGCCCCGTTGGTACAGGCGCTAATGGAGAGCGGCGAAAGGATCCTGTTTACCAGTTTTACCGCCACCGGCTACCGGGCGATTCAACGCGAGTTTGCCGATTCGGTGCGCATTGCCGTCATTCCCATCGATTGTTACTGGCACTGCCGGCAATTTTACACGCGCCATAACATCAAGCTCGGCGTGATCATGGAAACCGAACTCTGGCCCGAGTTACTCTACCAGGCCCGTCGACAGGATATCGACCTGCTTCTGGTCAACGCGCGCCTGTCGAAAAAATCCCTGCAGTCCAATAAGTTCGTGCGCGGGTTGTTAACCGACACCCTGGCATACTTCGCGCAGATTCTGGTCCGTGGTGGTGTTGATCTCGAGGCGTTTGAGAGCCTCGACGCAAACCTCGAACAGGTTCGCATTCTCGGCAACCTGAAAGCCGCTCCGCAGGCGCCGGCACCCTCGGCGCGCCTGGTCGATCGCGATTATTTACTGCTGGCCTCCAGTCATACCGGCGAAGAGCGCGACTTCCTGGCCGCGCGCCCCGCCGCCCTGCAATCCATGCTGATGGTGATCGCTCCGCGCCATCCCACGCGCAGCAAAAGTATCCAGGCCGATATCGATAGCCTCGGAATGAATTACGCGGTGCGCAGCAAGGCACAACCAGTGACGCTGGAAACCGAAGTTTACCTGGCCGACACCCTGGGAGAACTGGGGTCGCTAATGGCTCACGCGCGGATAGTCATCATGGGGGGTTCCTTTGACGATACCGGCGGACATAACCTCATCGAACCGGCGAGCATCGGTTGCGCAATTATCACCGGACCTTCCGACAGCAATATCAGTGCCGATATCGAAATGCTCGGTATCGACCAGGGCGTGCTTCAGGTCAAATCGATCGATGCCTGCTGGAGCGCGGTCACCACATTGCTGGCGCAGCCTGAACGCGCGCGTGCCCTGGCGCTGGAGGCAAAATCCCGGCTGGCGCGCCAGCCTGACATCCTGCGCCAATATCTGCAGGTGCTGCAAACCTATCTCGATTAATTAAGCCGCAATCGTCCCTCTATATTCACTCCATACGGTCCATACAGGGACACACGTATATGTACACCTCTCTTCTTGCAAGCATTGATTGGTGGGTGGCAACAGGTCAATTGCGTACGTATATTCGGCCTTTGAGTTGAGCAGATGTGGTGCTCTGGCCCTAATGGGAACCGCGCCTCTGGAGCTCATCACTTTCGCGGGATTGTCATCCCTTGTGTGTCCTCAGCTTCGCCAGAGGCCGGTGTAACCTGTTAATCCATTCTCATTCAATGTCTCGCACTAGTGTGGTGGGTAAACCGGTTTTTCGTTCAGGGCCGATACTCGCTCTGGTGATACGACATCGCCCAGATGATGCGCGCCAGTTTGTTGGCCACCGCGACCGCGGCGACCTGCTTGCCGCGCCGCTCGATGAGCTGCCGGGCCCAGCGAGATAGCCGGTCGTCACCGCGGTGCGCATAGCGAATGACGGACCAGGCCCCCTGGACCAA
>JAJDOF010000098.1 GCA_022340305.1 Gammaproteobacteria bacterium
GACTTCGACCTGTTCCGCGAGTGGGCGCTCGCGGTCACCCACGGTCAAGGTGAAGCCGGCCCGTCACGCCGCTACGCCTGCGGCATCATCGCGCTGCGACCGGACCACGACGGCCAGATATCGCATTACGACGGCGCCGAAGAAATCTGGCAGCGCTTCGGCGACAACATCGTAGCGCAGCACTTTCCCGAGCCCGGCACGCCGACGCAGGGCGTCGAAGCCGGTTACATGGCCAATGCGTGGATGCACGTGCGCGACCCGGATTACGATCGCCTGTGCGAGATCATGAATACGATCGGCGAAACCATCCAGGTGCGCGCGCGCTGAATCAGAAATCCAGCGTCTCCTTGCGCAGCGAGGCAACCACGGCGCCGAGTGCAGCTGCCTCGTCGGCCCCGGCCGCGCATGCCGCGGCATAGGTCGCGCGCTGACGATCTGCGCTGGTGCCGCGATGCACAATGATGCGCGCATGCTCCACCTCGGCGACACAGCCGAAGTATTCCGCGTCCGGCTGGATATTTTCCAGTAACTCCTCGAGCAATTCCGGGTAAGGCACCATCTCGCCCCGGCCGAAATCGATCAGACCTCGCTCCATACCGTAACGCATCGCCAGCCAGCGGTTCTGGCTGATGAGAAAGTTGGAGTAGCGCCGCCAGCGCTGGTTGTTACATTTCATGCGCCACAACATGCGCAACCAGCAGCGGTACAGCGCGGCAATGCAGATAGCGTCGTCGAGCAGCGTGCAGACGTCGGAAATGCGCATCTCCAGGGTTGGATAGCGAGTGCTCGGGCGTATGTCCCACCAGATACGGCTGGCGTCTTCGATCACTCCGGTCGCGACCAGCAGGTCGACCTCGCGCTGAAAGTCGGACTCGTTTTCGTATTGCTCCGGCAGGCCGGTGCGCGGCAGCTCGCTGTAAAGCGCGATGCGAAACGACTTCAGACCGGTATCGCGGCCTTCGAGGTACGGTGACGAAGTCGACAGCGCGAGCAGGTGCGGCAATATGTAGCTCACCTGGTTGAACAAATCGAAGCGCAGCGCATTCGGCTCGACACCGACGTGCACGTGCATGCCGCAAATGGTCATGCGCTGCATCACTGCCTGCATGCGTTCGCTGAGCAGGCGATAGCGTTCCTGCACGGTGTAGCGCTGGGTGCGCCAGCTGGCCCAGGGATGCGTCGAGGCGGCGATGATGCCGACGCCGTAGCTCGCCGCGGTTTCGGCGACGATGCTGCGCAGGTCGACGAGATCCTGGCGCAGGTCGGCCATGTTGGTTCGCGGGCGCGATCCGATTTCGATCTGGCACTGCAACAGCTCGGGATGCACCTGGTCGGGAAAGGCCTTGTCGCAATCCTCGATCAGGCCTTCCGGTGCCGCGTCGACGAGTTCGCCGGATTCGAGGTCGACGAGCAGGTATTCTTCCTCGATGCCGATGCTAAATGCTGGTTCATTGCTCATGTCGGTTCCTCGATCTGGACGCTTTTGTTATTGGCTTGTAAGGCACGGCGCGCACTCGTCAATAGCAGCCTTGCTTGCACACCGATTCGTGTTCTAGCAGGCATATTAGCCGAACTCGTCGCTGCGGGCGAACTGTACCCAGAGCATATGCGCCTCGTTTGCAGTCTAGCCCCGTCAGTAGTACCGCTACGATCCTGGTAATCCCCCCGAGAAAATAATATGCAACCGACGGTTCGGATGGAATATAGCGCTGCATCGGATCATTAATCGTTTTGCTATAATGATCGTCAAAAACTATCATTTAAAGTGTTTTAAACGATTATATCTATAAATCAGGGTTCCCTAGAATCCTCGATGTCGCAACATAAATTACCTTGCATCAAATTTAAATCAACGTTTAAGGAGTTATCGCATGTTAACCAATCGCGAAGGGAAATCCGTACCACAGGTCAGTTTTCGTACTCGCCGTGACCACCATTGGATTGACTTGACCAGTGACGACCTCTTCAAGGGTAAAACCGTTGTGGTGTTCTCACTGCCGGGTGCCTTCACTCCGACCTGTTCATCCACCCACGTGCCGCGCTACAACCAGTTAGCAACGACTTTCAAAAAACATGGTGTCGACGACGTCATTTGTATTTCCGTCAACGACGCGTTTGTCATGAACGAGTGGAAGCGCGAACAGCAAGCCGACAACCTGAGGCTCCTGCCCGACGGTAACGGTCACTTCAGCGCCGGCATGGGCATGCTGGTTGACAAGCAGGACCTGGGTTTCGGCAAGCGCTCATGGCGCTACTCGATGCTGGTGAAAGACGGCATTATCGAAAAGATGTTTATCGAACCCGATCTGCCTGGCGATCCGTTCGAAGTTTCCGATGCCGACACCATGCTGGCGCACATCGCTCCGGGTGCCGACAAGCCGCTGGACGTCACCGTGTTTACGCGTGAAGGATGCGAATTTTGTGTGCGCAGCAAAGGCATGCTGAATGACGCCGGTATCGAATTCGAGGAAATGGTGCTGAACCGTGACTACAGCGAAGCTAACTTGCGTGCGGTGTCGGGGCGCTCGACGGTACCCGGAGTTTTTATCGACGGTGAATTCATCGGCGGTGCGGAAGAACTCGAGCGTTACCTCGCCAGGGATATCGCGGCTTAACCACGTCCCCATATGCGGGGCAATTTGGGTGGCTTTAAAGCACGCCACCCATCTCTTTGAAAACTGGAGAAAAAAAATGAATCGGCATCACTATGATCTAATCGTAATCGGCGGTGGCAGCGGTGGCCTCGCTGTTGCGGAAACGGCAGCTCAACTGGGCAGATCGGTAACGCTTATCGAGGGCAGTAAAATCGGCGGGACCTGCGTCAACAACGGTTGCGTCCCAAAAAAAATCATGTGGTATGCCGCCAACATCGCGCACGCGGTGGACGACGCGGCTGATTTCGGTATCGAAGCTCAGCGCGGCAGGACGGACTGGGAGCAGTTGCTGTCTGCACGTGAGGGTTTCATCGGCAATATCAACGAATACTGGGCTGGCTACGTCGCCAGCAGTGGTATCGATCGTATAAACGGTTATGCCAGCTTTGCTGATGCGTCGACGATTGCCGTGAATGGTCGACAGTACTCGGCGGATCACATCGTAATCGCCACCGGCGGCACGCCGATCGTGCCGCCAATTCCGGGAGCTGAACTGGGCATAACCTCGGACGGATTTTTTGCAATGCGTGAACAACCACGGCGCGTTGGGATTATTGGTGGAGGCTACATCGGCGTCGAACTCAGCGGCGTGCTGCGGGCACTAGGCTCCGACGTTACCCTTGTCGCGATGGAAGACCGCATCCTGGAGCGTTTCGACCCGATGATCAGCGAAACCCTGGAGAATGAAATGCGCAAGCAGGGTATCGATATCCACACCCGCTTCCAGGTCGGCGCGCTCAGCGGCGTCGCAGGAGATATCAGCCTCGAGTCGAGCTGCGGAAAAACGCTGGCTGGATTCGATACCGTTATCTGGGCGGTCGGTCGGCGCGGCAACGCACAGGGATTGAACCTCGAAGCAGCCGGCATCGAGTTGCAACCGGGCGGGATCATTGCGGTCGATCGCTACGAAAATACCGACATCGAAGGTATCTATGCGATCGGCGATATTACCGGTAAAGCGGCCCTGACTCCGGTAGCAATCGCCGCAGGGCGAAAACTTGCGGCACGGCTGTTCGGCAACGCGCCCCAGAGCAAGGTGGATTACGAGAATATCCCAAGCGTCGTCTTCTCTCATCCACCTGTCGGAACTGTTGGCCTCGGTGAAGACGAGGCGCGCCAGCGTTATGGTGACAGTCTCGTGACTGTCTACAAAAGCAGCTTTACGCCAATGCGGCATGCCCTCGCAACGCATGGCGTGACTACGGCGATGAAGCTGGTCTGCGTAGGTCAACAGGAGAAGGTTGTCGGCATTCACCTCATTGGTGACGGCGCCGATGAAATGCTGCAGGGTTTCGCGGTAGCAGTAAAGATGGGCGCGACCAAGGCTGACTTCGACAGCACCATTGCGATTCATCCAACCAGTTCGGAAGAATTGGTCACGATGAAAATTGCGCAGCAATCCGTCGCAGTGCAGGTAGAGCCGGGCAATGACGTCGAATGGCGTGAGGCGAGCTGAGTTTTTTGGCGCCTGTCCGGATCTGAAAATCCCCTGGATCATTGGATCTATTTGCCTGATCAGATTGGGTGATCCAGGATTTTTCTCGCGCGACGCATCCAACTGCAGCCAGGAAAAGTAAATGAAAGTGCAAGAGACGATCGTCAAGGCATACGATCTGATCACTGGCGACGAGGACGCACGCGTCTGTAAAGACATTCCAGAAGCGGCCTGCGACGACCAACCGCGAAATTTCTTTGCTTACCTGGCGGCAAACCTGTTCAATAAAATTGCCGATGAATTGGCGAGTGCGAAGCTGATACTGCCCTGGATGCTGGCCTCGGTGGGGGCGCCTGCAGTATTCAGTGGTTTCCTGGTGCCCATCCGCGAAGCCGGAGTTCTCGTACCCCAGTTATTGGTGGCCGCGTATATTCGCCGCATCCCGCTGCGCAAAGTGGTCTGGCTGTGGGGCGGTGGCCTGACTGCAGGCAGCCTGTTGTTAATGGCCGTAATTGCAGGAAACCTCACTGGGAGTGCCGCCGGTTGGGGAATCATACTGTCACTGGTGGTTTACAGCCTGGCGCGGGGCCTGTGTTCTGTCTCGGCCAAAGACGTGATCGGTAAGACTGTCTCGAAGGGTCGGCGGGGGGCGTTGATGGGTTACAGCGCAAGCATTGCGGGTGCGGTCACGCTGGGCTTTGGCCTCTATATCCAGTGGCTTGGTATGACATCGACTGCAACACCATTGCTGATCGGCCTGCTGGTTATCAGCGCTGCGATGTGGCTCGTCGCGCTATTCGCCTTTGCCGGTATACATGAACAACCGGGCGCAACCGAGGGTGGTGGAAACGCATTGTTGACCGCCCTGGAGAGCTTGAAGCTGCTACGAACTGACGCCTGGCTGCGCCAGTTTATCTATGCTCGCGCGCTCCTCTTAAGCGTGGCCCTGGCACCCCCTTTTTACGTGTTGCTGGCACAGCAACGCACAGCAGGAGATACCGCCGGATTGGGCATGATGATTATTGCCAGCGGAGTTGCCAGTCTCGTCAGCTCACCTCTGTGGGGAAAGATGAGTGATCGTTCGAGCCGCAAGGTCATGGTGATCTCTGCTTTCACTGCCTCCCTTCTTGGTGTCGGGGTTTTTTTCCTGGTGCAAAGCGGTTCAGGCCTGGTTGCACAACCCTGGTTCCACGGTGTTTTATTCCTGGGCCTGAATATAGCCCACAGCGGTGTACGCCTGGGCCGTAAGGTATATCTGGTAGACATGGCGACAGCCGAAACCCGCGCGCCTTATGTCGCGATTAGCAATACGCTGATTGGAATCGTTATCTTGCTGGCAGGTGTCATTGGAATACTTGGCGACCTGCTCAGCATCCATACGCTCATTCTACTGCTGGGCCTGGTTTCACTGTGGGCTTCCTTTTACGCTTTGCGGCTCAAGGAAGTGAGTCATTGAATGCCGGGTAATCGGACGACATTGTCGCCGGATTAAAGCACCTGTTAACTTGGGAGAACCTCGGAGTGCCCCCATGGAAAACCTGTCCCTGGGAGTGTGCGTCCCCCTGGAATCCCCTCCCTGCAATATCGTGTCTTTTGAATAATCGCCTTCGAGATGTGCGCGACAAAAAAAGGACGGGGGGATTAAGCAATAATCCCCCCGTCCATTGTTCATCCTTTTGGTACGTTGATGGAACGCTAGTTGGGCCCCCTGTAGACCGAATCATCACGATCGCCGGGCGAGTAGGGTGACGGTAATTTATCTTCCTGGCGGCGGTCCTGGCGGATACTCGAGAGCTCCTGCTCATGATTGAACAACAGTTCCAGGGCGACCTTGTAAGTGCTGAATCCCCGCTCGTAGCGTTCCTGATCCGGGAACAGGGTGTTGATGTACTCCATCAGCAGCGCGGTTGGCAAGCCCACCAGCGAGCTGACGATTGCCACTGCGGCGCCGGACTTGATGTCCCCGCCCTGGCTCAGCGCCAGGTAAAATCCAGCAAACGTACCGATAATGCCGACCAGGATGGTCATGAAAGGCGCCCGTCCAAGAATGCCCGCAATCGCCTCCGTCTCGAAAAATCGGTAGGTGGTGCCGAAGTAGGGATTGCGATCGAGCGAAATGCGGCTGATCATTTCATAGTCCGGGGCCTGACCGTAGCCCTGGTCCTTGAGCTCGTTGGTAGTCAGGTCGATGATCGCGGCCACGCCTTCGACCATGCGGAACCAGCGGTCTAACAGCTTGGGCTGTTCGCCGTTGATCAGGTTTTTCTCCGCCATGTCTTCCTGGGTTTTTTCCAGCAGCATATCGGCCTTGATATCGAGTTTGCGGGCATTGAGCTTGAGACTTTCCGCTTCCTTGATCTTGGCGCGCAATTCTTCCAGGTAGGGGTCCTTGCCCGAATACAGTGAAACCGGAATGGCCAGCTGGGAGGTCGACAGGGCCGGGTCGAAGTTGGCGGCCAGGGCAACCTCGGCTTGCTCGCGTACGCTGTCGACGTAGGCGAGGTCCGAGGGCTCCGTTTGTACTTTCTTATACTCGAAAACCGCGTAATAAAATGCCGTTGCGAAACGATTCATCGATGCGATCTTGTAATGCAGTCCAAACTTGAAGAACAGGAACACGGCGAAGCAACACAAAATGCCACCGATAAACAGGTTACCGATCATAATATTGGTAAGCTGCATATCGGAAACGAAGAGGAAATACGCTGCCGCTGCGAGAACTGCAAAAAATATGTACTTGAACATGGTTGCTCCCTAATCCTTATTCAGGATGAAATTAGAGGTATTAGTACTCTGAATATAGCCGAAATTCGAGAATCGACGCCTGTTCCTTCTTACAGTCGTATTCGATGCAGGTCGCCCTTTGTCCGACCAGTTCGGGAGGAACCGGGGTTGCGGTCCGGTATCCGAGCGCGGAAATGCCCAGATCGGCTTTCAACTGGGCGCGGAACTCGTAATCACCCATTTCTTTGGCATCGAAAATAAAGTTGTACATGGCGAGCGCACGATCGTTACTCAGTTTCAAATTGTACTCTCGTGCTTCTTCGCCTTCGGGCGTCGTATCGTTGACGTCGAAATAAACGCCGCGGAAAATGGGCGAAGTCAGCCCGGAGATCTCCAGCGACTCAACCTGCTTGGCCGCTTCGGCAACCTCGTAAATGCTTTTTGCGTATTTCGGAATCATCGTCCGCAGTAAATCTTTCATGTGATCCGAAAGCTCGGCCGATCCGCGTACGAAATAGGACTCCTGGAAGTTGATGCGGACTTTGCCAGTCTTCTCGTCGATGTCTATTTCGTTATCATCAGAATCCTTGAAGTTTTCGAGCAGATTATCGACGATCTGTTCCCTCGCTTTCTGGGCTTCTTTGCGGGCCTGCTCCTCTTCCAGGTAGGGCTGAATCTCCGCATCCTTCTGTGCTTCGAGCTGGGCCAGCTGCTCCTGCATCTCTTGTGCATGCTCAGCTTCGACTTCCGCCTCTGCCTGCTGCTTGGCCGTCTTTCGTACTTCGCGCTCAGCTTCCGCGGCGGCGGCTTTTGCCAACTCCTGTGCGTCTGCTTCTGCCTGCGCCAGTTCCTCGGCCTTTTGGGCCTCGAGCCTGGCTTGCTGAGCCGCTAATTCTTTCGCGACTTCCTGCTGTTTGGATTCCTCGGCGGCCGCTTGCGCAGCGGCCATTTCCTGTGCCTTTTGTGCATTGAGCCGTTCTTGCTGCGCGGCCAACTCCTGCTTGAGTGCCTGTTCAGCCTCGGCTGCTGCCTGCTTTCTGGCTTCTTCAGCTGCCGCCTGTGCCGCCGCCTGTGCCGCCGCCTGTTTTTGTGCTTCCATTTGCGCTTCGGCTGCTGCCTGCTTTCTGGCTTCTACGGCTGCGGCCTGCGCCGCTGCCTGGGCCGCCGCCTGTTGTTGTGCTTCCATTTCCGCTTTCTGCTGTGCCAGCGCCTCTGCCTGCGCCGCTGCCTGTTTTTGAGCTTCCATTTGCGCTTCGGCTGCTGCCTGCTTTCTGGCTTCTTCAGCTGCTGCCTGCGCCGCTGCCTGGGCCGCGGCCTGTTTTTGTGCTTCCATTTCCACTTTCTGCTGTGCCATCGCCTCGGAGCTTTCCATTTTTACCATGGCCACTTGCTGGATCTGCTGCTGTGCAAGCTTGGCTTCCTGCTGTGAAAGGTCTTTTGCACGCTGCATCTCGACCGCGATAACTGCCTGCGTTGTCGTTTCGAGTTGCTGCTCCTTGACGCTGATAACTTGCTCGAATTGTTGCTTGGCGGCCGATACCTCGGCTTCTTTTTGCTGCTCCAACTGGGCGAGCTTGGATTGTACTTCCTGCTGCTTTTCGGCTTTGAGTCGGGCTTTCTGCTGCTCCACTTCCTGCTCGTGCTCTTGCTCAAACTTGGAAACGAGGGCCTCGTATTCCATTGAGGCCTGGCTTTGTTGTTCGGCCAGCATCTGCGTGAACTCCTGGACCAGCTGTTTTGCTTTCTGCTCGCGCTCCGTCTGAATTTGTTCCAAGGATTTCACGGCATTCGTTGCCAGCATCTCGCGACGTTCCCGCCTCACCTCTTCGGCCGCGGCAACCTCTTGCTGCAGCTTTTTATAATCGGCTGCGATCTCCTCGATCGTCTCCTGACTTTTCTCCTGCGAGGCAATGATTTCATCGCTCGAGTAAATCATGAACACGATCGCCAGGACGGCGAATAGATCGACCATCGGAATCAATGCTTCGATGGTCTTTGACTTGTTGGAATCTTTTTTAGTGAAAAGCATGGGCTAGGTTCCGTAAATGACTAAATCCCCAGGTAAACTATCTACATTGAGATTGAATATAGTTCAGATTGACGAAAAGCCACGGCAATTCTTATTGAGCGATAGCCGTCCCGGTTGCATTGTGGAATAACCCTGTCCCATCGCTTACCACTAACGATAGAATTAAAATACAAATAATATATAAATCATAAATTTATCCGAAGTTTATAAATTAATTCTTAAGGTAGGGCTAAAGCCAAAACCCAAAAATAAAAAAGGAAGAAAATAATCTGGAAATGCAGCAATTTTGTCGTTGCTCCTCGTATTTCTGATGAAGCGGGGGCATTGACGGAAATACCGGGGGCTGTAAATCAGGGTGTTTAGCAGGATGCAAACCCTCGATTTAACATCCATTTGCACAGTGGCCCGGGATCAGCTTCCGGGTTTTGGGGATCTGGAATAGCGTGTGTCCCGAATGGCGCGAAGTTAAGCCCGTCGTCCCCGCGCAAGCGGGGATCTTGCAAAGGTGGCACCGTTGCAAGATCCCGGCTCGTAGGCCGGGATGACCCGCTACATTTGTTAACTTAGTGCCATTCGCGTGTGTCCCTTAAAACATTAAAACACCTCCCTTAAAACACCTCCTTTAAAAAACCCTTTAAAAACTTACCCCCCTGGTATGCCTGAAAACCTGGCTTCGACCAGTGTCCGAGACCCCTCAGTGCCATCCACGCACACGCCACCACAGGACGAATTGGGACCTGGTGGTAAGGCTCACCCCCCACCGCGCTACCCGCACAAACTTGCCACTGCTGCGAGGAAGTGGAGGTGGAAGGGTGCGCGGGAATGACGAGCCGTTACTCCTGGAGCAGGGAAAGGATTTTGCGTACGGGAGTGGGGAGACCATGCTTGCCGATATCTTTGGTGTCGACCCAGGCGTAGTTTTCGGTGTCGGAGATTCCGTCAGGTAACGCTTCGAGTTCTATGATGGCAAGCGATATATCCAGGCTGTAATGCGAGAACTGGTGGCGGATGACGTCCTGTTGCAGGGCCCTCGGCGACTGCACGATGGACAGGAAACTTTGCTGCCACAGCTCGACGGCACTCGCTTCGTCTACTTCGGGCAGTGACCACAGTCCACCCCAGATACCGCTCGGTGGTCGACGCCATAGCAATATCTGTTCGTCGCAGCGATGCAGCAGCATCAACGTGCGCTTGTGCGGCTTCACCCGCTGCGGTTTCTTTTGCGGATACTCCGCCTGGCTATGATGGCGATAACTCGCACACATGTCTTTCAATGGACAGGCCTCACATTTCGGTTTCGACTTCACGCAAATCATCGAGCCGATGTCCATCATCGCCTGGTTGAACTCGGCAGTGTATTCGCCGGGTGTCACTGCTTCAGCGAGGTACCAGAGTTGTTTCATGGTGGCGCTCTGCCCGTACCAACCCGGTACGCGAAAGCAGCGCGCCAGGACCCGCTTGACGTTGCCGTCGAGAATCGGCCAGCGCTGACCAAAAGCGAAGCTCAAAATAGCGCCGGCGGTAGAGCGCCCGATGCCGGGCAGTACTTCGAGTTCCGCGAAATCCCGCGGGAAGCAACCCTGGTGCTGGTCACGAATGATGATCGCGGCCTTGTGCAGGTTACGCGCACGCGCATAGTAGCCGAGTCCCTGCCAGTGTTGCAGCACCTCGTCGATACTGGCGTCGGCAAGTTCCTTTAAATCCGGAAAGCGGGTCAGGAAGTTCTGGTAATAAGGAATGACGGTGTTGACCTGGGTCTGCTGCAGCATGACTTCAGACAGCCACACACGGTAGGCGTCCTGCTGCTGCCAGGGCAGATCGTGACGACCATAGCGCCGCTGCCAGGTCAGCACCGCGTTAGCAAAGCTCGCCGCGTCGGCGTCCATTTATTCCAGTAGCTTTTTCAGCTTGTCCTCGAGTTTCTGCTTGGCCTTTGCTTTCTCGATTTCCGCCTTGATTTCGAGTTCGCGCTTCTTGGCTTCCTCAAATGCTTTCTTTTCCGCTGCCAGGGCCTGCTTTTCCGCCTCGAGTTGTTTTTGCAGGGCGGCCTTTTGCGCATCGATTTCCGCTTTCAGCTTGGCTTTCTGCGCGTCGACCTTCGCCTTCAGTATTTCATCGAGTTGCACATCGATTTTCGGGTCGCTAAACGGGCCCTTGATGCGCACCGGAATCGACAGTCCGGCGAGCTCATCCGCTGAACCACCCTCCTGCCCCGCGGTAGTGCCGACCAACTTGGCATTGACGAGGTAGTCGACCAGCTCGCTGTTCAGGTCGGCGCTGCCCTTGCCACCGACCCGTAACAAGGGCGCCTGCAGGTCGAGGTCTTTGCTTGAAAAAACACCATTTTTGATCACACCACTGATGGTGAGCGACGAGAAATCGGTTTTCAGTGTTTTCTTCGCGGGCGGAGCTTCGCCCCTGAGTTTCGCTTTTGCCGTATCGATCGACTGGCGAATATTAAAGCCGTTGAGCGCACCATCCAGAAACGCGAGCTGCATGGTTCCGTTGCTGTTCGCCTTGAGTTTGCTGAGCCATTCCCCACGAGTAGTCAGGTTGACATCGCCATCGACCTTGCCACTGATCGGTGACTTGCCCAGGTAGTCGTTGAGCAGATCACCTATCTGTACGCCTTTAAGCGATTTGTCGACACCATATTTCGGCAGTTCACCGGTAACGTCGACGACGACATTTGCCAGCACTTCACCATCATACATTTTCAGGTTTACCGGTTTGAGTGCAACCAGTCCCTGCTGCGCTTTCAGGTGCATGCTGAAGTCGGTCATGTGGAGGTTCTGCATTTTCATCTTTGCTATCTTGAGTTCGCCATCGATATCGAGATCGCGCAGGGTTTGCATCGGCAACGCAATCTGAATGTCTTCGGCTGCCCCGGTGGAATTTTGTTCGCCAGCCGTCGGTTGTGGCGCGGCAGCGTCCGCGGCAGGCGTTCCCAGCAAGGCGTCGACATCGAGCAGTTGCGAGGCGAGGTCGAAGCGCAACGCTGGTTTGGCAAAATTACTGACCTGCAGCATCCCTCCGATGTTGAATTCGTTGAGCGCGAGGATCATCTGGTTCAGCGTCAAACGTTGCTGCTCGATCAGATACTCGACGTTGGTTTTCAGGTCGAAAACGATATCGAGGTCACCGCCGGCGCTGGCATCGAGATGCAGGGTGAGCGGAAAGCTTTCGTTCGGCGCGATGCGCCCGGTGCTGATGTCGAGATCGGTAACCTGGTAACGCTCGCCGGCCTGTTCGTCCAGCCACAACAGCTTGAGATTTTCGATCTCGAGCCCGGCGAAGGCGCCCTTGAGCTCAAACTCGTCTGCCGCGGGGGCCGACGTCGTGCCGGTAGCCTCGCTCGATGAGCTTGCGGTGGCGGCACTGCCCGGTGTCGCGCTGGGCTGTTGCAGCAAATCATCCCAGTTGTTGACCCCGACCTTGTTGCGGATCAGGTTGATCTCGAGATCGCGCAGAATCAGCTTGTCGATTTCGGGGGCGAGGCGTAGCAACGACAGCACATCGACGCTGACGCTCGCTGCACCGATGCGCACCATCGGCGACTCGCCGAAGGTGGGGGCGTTGGCGAAACTCATAGCGCCGAGCTTCATGCCGAGCGCCGGGTAGATTGTCAGGCTCACATCGCCCTGGAATCGTAGCTCGCGCCCGGTCTGCTCGAGCACCAGGGTGGACATGTCCTGCTTGTAGGCATTGGCATCGAATACCGCGACAAAAACCCCGACCGCAACGATTGGCAGGATTATGACCACGGCAAGGCCAATCAAAACATAACGAATGATTTTGTTCATATTGATGGAGTCGCTTTAACCTTGGGCGCTGATCTGAAATAATGCAGGGCAATGTGGCACGAAATGGCTGTTGATACAAGATTATGGCAAACAAACTGAGCGAGTGGGTAACCCGGACTAAGGAAATGGTCCAATGGAGCCCCTCCGATGGGGGCATAATCGGGCTTATCACGGTTCCTCTGCTGATCTTGATCATCCTGTTAGTGGCGCTCGGATTTTACTGGAGCGCAGAACCCGATCCCTTCGATATCGAAACCGCCGCGGCGGAGCGGGCCATAGAGACCGAATCGCGGCTAACCACCGGCAGCTATACCACCAGCGCAGTGATTGCCGCGATGGAGACCTTGCTCAACAAGCGTGGCGGCTACCTCAGCAATGACATCATGCCGCCGTCGATCTGGCTCGATAACATCCCCAACTGGGAGTTCGGCGTGCTGGTGCAGGTGCGCGATCTGGCGCGCTCGATGCGCAACGATTTTAGCCGTTCGCAATCGCAGTCGGCCGAAGATGTCGACCTGATCATCGCTGAACCCA
>JAJDOF010000073.1 GCA_022340305.1 Gammaproteobacteria bacterium
CAGTTGTATCCCCTCCTCATCCCGCCAGCGCCGGTATTGTTGCAGAGCGGTATCGAGTACCCATCGCGTCAGATCGTGGATATATCCGGTTTGTTCAGCGAGACTGATAAACTTGTCCGGTGGCACCATGCCGTACTGTGGGTGTTGCCATCGCACCAGTGCTTCCACCTCGGTAACCATGCCTTTCTTGACGTCCAGCTTCGGCTGGTAGAAAAGCACCAGCTGATTTCCGCCGATGGCATTGTTAAACCCGTTAATCAGTTCCAATCGTTCCACCGCGGTATGAAACATACTCTCGTCGAACTCGAGCTGCGGCAAACCTTTTAGCTCCGCATAGTGCAGCGCCGTGCTCGCCATTTCCAACAGCCTGGTGCCGCTACGGTCGTGTTCCGGGTACCACGCGACGCCAAACTGGACATTGATATGCACCGAGATATTCTGCAGTTCGAATTCCAGGGCCATGGCTTGCTGAATCGCGTCTATCCGCGCATCCAGCCACCGTCTGTCATCGTCCTTCGCGAGCAGGACAAAACCGTTCCCGCCGACGCTGAATAGCAGCCCCGGTTCACAAATCTCGGCAAGGCGTTCCGCGACGGCCTGGATCACCTTGTCCCCCACATCGTGGCCGAAGCTGTAATTGACGTCCTTGATACGTTGCAATCCAAGGCGAATCAGGGCGAAGGGCGGCGACCCCTGGCTCAGCATCTCCTCCAGGGTCAGATTCAATTGATGCCGGTTTGGCAGGGCGGTCAGCAAGTCATAAAACGCGTGGCGGGAAATAGTGCGCTCGCGACTGACGACAGCCTTCTTCATCTGGTTGAATTCGCGTGCGAGCTGTCCCAGTTCGTCCTTGTTGAAATACTGGATCGACCGGTCATAGTTGCCGCTGGCAATATCGCGGGCCTGCTCGACCAGGATCTTTACCGGTCGGCCTATACCGGCGGCGATCAGGTAGGCGCCGGTGAGAGAAAGCAACAGTGTCATGGCCGCCAGCAGTGACAGATCACGCCAGCGTTCCTGTATCGCCACCAGCAGGTCGGACCGCGCGCCATACATGACGGCAACTATTTGTCGATCTTCCACGAACCCGAGGGTATACAGGGTTGCAATAACATCGTTGACGAGAATACCTGCCATGACGCGGTCTATCAGTTCGTTTTCGGCGATGACCGGCATCGACGGTGATTCCGGCGCCGAACTGGCCAGGATCTGCCATGCCGTTTGATTTTTTATCGCGAATGCGGTGATCAGCTCGTTCTGGCTCGCAAACTTGTTTGCCAGGCGCTTGTCGATGCTATATCCAAAACCGATCCAGCCAAAAATATGATCGCCACTCTTCAACGGCGAAAAACTCAACTGGTAGATATTACCTTCACGCTCGAACAGGGAACTCGAGCCAGACAGCTCGAATTGCGCCATCTTTGGAAAAGGCTGATCTTGCCCGGCCCCGACACGAACCTTATGACCGCCATTCTCGACGGGTGCATTGATCAATTCACCAACGACGATGCCATCGTTCGACACCGCAATTGCCAGGTCGGCGTCGATACGCTTACGATGATTGTTCAGGGCAACCAGGAAACTGCGGGTATCCTCTTCAAAAACCTGTTTCAGTCCAAAGTCCTTGGCCGCAGTTTCGGCAAATGCCGCCAGGTAGTAACCACGTTCGGCAAACTGGTTCTTGAAATGGGTCTTGGCCGATTCCAGGCGTAATTCGATCTGCTGGTTTTCCTGCGCCTCGGTAGTGAGGTAATTCGAATACAATACGATTACTTGTACAATGACGAGCAGACCGACGAAGAAAAAGAAAATTTTGTGCTGCAGGCTCTTCATCGCTTCGAACTAGTAGCCTTCAAGGAAATCGAAGTTATCGACGCCTTTCTGTCGCGGTATTGCGGCCAGGCTCTGCCCGAGCTTTAACGATACCGTTTCCAGCGCGGGCAGCGAGACGATTTTTTGTACGCTTTCCCGCACCTGGGGATGCCAGGTTACGATCCGGTAGCGGCCCGCATCGCCAATCTCGATAACAGTCTGGCCCCGGGCGTTTGTCACCCCATAGTAGGGCGAGTCAACGACCAGCAGGTGGCCACTCATCCAGTCGTGGATATTGCAACCCATTGCAATCAGACCAGCCTGCTCGATGCCCATTTCCGGGCTGATTTCATGCGCTCTCAGGTTGAACGAAAAACGCTTGTTACCGGTAACCGAGTAAATGTGGTGGGTGATATCGTCGTGATTCGAGAAAGTTACCGTCGAACCGGCCTGTACCACGCCGATATAAGGTACGAACCCCTTGTTCTGCTGCAGGATTTCGACCGTGGCATGATGGATCTCCGGGGGCATTTCCCGATCGAGCGCCTCGAGGTAAACCGCGATCCCCTCGATGGCGGCGCCGGCAGGGTCGCGGACCTCAACCGTGACCGTCTCCGCGAGGGTCGATTGCGCCGTCAGGCAGAACAGGCCCAGGCAAACGAGCCTTAACGCAAACCGGTTGGGTTTGTATGGAGTGTGCCGCGCGTCAGTCATTAATTTAGTATAGGCGTTGAATGCAAATTTTCCCGTGTATTCCCCGAGCCGAAACAGGCCGTGTGACCAGGAATTACGCAGGGCCCGACCGGGCCGGGAGGAGGCGTGTTCGGCGGCGGTTCGGGAATGCAGTCAGGCGGCCCTTTTCACCTGCAAAAAACCTGGCGAGGCTTAAGCTTCAATCACTACTTGCAGGATAGTTTTTAAACCCAGTTGAAAAACTGCTGATGAACCAGGCCTGTCGAAACGATAGCGTTGAGCTATTGCTGAGAAAATGAAATCAGGCGATGTTGGTGCGTCAGTACCTGTTAAACCAGTGCAGTTCAAACGTAGAAATTTCCAGATACCGCAACAGGGGATCTTTCGAGGACAATTCGACTAACGGAAAGCCGGATTGCTGGCATTTTGCAGGAAGCCGAGGCTGTAGCACCCGTTCCACAGGTCTGCCGTAATCACGGTGTCGGTCAACATAACGACAGGGTAGCACCGGCTTTTTACCAACAGCGGTTTCTTGATAATCTGACAAGTGCCTGGAAAACTCGAGCCATATCGATGATCGAGTCCGCTTGATTAGGGAGACCCAGTTCCCAATTTGCAGCATTTACGACGCCAGCGGCCGTATTTTCAGCTATATAAGGTCGATCGTTACTGGACCCGACAACAACACCATTGGTTAACTTCGATACCAGGCGTCAACTCGCGTCCTGGTTGAGGCTGAAACCAATTTGAAAACCATGAAAATCTCTCCTGCGAAATTATTGATCATGCTGGTTTCTCTGGCCGCTGCAAGCTTCAGCCAGGTGAGCATGGCTGCGACCGATCCCGAATCGCTACCGATTGTTTCCGGCCCCGATTCGACTGCGCTCGAACCAGCCCTGCCCTCTGCTAGCACGAATACCATCGCTCGTTTTGAACGTCTCGACACCGCCGGCAACAGGATCGACGACAGCGAAGCGTGGTCCTGTGTCGCCGACCATCAGACCAACCTGGTCTGGGAAGTCAAGACTGTCGATGGCGGCATACGCGATACCCACCATTCCTACACCTGGTTCGATCCCGAGTCTGGTAATCAGGCCGGTGTCGAAGACGGTGGACGCTGTAGCGGCGGGGTAAAATGCGATACCCACCATTATCAGGCCAACTTGAACCAGCAACGCCTGTGCGGCTACTCTGACTGGCGCCTGCCCGCGCGCGAGGAACTGGAAACCCTGGTCAACTTTCAGGCTGAAAAATCGAGGGCCACCATAGACGAACGCTTCTTTCCGGCCGCAGCGGCAAGCTGGTACTGGAGCGCCTCATCCAATGACAGCAACCCGGGTTATGCCTGGTATGTACTGTTCAGAAACGGTATTCCCCTGAATGATTTAAAAGCACGCCCGAAACATATTCGCCTGGTACGCGGTGGCAAGCTAGCCGTCGCCGACAATCATTGACCTCGCGCAGCGCACACTCGACCAACGACTGGATAAACGCTGCAATTTGCGCCGGCTCTCGTATTGCATTTCGAGGATGGGCTATAGTAACGAGTATGTTTAAACGTTCTTCCCTGAATTCATCGCGCTGGCGCCGCTGCAGCTGGCTGATTCTGTTGTTATCGGCTCAGTCTGGTTCGGTAACGGTACAGGCGGCTTCTGCGGACGCCGTGGTGCTGGCAGAAGTGGTATCGACGCTAAGCCTGGTCAACCAGGCCGATATGGTGTTTGGCGACATTGCCTCGAGCAATGCGCCCGGAGCCGTGATCCTCAGCCCGGGCGGAACCCGCCTGACCGTCGGTGGCGCCTTCGTCAGCAGCACCGTTTCCAGCGGGCCCGCGGTGTTTGACGTGGTCGGATTACCGAATGCCGTGTACGCGATCACACTCCCCGTTTCCGTGACGCTGAGCGGAGCCAGTGGAAACAGCATGGTCGTGGACAGTTTTACCAGTCAGCCCGCAAATACCGGGTTAACCGATTCGGGCGGACAACAGAACCTCTTCGTCGGCGGGAGACTTAATGTCAATAGCAACCAGGCGATCGGTGCTTACAGCGGCATCATGACTGTGACGATCGTCTATAATTAACAAAAAAGGTTCTGCGGGTCGCTTGCAGTCGGCCATTCAACGTCTACACTCACTTTTACAACTATTGATTCAGCTCCAAAAAGTAATTAGTGCAGCGTGATGTTAGTCACGAATTAAGACAACACCTGATTAAAAAGGAAACCATAATGAAGATGAACAAAAAATTACTGATGCTAGGCGCAACATTTGCGATAGTCGTCCAATTTGATACCATCGCGATGGCTGCTAATGTCGACGGCAGCGCGACTGTCGAGATTGTTGAACCGCTTACAATCACCGAGTCAAACGGCTTGAACTTCGGCAAGATAGCTTCGGGTACAACCTCCGGTACGATTAATGTGAATACCGCCGGAACAGTGACCAAAACCGCCGGTCCCGCTGACTTACAAGTTGTTGACGCTGCCGGCTCTGCCGGAGTCTTCGCTATTGCCGGTGAACCATCCCTGCTTTTCACAGTGACTGTCCCCGCAAGCACTTCTCTGAGCCCTACCGGCACTTCTGGCGGCGCCCCTATGAATGTCACTCTCGCTAGCGATGCCACTACGATTAACGCTGCGGGTTTAGATGGCTTGGGCGATGCTACCCTGACGGTCACTGGTGACCTGGCTGTTGGTGCTAATCAAGCCGCTGATACCTATTCTGGCATTTACAACGTAACTGTCTTTTACCAATGAGGGTAGTTTAGCGACACTCGCACTCGACTCGATGCGGCTAAACAGGGACAATCACACGCTGATTGTCCCTTTTTTTTCGTACTCCCAGGATACGCGATCAATGAAAAATTTTCTGAGTAAAACGCTGGTCGCATTATTGCTGCTCACCGGACTGTCCAGCAACCTGCAGGCAGCGGGTAATTTGATGGTGACCCCGACTCGCATCGTGTTCGAACAGCGCGACCGCAGCGCCCAGATCACGCTGATAAACCAGAGCGACAAAACGAGCAGTTACCGAATTTCTTTTGTGCGTCAATACATGACCGAAGACGGCCAATTTCTCCCGGTGGAGGAAGGTGAGCCTGGACTGTTTTCCGATCCCATGATCCGCTTCTCGCCGCGCCAGGTCAGTTTACCGCCGGGCCAGTCGCAAGTGATTCGGCTGGCGCTGCGCAGGCCTTCTGATATGGCCGATGGCGAGTACCGCTCGCACATGCTGTTCCAGGCATTACCCGAGCCCTCGTCCACCAATGTCGAGGCACTAACCCAACAGAAACCCGAGGGAATTAGCATTGAACTGGTGCCGATCGTCGGTATTTCGATCCCCGTTATCGTCCGCCACGGCGACTTGCATAGCGCCGTAACATTGAGCAATGCCAGGATCGTATCGGGCAGTGAATCCGGTAGTGTTGCCAAAGTCTCGGTTGATATCAATCGCGACGGCAATAGCTCGGCCTACGGTGATTTCAGGGTAACCTTTACACCTGAAGGCGCTGCGCCGATTGTTATCGCGCAGGTCAATGGTGTTGCGGTTTATGCCGATATGCCATCGCGACGTCTCCAAATGCGACTGAATTTGCCCACCGATCTCAAACTCGAAAACGGCGAAGTCGACTTCGTGTTTCTCGAATCCGGTGCTGATGAGAAATCCGGCCTCCTGGCTCGAACCCTCATTATCCTGAACTAAATAGATGCCTGGCAAAGCGTCCGGTGAACTGCAACACAGCAAGTTTTTGGGCACGTTTGGGCCAACTGATTTTTCTATTTCTACTGCCGGTCTCAACGATATCCAGCGCGCAAACTGCCGACTCCGATGGTCAGAGTAGCTGGATACCACGCGATCAGGACCTGCGGATTTTCGAGGTTCGCGTCAAGCAATATATCTTCGAGGATGTCGTTACCGCTTATCAGTTCGAAGACATCGTGCTGCTGCCGCTGGGCGGGATCAGCGAGTTGCTGCAAATCGCAATTGAAGTCAGGCCCGGAGAAGCATCGGGCTTTATCATAAAGGAGGATCGCAGTTTCTTTCTCGATACTTCTCGAGCGCAAATTACCTTGCGGGGAGAAATCGAAAAATACGATCGTGACAGGGTCCACGTGCTGTTCGACGATATTTATGTCGACTCCAATTTGCTCGGCAAATGGCTGGACATGTCCTTCGATGTCGATTTATTTTCCTCGCGCATCGGCGTGCGCTCGGAGCTTCCCCTGCCGTTTCTACAACGCCTGGAGCGCGAAAAGCGCATTGCCCAGGGCCTATCTCGACTCAATCAGAACCAGGAAGAATATCCGCGCCTTTACGAGCCCTATCAAAACTGGGACACGCCCTTTGTCGACCAGACTGTGCGCCTGAGTCGGCGCAAAACCGAGGCCGGGGACACCATCGTCAATTACGACTATTCAACCTATGCCACGGCGGATTTGGCAAAGCATGAGGCATCACTGTATTTTTCCGGCAACGATGATGATCCAGCCGACGAGTTCAGGCTGAAGCTGGGGCGTAAGGATCCGGAAGGTGGCCTGCTCGGTGCAATGGATGCAACCGAGTACGCCTTTGGCCACCTGGCCGAGCCCCGCATCGCACTGATCAATCAGCCGAGCTCGATAGAGCCCGGGGTGACGGTCAGTAGTGCGCCGCTCGGCCGGCAAAGCGAGTTCGACCGCCATCGCTTCATTGGCGACCTGTTGCCCGGCTGGGAAGTGGAGCTGTATCGCAATAATGTGTTAATCGGTTACCAGGCAGAGCCGGTCAATGGCCAGTACGACTTCCAGGATGTACCGCTGCTACTGGGTAACAACTATTTTCGACTCGAGTTTTACGGCCCGCAGGGTCAAAACCGCAGCGAGGAAACCCGATTCGACCTGAACCAGTCGCTGACTCGACCGGGCGAACAGCACTACCGTGCAACTGTAACCGATGACGAGATCGACGGAAGTCGTGCAGTTCTGCAGTATGACGCCGGTATCGCGAAACGTTTATCCCTCACCGTCAACCTGGCCAGTATTCCACTCGACGATATCGACGAACGCAGACAGCATAACTACCTGAATGCGGGGCTGAGAACCTACTGGGATAGTTTCTATCTGACCTTCGATGTCATCGATGACACGGAAAGCGGCGCTGCTTTCGAATTCAGCATGCAAACACGTTTCAACGACATCATTCTGGGTATTACCGAAACATCGTTAAATGATTTTTTCAGCGAAGAGTTCCGCCCCACCGATGTCGAACTGTCACGTCGCAGCAAGTACCGCCTCGACGCCGCGATACCGCCCGGTGTGCTGCCGCGTATTCCAATCAGTTTCGAGTACACGCGAGATGAGTACGCTAATGGCGGGAATTTGACAAGACTGGAAAACCTGCTTTCTGTCAATGCACGCGGCGTCGCAATCAGCAACCTGCTCACGCACCAGGAAATCACAAACCAGGATCCGATCACCACCGGTTCATTGCAGCTGAGCTCCAACTACTCGGATATTCGCCTGCGCGGCTCGGTTAATTACGAGCTGGACCCCGACAATGAGCTGACCAATGTGTTACTGACCGCCGATCCGGGGCAGATTGGCGTCTATCGAATGTCGGTTGGCCTGAATCACTCGCTGCAAGACGATTTGACCGAGTATAGCGTCAGTGCCAATAAATCGAGTGGGCGCTATAACCTGAGCGTGGGCGCGCGCTATAACACCGACGCTGAAATAACCCTGGAAGCGAGCCTGTCGGTCGGGTTCGGGCGCGAGCCCCGGCGCAAGGACTGGAGCACCGACGCGCGCACTCTGGCGAGCAACGGCAGCGTTTCCTCGCGGGTATTCCTCGATACCAACCAGGACGGGATTTATAACGCTAATGACGAACCGATGCCGGATATTGGTTTCCGCGTGGGTGGTGGCTTCAATAACCTGCGCACGGATGAAGATGGTATTGCCTTTCTGACCGGGTTGCCGGTGCACCAGCCGATGAGCATCACGATCGCGCCGGAAACGATCACTGACCCGCTGTGGACCGTCGCACTCGACGGGGTGAGTGTCGTACCGCGTCCGGGGCACGCTATCCAGCTCGATTTCCCGATTTTTGTCAGTGGCGAGATTGATGGCACAGTTTATGTCGAACGCGATGGCAGGCAATTCGGCGCAGGACGAGTCATCATCGAACTGCTGGACGCCGATGATCGCGTCGTCAGAACCGCCTCCACGGCCTACGACGGTTTCTATGTCATGAGTAAAATCCCATTTGGGGAATACCGGTTGCGAGTTTCCGACAAACAACAGATCGATCTGGGGCAGGTGACGAAGACAATCGATAACCTCTCGATCAACAACGAGTCGTTGTTTAAGAGCGGTCTCGATTTCATTTTGCGCGAGGCCAAACCCTGATTTCCGAAAAAGTGTCTACCAATCCGGGGCGCATGAGGTGTCACCAATATGGATTTCGTGAATTCCGACCGCGAACAGCACAGGTTGGCAGGCTATACTCTGTTGTCATGAAATCCTCCAAGAAACTGGTTTGTGTCTTTACCTTGCTCGCTCTGCTGGCAGTATCGAACAGCCTGCTCGCACAAGGAGTTCCGCCCATCAATCAATGCCGGGGCGCCTGGGTGGTGAACACGGTGCAGGATATGAATTTTGGCGGTTTTGCGGTCGAGGCCGGCAGCGCAACTATTACCATGAACAGTACCGGTGGTCTCACCACGGCCGGGCTGGTCAGCACATCCACAACGATTCCGGCAACAACCTGGATAGTCAATGTCGACAATACCCTGGCCTCGGCCTGCGCCACCCACGGATTTAGCATTGAATTGCGCAAAGCGCCGCGCCCGCTAAGCGGTCCAGGGGGAAATATACCGCTCGACAACATACGCGTAACGATTCCAGCCTATGGACTGAACGACGTTACCCTGCCGCAAATCATTGCGCCCGGCCCGGGCAATACCGCCCCGTTTACGATGACGATTTACGGGGAAATCACGGTTACCAGCCCGCAAACGGCTGGCCAATACTCGAGTGCGCTCGACCTCCTGCTATTTCAGACCAACCGCAGATATCGCGTGGTAACAACGGTCCGGGCAACCTCTATCGTGCCGTTGAGCATCGCCGAAATCGCACCCATGAATTTCGGCACAATCGCCGGCGGACCGATCCCCGGCACGGTGATTCTCAATACCGGAAACGGCCGCATCGCTACCGGCGATGCTCAGCTCATCGCATCGGCTCCGGGTAATGCCGCCACATTCCAGTTGACCGGTGCACCGAACAACACCTATTCTCTTTCCTACAGTAATGGCATTTTGGCAAATGCTGCTGGTCAGCAGATGAGTGTTACCGCGTTTACGGATAACAGTGGAGGTACGATTCCGGGATCGGGCACCGGCACATTTCAAGTCGGCGCGACACTGAATGTTGGCTCAAACCAGCCGGCCGGGACCTATTCGACGTCCATCGGAGGCGGCAATCCTTACACCGTCACTATCAACTATAACTAAATACTTTCACTACCCATCAAGGCGATTCCTTCAATTCAGGAGACAGTATGCCTGTTTAAATTGGACCTAACTGGCTGCCTGCTATTCAGCAGAGTCGACCGGGACATGCAGAGTACACCGGGACACAGACTTTTAAGGTTACTTTAATGGAACAGTTCTCGGAGTCTTGCGTTCCTGGATAGTGCGGCCATTGATTTTGAATTCTCGCGCAAAGCTGACCTCTGATTCGGACTAGTTTCCTCTCCTCCTGGTAAAACCTGGGTTGTCCCCTATTCCGCTGGTAAATCGTGGTCTGTCCCCTATTCCGAATCTTCCGCTGGTAAATCGTGGTCTGTCCCCTATTCCGCTTGTCCCCTATTCCGCTATTCTGCAGAAAATGCAGCTATACTCCTCACCAGGAAAAAACGGTGTATAAAAATCGTTTTCATCGATTAAAGAAACACTATTTTACGAATACGACGCATTGGGTGAATGATGTATACGACAGTAGATTGGCGTGATTGTTTCTGTTACCGGCATAAATCGGCTTGAGCGCTGAAAAACGAACCTCAGCTATACTCCGATGAAAATTCTACTGGTCGAAGATAACAGGGATCTGGCACTCAATATAACGGAATATTTTGAAAACAAGAATTACACGATAGACTACGCCGCGGATGGACCAACTGGCCTGAACCTGTTACTCGGCGAAACCTATGATGTTGTGGTGCTCGACGTCATGTTACCGGGAATGGATGGCTTTAGATTATGCGAACAGATGCGTGAGCATAACAACATCGAAGTGCCAGTCATCATGTTGACTGCAAGAGATAGAGAGCAGGACAAATTGAAAGGATTCAGCGTCGGTGCCGATGATTACCTGATTAAACCTTTCTCGCTGCCCGAGCTTGAAGCGCGCCTGCATGCATTGGTGCGAAGGGCAAGTCAAAGCGTGCTAGGCCAGAAAAATCTGGTCGTTGCCGACCTGGTATATAACCCCGCGACGATGAGTTTTAAGCGGGGCGACGTCAAATTATCCCTTAAGCCAGTGCCTCGAAAAATACTGGTCTTGCTGATGCAAAAGGCGAATCACGTGGTAACCCGACAGGAACTCGAGCAGGAGATCTGGCACGACGATCCACCCGATAGCGAGGTACTGCGTTCGCATATCTATGCCATTCGCAGCGAAATAAATAAAAGCAGTTCCATCAACCTTTTGCATACCATTCGCGGGACCGGGTACATACTGGGTGAAACAGAGTTCTAAAAACAATCTCCACAATCGCATTACCGCGATGCTGCTGGCCGTTGGCATAATTTCGACCCTTTGTTACCTGGCCTTTATCGTGACAATAGTGAATAAGATGGAAGATACCATGCTGGCGACACTGATCGGTCATGAGGCCGATGAGTTGATTACCGAACTGGCAGAGGATCCCGCGGTCAGGATGCCCAAAACCGACTCGGTAAATGCCTATTTATTGAGTCGGGATAATCTGAATCCAATACCGGATTATCTCAGGGGACTGGCTCCAAACGTCTATAACAGAGTCTCGGTTGGAGATAAAACCTACCAGTTTACAATCATTGATTTAAATGATGATCGGCTGTACCTGGCCTTTGAAACCACGGACATATCGAAGCTTCGAATGACATTGCTGGTCCTGCTGGTTTCCGGTGGCGTTCTGTCAACCATCGTCATGGTATTGTCCGGTTTCTGGTTATTCAAAAAGTATCTCCTGCCGGTCAGCCAACTGGCAGCTGAGCTTGCCGATCTCAAGCCCGATGACCGTAAAATCCGTTTAGAGGAAAAATACGAGGGGTATGAAGTTGGCACGATTGCACGGTCCTTCGATGAATTTATGCAAAGGATGGACGACTTCGTTGAGCGTGAACAGTCGTTTACCACCGCCGTCAGCCATGAATTGCGCACACCGGTTTCCGTCATAACCACGGCAACCGATTTACTGGAATTAAGAGGTATTACGGAAAAGCAGAAAAGCGCTGTCCGGCGGATCAAGTCAGCAACCCGGTACATGGCACAGGTCATTGAAACACTGTTGTATTTTGCTAGAAATACCCAGGAAACGCTTGACAAAACGCTTCCCGAGACAAACCTGCATGAGGTTTCCTCTGATGTTATGAAGACCTATGAAGGGCATGCGGCGGACAGGCAGCTCACCCTGAAATATAAATGCAAGTCCAGGATAAAGGCCCGAATATCAGAAAATCACCTGGAAATTATCCTGGGCAATCTGATCAGAAATGCCATCGACAATACGGACGAAGGCGAAGTCAAGGTTACCCTGCGTGAAAATGGAATCTCGGTGGCGGATACGGGCCGTGGTATCGAAGCTAACGAAATCAATCAAATCTTCAAGCTTAACTACCATAGCCCCGATAGCCAGGGATGCGGTCTTGGACTCTACCTGGTCAAGAACATTTGTGACATTTACGGGTTAAAACTCGAGATTAAAAGTACGGTGGGTAAGGGTTCCGAATTTTTTGTCTTATTTCCCGAAAATATTGTTTCCCAGGATTCCGGTGTATCGACGAGTTAATTTCTCAAAATTTCGTGTCCAACAATCACATTCTATCTACCCACGAATATCAATGAGCCTGCATAAAAGCCCCATCGTTTCCCTCCCGGATTGCTCTAACTGGCAGATAAACCACGCAAGGCGAAGCCGCAAAAGGTTTCGGATGAACACCCGGGAATACCCGGGTTTGCGGGCTCGTCCCGCATACTCTACCTCGCGCGGCAGTAGACCGCTGGTTCGTTGGCACGAATGGCCTGGCCCAGGTGTCACTCGGCATCGTTGTCGTCGATGTCATCAGCACTTCCTGTTGCAGTTTTGCTGGCCTGTGGATGTACCGATCCGGAATGTCGCCTTGAACGACCTGTAAAGAAACATTAAACCTTATCCCCAGCCCGGCGATACGGGCGCTCTTGACGGTTATTGATCAGGGAGAATTCGCACGCGCTGTTGCAGATAATTTTTATCAATTTTCACGAAATTTTCATTGTCTCTATTATATTCTTCACCCTGAATGCATGTGCGGGCCTGGCTCCAAAGGTAGCCTGGTATCGTAACCTGCAAACCGATCAGAATATTTTTGAGAGAAGATGCATTCTTGCAATCAAGCAGAAGGACCCGTTAATGACAAATATAAAGCTGCAAAATATTACTACAGTCCTGGCCACAGGCATATCGCCTCGGGCTGAAGGATTAGCTACATTACAGCTGCAAACTGTTTGCGGCGGGCACATCATTTTCTCCCTGGCGCAAACAATTTATGACATGGCAGTTCTGGAGGACTAGATGGATATTCTGATAAAAAGAGCACGGTTTACCATAACGGCGTTTGCGGTGGCATTTATTTTCTGGTTTTTTGCCTCACCCATTCATTTTTTCCTGTATAGAGAACCCCCGCATGAACTCATCCAGGGCGGCCTCAACGAATTATGGGTGCGCATTGTTATCGTCTTGCTGGTTCTGTTTATCGGAATTTTTGCCGACCATTTTACAAATAAGCTATTCAAGGCCCAACAATTAGAGGTAGCGCAGGTATATAACGGGGTTTTGAATGCTAGCGGCCAGGTAATGGATAATCTGCTCTTTCAAATGCAGTTGTTCAAGTTGGAGGCGCAAAAAAGCAAGGACTTCGATCGAGATATTATTAAATTTTGTGACGATGCCATGAAAGAAGCATCCGATCTCATCGATACATTAGCCAGGGTGGAAAATATAACGGCGGCAAGCCCGGGGCCTTCGCCAGAGGTAAGTAAATAATCAGATTCAGCAAGCGGTCCGAATCGAACTGGCAGGATAAATCCCTTACGGATAATCAGTAACGCTGAATGAGTTTCCCGTTTCCCGTTTCGGTGAAATCTCCGATGGCACCCCCGGCCACCATGAAGCACCAGCAGTAAAGCGGCGGCAACGCTGCGGTCGAATGACCGCACCGCGCCAGCGCACAAATCCCTATATCGATATCGGTCCAGCGACCGACCTTCGGCCTGTGTTCGAGGGTGAACTGCTATGAGCCAGTTGGCATACGGCTTGCTTCCTGTCTTCGATGCAGAATTCAGTGGTCGAAATTGCGGGCCTCCGCGAGTCTGGGCAGCTTGATCAGCGGCTTCAGGTCGAAGTAATCGAGGAGTTCATGCGCAGTGCCTTGCAGGGCCGACCCGTCGGCCACTTCCTTGTGACCGAGTGATTGCATCCAGTCACCCTCTTCCAGCCCGGGAAATATACCGGTGAGGACACTAACACTGCATATCCTTTCAATTTCACAGCGCCTAATCTGCCGGCAATCAGCGCCAGCGCTTTCATTAGTGACAAAGGCACGAAACCGAGTTCGCGCCTGGTAGATTAGCCTGGAACGCCTAAAAAGTGATAGGGGTGGTACATCCCGCGACCACCACACAGGAGACGAATGTGCCGCTACCGTCATCCAGTTCTACGTCTGCCGAGGTCGATCCGGTTACCGTGATTCGCAGGCGCGAGTTGGCGCTGCCGCTGACAATCAACTGGCCACTCGTGAGCCCGCCGAAATCGCCCACCAGGTTTTGCGTCGTGGTAACCAGGAAACCGCCGCCGGGGATGCCGTCCAGCGAATAGCTGATATTGGAGCTAAAAGCGCCGGTGCCGTCGTTGCCGGACTCGGTCTGGTTAATGACGATGGTTACCAACTGCGGGCTGATATTGAAAGTGATAGTGCCGCCGATATGTATACTGTAAGCCAGCGTGGTGTCATTCCAGTTGCTGTCGTAAACCATCTTGCCATTGACCAACACACCAAAGCCGATATCGCAGTCAGCGAAAGTCAACGATCCCGACTCACTGGAAGCGCTTTCATCGTAGTCGGCGACGGCCGATCCCGTGAGACAGAAAACCGAGCTCAGGTTCTCGGTCTTGAGGCCCGTTAAGGAACGCGCCCGGTTAGGCCTTATGACCTGTTCGATGACACGATCGACTAACTGCCCAATCGAGGGCGGATCCTCCGCTTTCAGCTGAGTGAAATTGCTGAGAATGGACATGAATTCAGTTGACGAAGCGGCGGTTTCGTCCGCGTTCACGGCGGTAATCGTGCGCGCCCCGGCGGGCAGGACAGGCGTCGGGAAGCTATTGCTACTGCTACTGCTACCGCCGCCACCGCAGGAAGCAACAACCAGGGCCAGACCGACGATAAGAAATTGACGAAAATCGGGGTGAGATCGCATCATGACAGTATCCTCGCAGGATTTGCTGCGGCCCTTTGCAGGCCATTTTCGGAATACGACTATACCATACAAAGCCCGGAATTCATCGATTCTCATGCGTTTCGGGCGGTCGAGCTGGAATTCAGCAGAACTGGTTAAATTCCAGTCCTGGCCGTTGCCGAATTTCATGCCAGTGCCCTCCTTTACTGGTTACCGGCAAACACAAGCTCAATAACGGCGCGAACTTGATCCTGCAGAGGAGCAGGCAGAAAAATCATGGAACTCTCCCGCCCGTCGCGCGCGGAAGTGTGGCTTAGATTATATGGTGAACAGTTACGGCAGGATCTTGGTGGTCGAGGTCGAATCCAGAGTCCTGGTGGGCGAGATCGTGGTGGTCGATTTTAGTGTCTCGGTCGTCGTATCGATCGAAGGTTCCAGCGTTTGCGTTGGCGATAACTTAAACGTCGAATTGAGCGATTCTGTCGGCGAAATCGTTGTCGTTGACTTGAGGGTATCAGTGGTTGAAAACGTGGTCGTCGATTTAAGCGCATCCGTTGTCGAAAAGGTGGTTGTCGGTTCAAGAACAGTGCCGGATTCGATGCTGCGGTCTATTGTCAGTGAATTTTCCGGATCGAGCTTGATCGTCGAATCGAGCGATCTCGTTAAAGTGGAATCGAGCGTTTTTGTCGTAGTCGTCGAATCGATGCTGCGCGTTGCGGTTGACTGCCTGGCATCGGTGGAGGTCGCAGTGCCGGATTTGGCCAGCGGCTGTTTTTGCGGCTGTATTTTGGCCTGTACCGGTATCTTGTTGATGAGCTGGTCGCTGATCACCTTCGGCATATCCTTGATCTGGATGGGCTTCATAATCTTGCCCTTGATACCGCCGACGAAACCGACCTGGCGCAGGCCCAGATTAATATTGCCGCGATCAGTTTTCATGATCGTGGCGCCTACATAGACTTTGTTGTAAGTTCCGACCTCCACGACCGGATTGCGCCTTTGGAACTCGGGCGAGATATGCACGACCTCGTGGTCCGTGCCGCGAATGCCGATGGTGGCAATCGGTGTGTCGATGGTGACATTCTCTGGATTGGTCTTGCCGATCAATCCCGTTACCATTCGCAGGGCGCCGCCCAGCAATGAAAAGATGGATTTCGCGACGCTCGTATTTTCCTTACTGTATTCGAATGCCTTGATCGTGAACTCGGTATTGACACGGACCGCCATGCGGCTGCGGTCACGGTAAATCAGTTGCGCCGCACCCGTGTCACCAGTCTTGATCGTGTCGCCGGGATATACCCGGTCACCTTTTGCCAGGCTGCGCGATTTTCCATCTACCGAGGTCGCCGACACATCGCCCACCAGGAACTGCACCCGGGCAGCCGCTTCCTGCGCCGGCGACGGTGTCGCCAGGCAAAGCAGCATCAGGAAGAGCCCCGGGATGACCACCCGGGTATATTGTCGCTGCGATTTCGTGTCCACTCGATATTTTACCCTGCAGGCGTTAAGAGTCCTGCCCAGCATTCCTGGTTACGGCGTTATCAACGACAACGACTTGATACAAGTAGCACACAGTGTCGACTTGATCGTCGTAGTCGTGGTTCTGGTTGTCGTTTCGGTTGAACTCGTTTTGATCGTATTTGCCAGATCCTGATTAAACGTCGGCTCCGATGTCATTACCCGGGTTGGCTCGTAGGTCACGATCCTGACCTCGGGCAAAGCGGTGCTCGACAGTGTCGTCTCGCCTGCCACCGATGCTGTCGGGGATAGATTGATAACCTGGGTCTTGGGTTCGAGCACGGCGCGAATCGCGGGGTCGGTCGGCGACGTCGGCACAAAACTCGCTGTCCTGCTGATGTTCGACGGGATTTTAATGATCAGGGCATTGTTTACCGTGACCTGGTCTTCCACAGAACCAAGCGTGGTTCTCGGGTCGAAAACCTTCACCCCGTCGTAGTTGGTCTTGATCGCCGGATCGAGCCGCGGTGTTTCGACTGCAACCGTTATCTCCGGGCGGGCAACTGTCGGGACTGCAGTCGCGGCGGCAGCCGGACTCAATACCGCGATTTTCGCCTGGTCGCTGGCGAACGCGTTATTGAATATTCGTCCGTTACTGCCACCGAAGGCGTTGCCGGACCGGCTACTGGTGCCCGCCGAGGCGGCGCCGGAGTTTCCGCTTTTGACGTTGCTGGGGCCAGGAACCCTGAGCCGCATCACGTCTGGCGAAACATCCAGAATACCGCCGTCCTTGTTGAGTGAATCCACCCTGACGACCTTGCCGACCTGGGCAAGCGCTTCCTGGCCACCGCTTTTAACCTTGATGTCGCCATCCAGAACGCGATACAGCGTCGTCGAATCATCCTGGCCAAATACGCCAACCCCTGTCAGTACATCGCCGGACTCCACGTCAAGGTCCACACCCGGGGCGGCGACATCGATTGTTCCCAGCTGGTAGGCGAGCCTGGTGACCGTGCGCATGATGCCTTTATCCAGTGTTACGGCGTAATTACCCTCGACCGAAGGTTTCAGTTCGAGCGCGCTGTTGTCTCTCAGCGCGACCACACCCTGGTTGAAAATCCGCAGTTGCGCCATCCCTTTCTTGCCGGTCAACAACTTCTCTCCCGGTCGCAGGGCATCACCCTTCTTCATCGGCCGCTGCTTGCCGTCAACACCGATGGCATACACCTCGCCAATGGCGAATTGCAGTCGCGGCATCTCGGCTGCCGTCGCCGCGGCCGCAAAGCAGACCGCCAGCAATATCGTAATTCCTCTGGCACCAGGGCTAGGTAAATTATTCATTTGACTACTCCATCTGATGTTGAAGCATTATAAAAAGTCCTTCCTTAGCGATATTGTTATGTCTTCCCTTTCAACATCGTACAGCGACAGGTTTGAACTGGTCTGAGAAATAATAGCAGTCAACCTGACGGAAACTGTGGTATTGATCCCAAATACTAAACCTCCGACAACTGCAGTCTGTGACTCACTCCTCTTTTTCAAATATAGCGAATTCTCGCTGTCGTATTCCATGTCGCGGTAGGAAACCAGCAGAAAAGCGCTGTGCAGATCGGTAAATTGTATCTGCCCCGTCAGGCTGAATTCGACATAGTCCATATCACCGTCATCGCGATCGTTTTTGGCCACCTCCTGGCCGAAACCGATTTCCGCGCTTGCCAGTTTGTCGCCTTTTTCACCGAGTACGCGCAAGTAGCTGATGCTGACATTACGGTCATCGTAATCTGATTCCTCATCCTCCTGTTGCTGGAAGCGGTTGCTATTCTGGCTCAGCACCACGCCCAGCTGCGCGCGCTGCGCGAGTGTATTGCGCCACTCCAGTTCCAGCGTACCACTGTCCTGGTAGTCATCCTGGTCCAACTCCAGGTTACTGACATTGAGACCAGCTCGCACGACCTGGTTGCCAAAATTACGCTGGTAACCGGTCCTGAGGCCGACAAACAGGTAATTCAGGTCATCGCGATTGCTGAAACCGCGGCTGTTGACATTGCCGCCGAGATACACGCTGCTGTTCTCGTCAAATCGATGGACCAGGTCTATACCGCCAGCAAGATCGCTGTAGTCGTCGCGTTGCTCGAGGTCGGATTCGGGAATTTCATACAGGTCACCCAGGACCGGCAGAAATATCGGGTTGGTCGACGTGGCCCCCGTGACGTTCGAATCCGATCCGATGCCGGCCGAAATAAAACCGGTAATTACCGTGGCAGAAGTTGGTTTCCTGGCGGAAATCGCATCCAGGTACTGGCCGACGGTTTCGCGAATGCCCGCCGTTGGATTCATCGACAACAGCATTTCGAATTCGCGCCGGGCGCCGTCGAAATCGTTGAGCACATAGTAGGCCCGGGCAAGGTGGAAACGAGCGGTATTATTGTTTGGGTTAACCGCGAGAACACGCTCCAGCGCAAGGGTCGCAAGACTGATATGGCCCGCTTCCAGCGCGGTGAAACCAAACAGCAGGTCAAAGTTTTCATCGCCGGACATGTCGAACTCGAGCGGTTCGAGTAATTCGAACGCCTCGATGTACTTGCCCTCACCGATAAGCTGGTTGGCCCGCTCCAATTCAGAAGCGGCATGCCCGCTTTGGCTGAAAACAAGGGCCCACAGCAAAAACACAGTACCGATTAACTTGTTCATATTCCTCCGGCTGATTTCTACTTATAGTCTGCCGCGGAGCGCAAATCAAAAAAAAATGCCTGTGGTCGCGCCTCCGCGTCCGCCATCGATACCCGGGCACCAGCGCAACGATTTCAAGCAGCGCTTTGCCTGTCCTTATGACGTGCGGAAAGGGCCTCGATAACAAGCTCGAACTCCTCCTTCTGAAGCGACAGCCCCGAAACGGCATCGCGTGGGAATAGTTACCCTGGGACCGCCCCCAACCGACTAGTTGTCGGGGTCGATACGCACATAGGTGCCGTCGTGGAATCGTGAAAAAAACTGCTCCACCATGGGGTGATTGATCGGTTCGAGAACCTCGTCCGATTCGAGGTTTTGCTCGGCAACGTAGGTCGAATGATCGCTGTCATGCACCAGCACGTGATACCAGGGCTTGTTTTTCGGGGGTCGAGACCGGGCGACGGTCTCGTACCATTCGTCCGTGCCCTGGAAATCCTGGTCGATATCGACAATGACCCCACGGTAGTCGAACAGCCGATGACGCACCAGTTCACCGACGGAAAATTTCACCCGGGTGATTTGTGTTGCCGTTACCATTAGTATTTTCGTGGCACCTTTAATGAACTGGTTTTCCCGCTAGTAAACTCCGAATGTTGGCAGAACTCAACCCAATTGGTGGGAAGCCGACACTGCAAATGCAGGGTTAAGCGGCAATCTTCAATTATTGACCGGGATTAAACCCGCCTGTGGCGTCCGAGTTCAGCGGTACTCACAGGAGACCTGAATCGAGTATCAAAATTAAGTCCGCCAGGGCGCGGCAAGTGCAACTAAATGACAACCTGACCACCCTGCCCTCAAAAAACCCAACAGGCCTTACACCGGTTCGCCTACCAGCGGATGATTGCGCTGCGTGCCCCTGGCGAACAACTTGAAAACTGCATCCGATAATGTTGACGCAGGACATTAATCATCATCCCCGGTCCGATTAATCTTTACTGACACTTCGTAACCGCAGCGCCTCTGTTATACAGGTCCGGTTGCTGACAGGGGTAGACGGGTATCTGTGGCCATGTCGCCTGGCGAATCTGCTACGGTTTGACTGCAATTGCCCGATATGCGAAACATCAAACAGGGGGTAGCATGAAAATATCATTCCACGGGGCCGACCAGGGCGTTACCGGTTCCTGTCACCTGGTCGAATGCGCGGGCAAGCGCATTCTGATCGATTGCGGCTTGTACCAGGGTGGGCGCGAACTGGCCGAGGAGAATGCCGAGCCGATGGGATTTGACCCGGATTCGATTGATTTCCTGTTGCTGACTCATGCCCACCTGGACCACTGCGGCCGCATACCCCTGCTGGTGAAGCGCGGCTTCAGTGGTGAAATGATTACCACCGCGGCGTCGGTCGAACTGGCACGCCTGGTGCTGCTGGATGCGGCCGGCTTGCAGGAAGAGGAGGCCCGCTACCAGGAGCGCCGCGCAAAACGCCGGCACGGTAAACGTAAAAAAAACTTTGAACCGCTTTACACCACTCTGGATGCACTCAACTGTTTCGAGTATTTCGGTCGCCGGGCCAGCTACGATCAGCCCATGCAACTGGCGCCAGGTATCCGCATAACCTTTCTCGATGCAGGTCATATCCTTGGCTCGGCCAGTATCCTGCTGGAACTGGAACAGGACGGGCGCGCGCATCGCCTGCTTTTTTCCGGGGATCTCGGTTACAGTGGCCGGGCTATTCTGCGCGACCCCACTACACCGCCGGCAGTCGATACCGTGGTTATGGAATCGACCTACGGTGATCGCCTGCACAAGCAGCTGCAACCGTCAATCGACGAACTTTACGAGGTGATCAACGAAACCGTGGGGCGCGGCGGCAATATCATTATCCCTACCTTTGCACTCGAGCGCGCCCAGGAGATTCTCTATTACCTGCGTGAAGGCGCGCAGGCCGGGCTCATAAATCGCTATACTACCGTATTCCTCGATTCGCCCATGGCCATCTCTGCGACCGAGATTTTCGAGCGCCACCCGGAATGTTTCGACACGGAAACACTCGATCTGGCAAAAGACGGCAAGGATCCCTTCAAGCTGCCGGGGCTCAACTTTACGCGCGAGACGGCCGCATCCATGGCGCTCAACCGCATCGAAGGTGGCGCCGTCATCATGGCGGGATCGGGTATGTGTACCGGAGGCCGGGTGCGCCATCACCTGAAGCACAACTTGTGGAATCGTCGTAACAGCATTGTATTCGTCGGTTTCGCGGCGCAGGGTACGCTCGCCCGGCGCATCGTCGACGGCGCAAAACGGGTATCGATTTATGGTGATGAAATTGACGTACGCGCCAGTATCCACACCATTGGTGGATTTTCAGCCCATGCCGACCAGTCGGAGCTGCTGGCCTGGCATGCCAAAACCGGCAATCCAGAAACAACCTTCCTGGTTCACGGCGAGGAGAAAAGCATGCAGGTGCTGGCGCAGAAAATTACCAACAGCCGCGTGCAAATGCCAGAATTACATCAGCAATACGACCTGTGATGATTACCGCTGGCGAGCTGTCAAACGAAGCAAAAATCTATGCACCGGAGCGCACGACCGGTGTCGTCTTTTAACGATCAGTTACTCTAATAGTTGTAGCCATGGAATCACTAAAACTACGCCGTGTGGCAATCGACACTTACAAGGAGAATGTCGTTTTTCTACATCGCGACTGCGAGCTTTACCGCAGCGAAGGTTTCCAGGCACTGAACAAGATTGAAATTCATGCCGAAGGCGCCGATGAGCTGGTTATCGCCGTTCTCAACGTGGTCGACGACGAGAGGATTACCACGCCCGCCGAACTGGGTCTCTCCGAGCAGGTGTTTGCACAACTGGGCAAGGCCGAAGGAACGGCTGTCTACGTCAACCATGCGACCTCGCCCGAGTCATTAGCATCGGTGCGCGCAAAGATCGCTGGCAGCCACCTGGAATACGATGAAATCCTGGCAATCACCCGGGATATCGCCGCCAACCGCTATTCTAAAATCGAGATCACCGCTTTCCTGGTAGCCTGCTCGGTGACCGGCCTGGAACGCGAGGAGATCGTGTCGCTGACGCGCGCCATGGTGGCAACGGGCGAGCGCCTGGACTGGGGCGAGTCGCTGGTAGTCGATAAACACTGTATCGGTGGAATTCCCGGGAATCGCACCAGCCTGTTGATTACGCCTATCGTCGCCGCGCATGGTCTGTTGATGCCCAAGACCTCGAGCAGGGCGATCACCTCACCGGCCGGTTCAGCAGATACCATGGAAGTGTTTGCCCGGGTCGAGCTGGGAATAGATCGTTTGCGCGAAATCGTCAAGCACGAGCGCGCCTGCCTGGCCTGGGGGGGTACCGCCAGGCTGGCACCGGTCGACGATATCCTGATATCGGTGGAGCGCCCGCTGGGGATGGATTCGCCCGGGCAGATGATCGCGTCGATCCTGTCCAAGAAGGTGGCCGCCGGCGCCAGTCACCTGCTGATCGACATCCCCGTGGGTCCAACGGCAAAGGTCAGAAAGCGCTCCGAGGCGATGAAACTGCGCAAGCTCTTCGAGTATGCCGGAGACCTGCTCGGACTGCACCTGGAGGTCGTGATTAGCGACGGCAAACAACCGATCGGCAGGGGAATCGGGCCGGTGCTGGAGGCCAGGGACGTGATGCTGGTGCTGGAAAACGATCCACTGGCACCGATGGACCTGAGGGAGAAATCGCTGCAACTGGCGGGCCGCATCCTCGAGTTCGATGCCGATGTGCGCGGCGGCCAGGGCTATTTTGTCGCGCGCGATATTCTCGAGTCCGGTCGTGCCCTGGACAAGTTCAAACACATTATCAAAGCCCAGGGTGCGAGCCCGAAATGCGTTGTCAGCGGCAGGCTTACCGAGGATATCCTCGCCCCCGCCAGTGGTAGAATCGCGGCTATCGACAATTTGCAGATGGCACGCATCGCGCGTCTCGCCGGCGCCCCGATGGACAAGGGTGCCGGCATCGACCTGTATAAAAAGCTCGGCGAAGAGGTTCGCGCATCCGAACCGATATACCGTATCTATTCTGAATTCAACGCGGATTTCGAATTCGCCCGACAGGCGGCAGAAATCGACAACGGCTACCGGATAGAGAAAGATGAAACCTGAAACCTGCCTGTTGGGGTTCCCGGACTACGCTACCGAGGCACGAAAGCTGGCCGGGTTGCTCGGCTTAGCCTACGTACAGGTCGAGATTCACCGATTTCCGGACGGGGAAAGTAAACTGGTGTTACCCACCGCGCTACCAGAGCAACTGGTCATCTGCCAGACGCTCGACCGGCCCAACGAAAAACTGGTTGAACTATTGCTCGCTGCAGCGGCCGCTCGGGAAATGGGCGCGAAGTCGATTATTCTGGTCGCCCCGTACCTCTGCTACATGCGCCAGGATAAGGCGTTTCGACCGGGAGAGGTCGTCAGCCAGAGAATCGTCGGCGCTTTTCTCGCCGATCATTTCGATGCGGTAATCACCGTGGATGCGCATTTGCATCGCATAAGCCAGCTGTCGCAGGCCATACCGCTGCAGCAAGCGCTAAACCTGAATGCAACAGAGACGATGGGCCATTTCTTACGCAACTGTGGCCAGCAGACCCTGCTGGTCGGCCCGGATGCCGAATCCGATCAATGGGTTGCCGCGATCGCAGCACATGCCCGGCTCGACTATTGCATCGCGCACAAGCATCGTCGGGGTGATAGAGACGTCGACATCAAGCTTCCCGAGTACGATTTTGCCGGACGCGATATTGTCCTCATCGATGACGTGGCCAGCACCGGCCATACCCTGGAAAAAGCGGCCACCGCACTGTTGCAGCGCAGCGCCGCCAGCGTCAGTGTGCTGGTCACCCACGCGCTATTTGTCGACGATGCATGTTGCCGTCTCGAGCGGGCCGGAGTCGACAATATCTGGAGTTGTGATTCGATTCCCCATCCGACTAATCGTCTGTCATTAGGGCCACTGTTGGCGGCAGGCCTGCAACAGCTGCTGGAAGACCCAGGGGCGAACTAAGGGCTTGATCCCCGGGCAGCTTTCCCGTTTATCGATACCCATGCCAGCCTTTCTTTCGAGACCATAATAGCGAGGGTGTGCCCCCTACTAACATTCGATGCATTCTGAGCGTGTGTGATGAGATGGACGCTCCAGCGAAATCGGCGTCGCAATGCGCCAAAATCCCCGCACTCCCCCCGGGGTCATTAATGAGCCAGGATACACCTGTGTGATTTCATGGCAGACAATGGCAAGTGCAAATTTTGTTAAAATATGTGGCCTTTTCCCACCCCCAAAAGAGACTTTATGCCTATGGACTGAGTGCCGTACATTCTCTAGACTTAGCGGCGCGGCAAAACAATAACAACTTGTGCATTAAAAATACCGCCCTCAAATATTGGAGCTGAACATGTCTACAAGAATCACGCTGACCCTTATCGGATTAACCCTGTTGACCAGTTGCGCCTCCATAGAGAATCGCGCGCCCCCGGTGGATGATCTTTTCCTGTCGGAAGTGAAGGTTTCTGCCAGCGAGGTTGACAAGCTGCGCGAAGGGCACCGGATATACATGAATTTCTGCACCGATTGTCACGCACCGCGCCAGGTTGACAAGATAACCGCTAACAACTGGAAAGAGCATATTCCGAAAATGTTCAAAAAAGCCGAGTTGTATCCAGAGGAAATCGAACTGGTAACTTACTACATAAAAACTGCCGCTTCGATCAATCAAAAACTGATAGCAAAGCGGCCCTGATCGAAGCCGACCGTTTCAACCCGCAACCCAGGCGCCGTCAAGGCATAGTCACAGAATCTGAGCGATTACCACCCTTACCCACCCGGATGTCCGGATTCCCTCACCTGAATGATCTGGTTCTGGGAAATCAGCATCAACATTTCCTGCAAGCGTTCTGGCATTGCCCGGTAAACGTCAAGATTGACTTGTCTGCCCTGCATATCGATCGACACCGATCTCGATCGCGAGGTGCTAACAGTGGGCTCGATCTGGTTTGCCTGGAGCTCTAATAATCTGCCAGGGTAGCAAGCGACGAAATATCGATGTGAACAGTGCTGGCGCTGTGCTCAGGATTGATTTGGCTTGATGCTCAATTTGATGACCTGGTCGTTACCCGTGGAAACCGGATCTGACAACTGTTCAAAATCTCCGTCCTGGCGCATCGCGCCACCCTTGATCGATACCCTGGCCCCGACGATCACGCGCTCGGCACCCGAGATAGTCCGATCCGGTATCATCGAATGGCTGTCGTTGAGCGTGATCGAAAGCGGTAAATCCCGAACTTGTTTCTGTACTACGGCAAGCGGTGGGCCGGCGCCGTCGACATTGCGCGCAAATACGTAAACGGCAGTCTCGGGTGGAAACGCGTTTTCCAGATCCGCCGCCAACGACACCTGCAGTTTGATACCGGAAGCATGGTAAGAGTCCGGCGAACTTGTGGCAGCGGCCGTGTCCTTCACAGAATAGCGGTCGAGGCTGAGTTCGGAAATGGTATCCCCCGGAGATTTGATTTGTCCCATGGCGGAATCAATCCGCGGCAAAGGTTTCCAGACTCCCGCGTATCCCGCGGCCAGGGCTTGATCGAATGCCTCCCTGGCCTCCGCCTGGCGATTCAGATAATAGTATGATTTCGCCAGTAATATCCAGCCGTCGACATCGTCGGCATCGTTCTGCAGGCGCCGCTTGAGGCCTTCCAGCATGTCCGCGACCGAGCCGAGCTCGGCTGCCGCCGGCTGCGCAGCGGGCGCTGACTGCGCAGCAAGCGAACGCGTTGCTGCAACTGCCGGTTTGACGGCCAGGAAATCGTCCATGTTGTAAGCTGCAGTCGTCGCCGAGTCGCTGCTCCAGTAAAATACGGCGACGCTGGCACTGCCGACGATCAGCAGCAGCAAAATCAGTCTATTGGGGTGGTGAATTTTCAATTTAGATCTCTCTCGAGTAAGGCTTATTCGGGCAGGCTTTGCGGTATTTCCTCAATAGTGAAGGTCAGACCGCGCCGCCTGCGCATGATGATGTGGATTTCCCTAGAAACCGCTAGAACTGACCCGGTGGCAACCGCTGTCGCCACAACCCTTGTTTTGCTCGATCGTTCCATTACTTCCGCCGCGGTGATCGCCCTCTCTGCGAAAATCATTCGCGTGGCAGGCGGCGCAGAAAGGCGCGTACTGGGGAGCCCTGGAAGGCAGCCACTCAATACCATCGGGACGACTGCCTATCTTGGTCCCGTGGCAGCCATTACAACCCGGATCCCGACGATGGGTACCCAGCTTTTGCTTGGTGAACTCACTATTCGAGGCGTGGCTGAAACTGGTCGGCGCCCAACGGTCGGTGGTATGACAGACATCGCACTGGTCGGTTGTGTTGAGGTGCCCGCTCGACTTGGTAGTCGCCCGACCGCCATCGTCATGACAGCTGAGGCAATTGTTGGCCGTGCTGGAATCGTGTACCCAGGTGCCGCCGGCGAAGGTAGCAGTCGTATGGCAGAAATAGCAGTCCTGGTCGGCCGGTTCAATATGGGCTGGGACGGCGTCGACCTTGCCCGTTGCCGTGTTGCCGTCATGACAGTTAACGCAACCGTTGACGATACCGGTATGGTCGAAGGTCGCCGGAAAAAATCCAGACGTGTTGTGGCAGATACCGCAATCCTGGCTGGTGGCCACATGACCCGCATCTTTGGGCGTGGCGAAGCCAGCGTCATGGCACGACGCACAGTTATCGACGATACCGACATGGTCGAAGGTCGCCGGCTTGAATCCGGTGGTGACATGGCAGACGCTGCAATCGTCATTGGTCGGTACGTGGAAATTGGTCTTGCCGGTGGCGGTAAAGCCATCGTGGCAGCTTGCGCAATTGCCGACTATTCCCTGGTGGTCGAAGCGGGCGTTGGCAAATTCCGTCGTTACGTGACAGACCGAGCAATCCTGCTCAACTCCGTTTACGATCGGGATCGGAATGTGGGACGGATTTGTCTTGGCGGCGGTACCGGTCGCGATGACACCATCGTGGCAGCTCGCACAATTATCGGTGATACCGGTGTGATCGAACACGGCCGGCTTGAAGTTGCCGCCGGCGGTGTGGCACACACCGCAATCCTCGGTGGTGACAACGTGGTTGGCTATGGCATTTTTGCCCCTGGCTGGCGGTTGCGCACCGTCATGGCAGGAATCGCAGCGCAAGGCCAGTACGTCCGGGGAGCTGTGATCGACTGACGCGTTGGCAAAATCGGTCGTATCATGGCACGACACGCAATCGGCCACAGTGGCCGGGTGCGTGCCCGGCGGGGTGTCATTTACCGTAGGTGTCATGGCTCTGGCGCCAACGGTTCCAACTGTCGTAAAGTCGCCATTGTGGCAGGAGGCACAGTTGCCGCTGATGCCCTCGTGCGCCAACATCGTGGTCGGCGTGAACCCGTTAACATTGTGGCAAACGTCACAATCCTGCGCCGTCGGCACGTGGCTCGCCGTCTTGGTCAAAGCGGATAATTCGGGCTCGGCCGGGAAGAAACGGCTGACGTGACAGCCCTCACAGCCGCTGGTGATCAAGTCGTGCTGTGCGGGGAAAAAGGTATTCGACGCGAATCCGCCCGAGTTTTTGTCGACATGGCAATCCACACATTGCTCTACCGCGGGAATGTGATTGGGCGTCTTGTCGAGCGCGCCGACGGCAACGTAATTGGGGTTGCCATTGTGGCAGGATTCGCAATTGTCGTTGATATCCAGGTGCGCGAAGTTGGTGGCCGGGGCGAACGAGGCGGCTACGCTGTGACAGACATTGCAATCCTGGCCGTTCGGCCAACTCGCAGTGACTGGTATTGGCAGATGGGTTGCCGGTTTTCCGTAGAGCGTGTTAGCTGTCGTCTCGTAGTCGCCATTGTGGCACTGCCCGCAGGTATTTGTGCCGATGCCGGCGTGATCGAAGGTCGCGCCGGTAAAGAAAACTGTGGGATCGGGAGAGACAGCTGCGGCATCGTAATGACAGTCTTCGCAGTTCTGGTCGATACCCAGATCCGTGGGAAAGTGATTCGGCAACTTGCCCACGCCGATGACGTTATCGTGGCAATCGGTGCAGGCACCTGTAAGCCCCAGCGCAGGGTTGGCAACCAGGTAAACCGGATCGTGCGTAAACACGCCGGTGGTGAAGGTTCCGGGGGTGTGGCAAACGCTGCAATCCTCGGCCGTCGGCAAATGATTGGTATGCTTACCCGATGCTTCCCCGGGAAGGCCCGTGTGGCAGCCCGAAGTCGCACAATCAGCGGTGATACCCGTATGATCGAAGCCGAATGCCGGTGCAAAACTATCGGTAAAGTGACAGCTGCCGCAATCGGAACTGTTACCCTGATGCGCGAGCACCGCAGTTGGCGAAACAGCGGTTGCCTTGCCAGGCGCAAGCCCGTTGAAATTGGTACTGCTGTTGTCGTTGTGGCAGGTATCGCAGGACTGCACCAGGGGATCGATACGATGGTTGAAAACCCCTCCCAGGCTAAAGGTCACGATGCCGTGGCAGGATTGACAGTCGATAGCCATTACCGGGTGACCTGGAGGTTCCCCTGACGCGCTGCTTCCCGCGCCATTCCCGTGGCAGGAATCGCAGCGCTTGCCGACAACCAGAGGGCCGTTATGGTCGGGGTAGGCATCGGCAAAATCAGTTGTGTTATGGCAGTCTACGCAATCGGCGACAGTGTCCGGGTGGGTGCCCGGCGGGTCGTCATTTACGGTGGGTGTCATCCCCAGGGCGGTAGTACCGTTGTGGCAACCGGCGCAGCCGCTGATAATACCGGTATGATCAAAACTACCGTCCGCTTCCAGTTCAAAAAAAGCGATTGTGTTATGACAGCTGTCGCACTCCGCTTCGGTCGGGGTATGAAATTCGGATTTGCCTACCGCTGTTACCCCGTCGTGACAGCCGCTGCAGTTACCGAATACTTCCTGGTGATCGACGAAGGGGACGATGGCAAATGCCAGGGGTGTGTGGCAGGTCTCGCAAGCGCTGCTGGTGGCGACATGATTCCCCGACTTACCCGGTATCTTGCCGGTTGCCGATGCCAGGTCGAGCTCGTTGCTGTGACAATTCAGGCAGGTCGACGACAGCCCCTTGTGGTTGACATGGGCCGGATCGGTTGCGTCAGTGACCAGGACCAGCTGGACAGCCCGCTTGCTGGTCATGCTGCCAGCGTTCACCACCAGTTGAACCCGGTAGGTTCCCTTGACGTCGGCAACGAAACTTGGATTAGTAGAATTGGAGCCCTGCAGCACGGCGTTGCTGCCGTCGGGTCTGGATGAAAACGCCCACAGGAATCTCAGCGGCTCTGGTGACGTCGTCGACGAGTTATTGTCGGATAGCATGGCTGTTTGACCGACCCCGATCTCTAGTATGGGGCCGACCCTGGCGACAATCGATTCGTCCCTGCTTTCAACGAGTGTCGAATTCGGATCGCGTACCGTCGAACCGGTACCGGGACTTTCGCCACAGCCTGCGATTGATACGATCAGCATCAATATCGTCAGTATCGCGGTGGGTGTCTGGGACATCCTGGTTGTCAATAAGTCTGGCATAATGCACTCACTCGAATGACAGGCTAATTTCAGGCCCGTCCTTCAATCCCTATGGGTTTCGTTGAACGTAATTTACTCTAGCCGTACTGGCGTGAATATTGTAATTTTTCGCATAGTAAATTTCTTACACTTTTTACCATGTCCAGGGCGCCAATTAAACACTGCATCCGCGCGCGGCGGCAGTGTTTGATACCGTTGGCACGGCAAAATATGCCGTTCGTCTGAAACCGCTCGACAGGCCATGACCAAGCCTGCCGCAGAGCGCGGAACGATAGGCTTGAAAGGGAAACGGTGAAGGCCACGATTAATGCTGTTTTGGGGTCATTTCGTTCGATAAATTGTCTGTTTTCGATATCGGCTTGAATAAAATCCGGCAGCCCGCTCTCGGTTCAGTTTAGCCCATATTAGATCGGTCTGGCCCCTGGCATTCCAGCGCTACTCAAAAGTTATCTGGTACGGGTTTTAATTCTTCCTTTACCTTTAATGAAAGCACTGCTCCAGCGCAGAAGGCCCGCTCGATTGCGAGTTATCCGATCGTTTAATTTCTCCGGCCCGAGCCCACCCGCGGGGCCTTTGTGTTATTCTTTTCCGATCTCAAAATCTGCTTAATCCATGGCAAACATATTCTGGTCCAACATCTTCCGCAAGGGCGAAAGCGAACTGCAGGTGATCACGCAACTGTGGCAGGAAACGCCACTGTTCAAGGATATCCCCGAGCGTCACACGGCGTCATTGTGCGCCAAGATGCACCTGCGCGATTTCAAGGCAGGTGAGGTCATTTTCAACCAGGGTGATCAGGGTGCCGGGGCTATCCTGGTGCTCGATGGCAAGGTTCGGGTTTCGGCGCAAACAGCCGAACTCGCCGTGCTCGAAAACGGTGACTTTTTTGGCGAAATAGCGCTTGCCGCACCCGAAAGGCGTACCGCCGACGCCACCGCCGTCAGTGTTTCCCGGCTGGTTTACTTTTTGAAGCAGGACCTCGAGGAATGGCTTGAGCACGAACCCCGGCTCGGCACACAATTCCTGATGAACCTGTCCGCAACGCTGGCCCAGCGTCTCTACGAAGCCAACCAGCTGATCGCCAGACAAGCATGAGCTGGCAGCAGAGCCCGCACATTCGAACTTTCAAGCTGTTCGCGTTGGTGGTCGCCATCTGCCTCGCGAGTTTTTACTTTATTTCCTCGGTACTGATCCCGGTCATCATTTCGTTCACGCTATATGCATTGTTTCAGCCCGCCGTCTATTACCTGGTGCGCCACAACGTCAACCATTCGTTGTCGATTCTGATCGTGCTGGTATTGCTGGTGATTACCAGCGGGGTGATGATCGCCTTCGCGCTGCCGGCCCTGATCGAACAGGTCAGCCTGCTACAGGCCAAGTTGCCGCAGATCGCCAGGCAACTGGAACAGCTGCTGACATTTTACGGCGCAAAACTGTCGGAACGAATTGGCACCGACATCGACGTATCCGAGGTTACCCTGTCGATCTTGTCGAAAACGTCATCTCTCGGTCAGGCCGCCCTGATCAATGTCTCCAACGGTCTTGTCAGCTTCGTTATCGTATTCATCCTGGTACCATTTTTGACTTACTACCTGCTAAAGGATTTCAAGAATGCGCGCAACGAGATGATGAACTGGCTACCCAACTCGAGCTTCGAGCTGGGCTGGCTGATTTATTATAATGTATCGACCAGGTTGCAGGCTTACACGCACGGGGTGATGTTGCAATCGCTGATCATGGCGACCTTCTGTTCTATCGGCTTCCTCGCGATCGGTCTGGATATCCCGATTCTGATGGGAGCAATTGCCGGCCTGTTCAACCTCGTACCCTACATCGGGCCGGTGATCTCTATCGTACTCAGCCTGCTGGTCGGCGCGGCGATGACACCTTTCGACGCGGACATCCTCTATCTCAGCGTGGCTGTCATCGTCAGCGCGCAAATCTTCGACAACCTGGTGGTGATTCCGTCGGTGGTGGCCAACTCGGTGAACCTGCACCCGGTACAGGCGATCCTCGGCATTATTATCTTCGGCAGCCTGTTCGGCACCGTGGGGATTATCCTGGCGGTACCGGCGATCGTGTCCGGCAAGATCGTGTTCAACAATATCTATGCCGACATGGCAAACGCCAGCCTGAAGGCAACGCCCTAGTCTTCCGGCTCCGCTTCCGGCGCGCCGAGGCTATCCACCAGCGACAGCATGGCGGCGCGTAGACTTTCATCTTCGATACACATTGCATTGCGCCTGATCGCTCTGACCGCTTCGTTGCCGACTACGCGTGGCGCCTGCAACTTAGCCTGCTTGCGCGCATGGAACAATGCATCGGGAATGGTGCGGAATTTTACCTGCTGCTCAAGCTGGAAGGTTTCGCGCAATTGCTGTTGAATCTCGGCACTGTGCAGGCGCAGGTAATTGGCCACCATCGGAGTATTGGCGGCAATTATGATCTCTTCGGCATTCACGGTGAGCAAGGTCACGCTGCGCTGCACCGCCTCCGGTAGATTTTCTTCGAGGAAGGCCTGGATTTGCGGCAGTTGCCGTTTGACCTGTTCGAAACCGGGTGGCAATACCGACTGGCAAAGCCTGGAAATGTCGCGGCTCGCCATCAGTCTCGGCGCCGTGGCTGCCGCGATGTCGATGGGTTGCGACCCTTTTGCTCCAGATCCAGGCGTTTATAGACACGCGCGACTGCATCGTCATCGAGGAAGCGTGATTTGCCCGGCTTCAACCACTTGGGCAGGTTGAACTGGTCGTAGCGCACCCGCACCAGTCGACTGACCTCGACGCCCACGGCTTCCCACAGGCGCCGCACTTCGCGATTACGACCCTCCCTTAACACCACGTGGTACCAGTGATTGCTGCCGCTGCCGCCGGAATCGATAATATCGTCGAAATGCGCAGGGCCGTCTTCGAGTTCGATGCCGTCGCGCAATTGCTGCAGCATCTCCTGGTCGACGGCACCATGCACGCGCACCGCGTATTCGCGCTCGACTTCATAGGATGGATGCATCAGGCGATTGGCGAGCGCACCGTCACTGGTGAACAGCAGTAGCCCACTGGTGTTGATGTCGAGGCGGCCGATACTAACCCAGCGACCTTGATTCAGGCCCGGTAAATTCTGGTATACGGTTTCACGGCCTTCCGGGTCGGAACGCGTGCAGACGATACCGATGGGCTTGTGATACATCAGGATTTTGGGGCGCGCTTCGTAGCGTTGCAGGCGCAGCAACTTGCCGTCGATGGCAATTTTCTCGCGGCCGTCGATCTGGTCGCCGGGTTTTGCCACCTTGCCGTTCACGCTGATGCGCCCTTGCTGCAGCATCGCGTCTATCTGACGTCGCGAGCCGGCACCCTGGTGGGCGAGATATTTCTGTATGCGTTCCATGCGACGATTATACAGTTCGCTGGCATGAATGCGCAGAAGATCGACTCTGGTTTTTGTGACATCCCCGGCCGCCTGCGGTTCGCCTCGCGCTAGTCCTGGATAATGAATGGCAGCAAAACTGTCAATCCCGCGTAAGCGGCGCGGTCCGACGTATTGGTCCGACGTCCTGGGATCCTACACCGGTGCCGTTATGGTTGCCGATTAGTGTGTCATTCTTTTCAAGATCCCCGCTTTCGCGGGGATGGCGGAGTGAGAGGACTCGGGATGACGGAGTGAGAACCCAGGCCAGACGCCGGCTGCGCGACTAGTTGGCGGCGACTTCCTTATCTTCGAAAGTGAATTCAGGATTGAACTGATCGAGATCGCGAATCTCGGCGAGTGTCGGCAATTCGTTGAGTGACTTGAGGTTGAAGTAATCGAGAAATTCACGCGTGGTACCGTAAAGCGTCGGTCGCCCGGGTACTTCCTTGTGACCCAGCGATTTAACCCAGTCGCGCTCTTCCAGTGTGCGTACGATGTTGGTGCTGACGCTGACACCACGGATATCCTCGATTTCACCGCGCGTAATCGGTTGTCGATAGGCGATCAACGCCAGGGTTTCCATCAGTGCGCGCGAGTATCGCGGTGGTTTCTGTTCCCATAGGCGCGTAACCCAGGTCTCGTAATCCGCTTTGACCTGCAAGCGAAATCCGGAAGCTACCTGCTTCAACTCGAAGCCTCCATGCTGGTATTTTTCGGTCAAATCCTCGATAGCCTTGCGAATCTCATCCTTGCTCGGTTGATCGATGTCGCCGACAAATAATTCAAACAACTGGTTCACCGAGAGCGGTTTGTCGCTGGCGGCGAACAGGGCTTCGAGTATGGGTTTTAGCTTATCGATATCCATCAGGAATTGGCCTTAACGTAAATGGGCGCATAGGGTTTGCTTTGCACGATTTCGATCAGCGACTCTTTGAGTAATTCAAGAATGGCAATAAAGCTCACGACCACGCCCATGCGGCCTTCGCTCGGATCGAAAAAATCGGTGAAACTGGTAAAGTCGTCCGCGTTGATGAGTTCCAGCACACGCACCATGCGCTCGCGCACGGACAGGGGTTCGCGTTCGACGTGGTGGCTGGCGAACTGTTCGGCGCGGTTGACCACGTCGCGAAACGCATTCATCAACTCCGACAGCATCACATCGGGCAGTGGCACATCGATTTCCAGTCGCGGAATATCGATCGAGGTGAGATAGATGTCGCGTTCCAGCCGCTCCAGCGCTTCCATGTCTTCCGCGGCCTGTTTGAACTGCTCATATTCCTGCAGGCGGCGAATCAACTCGGCGCGCGGGTCATCCTCGTCCTCGGAGGCAATCGGCCGCGGCAGCAACATGCGCGACTTGATCTCAGCGAGCATCGAAGCCATCACCAGATACTCCGCGGCCAGTTCGAGCTCGAGATGCTCCATCAGGTGAATATATTCCATGTACTGGCGAGTGATCGCCGCAATGGGTATGTTGAGTATGTCGATGTTCTGCCGCTTGATCAGATACAGCAACAGATCCAGCGGACCTTCGAATGCCTCGAGAAACACCAGCAGTGCATCCGGCGGAATATACAGATCCTGCGGGATCACCGTCAGCGGTTCGCCCTGCACCAGTGCAAAGGGCATCTCCGACTGGTTCGAAGCCGAGCCCGGGGACAGCTTCTGCATTACTTGCGCCCGCTCAGGCCCATCACCTTGCGCACCTCTTCCATGGTGTCCTGGGCGACATCGCGGGCCGCTTCGCAACCCTCGTTGATAATCGAGTCGACCGCCGACAGGTCACCCATGTACTCAGCCACCCGCTGCTGGATCGGCCTCAATTCATCGAGCATCGCATCGATGACATACTGCTTGCAGTCGATGCAGCCGATGCCGGCCGTCTTGCAGCCGATGGCGAGCTCAGCCTTGGTCGCCTCGTCGGTATACACCTGGTGAAATTCCCACACCGGACATTTTTCCGGGTCGCCGGGATCGGTTCGCCGTACCCGCGCCGGATCGGTGGGCATGGTCTTGATCTTGCGCACCACGCTATCCGTATCCTCGCGCAGGGCAATCGTGTTGTTATAGGACTTGGACATCTTCTGCCCATCGATACCGGGCATTTTGGGCGACACTGTCAGCAGCGATTGCGGTTCGGGCAGTATGATACGCCCTTCGCCGTCGAGGTAGCCGAGTAAACGTTCGCGATCACTAAGGCTGATATTCTGCTGCGAATCGAGCAATGCGTGCCCGATAAACAGGGCGCCGCTATCGCCCTGCTCCTGGTAACGCTTGCGCGCATCCTGGTAAAGCCTGGCGTTTTTCTTGCCCATCTTGCGAATCGCCGCATTCACCTTTTCTTCAAAGTCGGGTTCACTGCCATAGAAGTGGTTGAAGCGGCGAGCGATTTCGCGAGTCAGTTCGACGTGCGCGACCTGATCTTCGCCGACCGGTACATAACCGGCCTTGTACATCAGGATGTCGGCGCTTTGCAGCAGGGGATACCCCAGGAAGCCAAAGGTTGCGAGATCGCGATCCTTCATTTTTTCCTGTTGATCCTTGTAGCTCGGCACGCGTTCGAGCCAGCCCAGCGGCGTAATCATCGACAACAACGTAAACAATTCGGCATGCTCGGGAATCCGCGATTGCACGAACAGGGTCGAATTACCCGGATTGACGCCCGCCGCCAGCCAGTCGATGACCATGTCGCGACCACTTTCGGCGATGATCGATGGGTCTTCATAGTGCGTGGTGAGCGCATGCCAGTCAGCCACGAAGTAAAAACACTCGTAGCTGTGCTGCAGTTCGATCCAGTTCTTGAGAACGCCGTGATAGTGGCCCAGGTGCAACAGGCCGGTCGGACGCATACCCGATAGCACGCGATTGTTTTGACTAATGGTGTTCAATAAAGGGAATCCAGAGAATGACGGCCAGGGCCGGATTATACAAAGAAGCGGGCTAACAACATAGGGTTCATGTCAGGGAATTCGGTATATCCGGGTACAGTAACCCTGTTAACTTCATGCAATCTGGCGGGGCCCTGCTCCGAATCACCGGTAAACCGGCTTGCTGTCCACGAAATTAACAAATGCTTAGTCCCCCAGAAACGCGACATCGCCCTTGCCGTGGCGGCGTACTTCGGGATAGCCATCGATCAGGCTGATGACCGTCGTGGGTTCCACGCCGCAGAATCCACCATCGATGACCAGGTCGACATCGTGCTCGAATCGCTCGCGGATCTCTTGCGCGTCGTCCAGCGCCTCGAGCGCCCCCGGTGGAATCAGCGTACTGCTCATGATCGGCTGGCCCAGCTCCGATAACAGCGCATGCACTATATTGTTGTCCGGTACTCTCACCCCGATGGTCTTGCGTTTCGGATTCATCAGTCGCCGTGGCACTACCGAGGTGGCCCGTAACAAGAAGGTGTAAGGTCCCGGCGTGAGTGATTTCATCAGGCGGTAGTCAGCGTTTTCGACCTTGGCGTAAGTGCCGATCTCGGAAAGATCGCTGCATACCAGGGTAAAATGGTGATTGCTGTCGGTGCGACGGATCCGCTGAATACGCTCCATCGCATTCTTGTCACCGATATGACATCCCAGCGCATAACTCGAGTCGGTGGGATAAATGACCAGGCCACCACGGTCGATGATGGCAACGGCCTGCTGAATCAGACGCCGCTGAGGGTTGTCGGGATGGATTTCAAAAAACTGCGCCATGGCAAAATCAGAAAAGCTCGGAGCGCGATAATACAGTAAATTATTGGTAATAAAACAACGATCATAATTATTTTTTAAATCAACGGATTAGAACGGATAACTAATACGCCAGGCAGGAAATCAGCAACAATTGTGTCTCATTTGTGCAACAAAATGAAGATTTGTTGTTTTTTTCGAAATTTGGGGTTGCTATTGCACCAATTTTGGCTATGATGCTTTGCCATAAGCAGTCTTAACCAAGCGTTATGTTTATAACGCAACTGACTTGGGGCGGCTTTGTTCCTTAGAACTAATAACTGACTTAAGGGTAATAACACATGAAATTTAAAACTACTGCAATTGCAATGGCTGTTGCCGGCATCGTCGCCGCTCCTGTTGTTGCACAAGCTGCTGCAGACGAAATTTACGCGTCTGCTCGTATCGGTGTCTGGCAGAAAGACACTGGTGGTCAATCAGAACTCGACATTCGCAGCTTCTCCTCACGCTTCGGCGCCAAGGGTGAAGCCGATCTCGGTAACGGCATGACTGGTTTCGGTCGCTACGAGTGGGACGTCGACCTGGGTGAAGGCGGCGGACTGGGTGTTCGTCATCGTTACGTTGGTCTGAAAGGCGACTTCGGCTCCGTGCTGGTTGGTCAAACTTACCACACTTTCTACAACTTCAACGTTGGCGCTGTCGATATTCCCTGGTGGCACTCCGGTTACAACATGGTCTCGTACACCAGCCGTACTGACAACGCTCTGACCTACTCAGGTGGAACAGACAGTGTTGCATTCGGCCTTACCCTGTACATGGACGCTGATGTACAAAACGGCGAAACCGACCCGAACGCAGAAGACGGCGTTGACGGCGTCGAAGCTGGTGCTTCTTTCGGTATCGGCGATATGACCCTGGCTATTGCATTTCAGGACATCGCAATTGTGGATGACGCTGTAACCGGTGTTAGCCTTTCTGGTGTCGGACTTGGCCCGGTTATGATGGCGTTCAACTATCAGACCAATGATGACCAGGACGGCATCACCCTGCACGCTGACATCAATAACTTCTACGTGCACATAGAGTCGCTTTCAGATGACGCTTCTGGTCAGGATCCGCTGGCTCTGACACTGGGTTACACTCAAAGTCTGGGTAGCAAGACCACTATGTACTACGAAATCTTTGATTTCGACAGAGATACTGGCAATTCAGATGACGACTCTACCAATGTTATGGCCGTCCTGAAGTACGATATCATCTAGTTTCAGACGATTCGTAAAGCAGTACCTGAAAGGGCTCCCTCGGGAGCCCTTTTTTATTGTCCACTGCAAATGGAGAGGTCACTTTTGCGGGCAATGCGTGCAGCGGAAACGGATTGCGCATACGCCGCAACTAAGGGCAACCAGTTATCTGGCGTCGCTCAGTCAAGGCCCGGACGGCGGGCTCCTAGAAGTTGCGTTTTTTCGGGCGCCAAAATTCCATGCGCTTGTACTTGAAGAACAACTGGTTGCCGAGCACATCCTTCGCCTGCCACTGCCGGTCGCGCAATTTCGGGCCGAGCTGGTGTAAATCGGGGATACCGTAGGCGCTGCCGTCGTTCTCGGTGATTTCTTTCTCGATGCGATCGAAATAGTGCTGCTGGCCATCTCCCCACTGCGCCAATTCGGGAATTTCAAGAAAAGCGTAAATGCGCTCCAGCACAGTTTCCGGGTCACGCACCAGGTCGGCACGCTCGATCAACAGCAGGTTGTTGCGATTCTTGCCCTGCCAGGTCTGTTTCAGGTTTTCGTAACACCAGCCGACGCTGGTGCCGATGGCGGGGTCCATCAAAGCAATGCAACGATTCGCATCGCTCAGTTCCTTGCGCTGCTGACGCAGGTAATCATCGATATAGGAGACATAATCCGGATTGGCGCGAATCCGCATAATAAACGAAGCCAGGCAGGCGGCGACGTCATCCACGGTACATATCACCTTCATTTCCTCCCCTAAAATGCGGCGCGTGGAATCAATCGCATCATTCATGTGCCAGGCCCAGGACTTGTCGATGATGATGGGTTCCTGGCGATGCTGGTACATGCCCTGGCGAACGCCGCGCCAGACATTTGGCAGCTGCTCGGGGTGCTGGTATGCCTTCAGCGTCACCGTGTTGGTGCGCCACTTGGCGAGTACCTCGCTGACGATTTCGCTGAGCGGCGACGCCGGAGACACATGAATATGATCATTCTGGTTTAGAATTTCGCCAAGCACGGTGCTGCCCGTGCGCGGCAGACCGGCCAGGTAGAAAAATTTTTTTGCTTCCACGATTTGCTTCGAGCGTCAATACAACGAGCTTCGAGCATATCACCGGGCCTGAAATTAGTCACCAAAGGGCGTCGAAATACGCTAGAATCTGCCCTTGTTCAACCGTGCCCGGTCGCAATGAAGCAGCTCTTCGATTTTTTCCCGATTCTTCTCTTTTTCATTCTCTACAAGTTTTATCTGGATTTGCCGGACGAGTTGATTCTGGCCGTCAATGACTGGGTGCCTTTAATGGACCTGGCACCGGGGAAGGCGAGCGATGCCATTTATCTGGCAACGCTGGCTGCGATCCTGGTTACCCTGGTGCAGGTGGTGGCAGCCGCCATCATCGTCAGGAAGGTCGAAAAAATGCCGCTCATCACGCTTTCGTTACTGGTTGTTTTCGGTGGCGCTACCCTCGCGTTGAAGGATCCCGTTTTCATCCAGTGGAAGCCGACCGCGATCAACTGGATGTTTGCACTGGTTTTCGTCGGTAGCCACCTGATCGGCGAAAAGCCGCTGATCCAGCGCATGATGGGGCACGCCATCGAAATCGAGGAAAGACGGGTCTGGCTACAGTTAAACCTGGCCTGGGTGGCGTTTTTCGTCGTCGCCGGCATCGCCAACCTGGTTGTCGCTCCAGAGATCGATCCATTCGGTTTTGAATTCAGCGAAGACACCTGGGTTGATTTCAAGTTGTTCGGCCTGATGGGAATGACGATTCTATTCGTGGTGGCACAGGCGTTTTACCTGGCAAAGTACTTACCCAACAGTGACGAGGAGGAAACCAGCTGATGTTATACAGTATTGTTGGTATCGATAACGCGAACAGTCTCGAAGCACGCATGGCCGTGCGTAACGAGCACGTCGCACGCCTTAAGGATTTGCTCGCCCAGGGGCGCCTGATCATCGCCGGTCCGAATCCAGCTATCGACAGCGAAGATCCGGGCGATGCCGGCTTCAGTGGCAGCATCATTATCGCCGAGTTTGATTCATTAAAAGCGGCACAAGACTGGGCAGCCGACGACCCCTATATCAAGTCCGGGGCCTACGCATCGACAATGGTAAAACCCTTCAGGAAAGTATTACCCTGACCGGGCGGAAATTCTCCTGGCAAATTCCGTTTCCCAAAGCCAGGCGATTCGAATATCTCAGAATACCCCCAGGGCATAGGACGTTCCCTACCCGCAGTCATTCCCGCGCAAGCGGGAATCTGCCAGCCACTGCCTGTGGTGGCCTCGTTGGAAACAAAACTACGGAGCAAGGTCCCCGTTTGCACGGGGACGACGGGTCCAGGGAGATTGGGTTGCCAGAAACCGTCAGCACCCGCCCGGCCCGCACAGAACAGAGCCCTGCCCCAGAGTCATGCCCGCGCAAGCGGGAATCTGGCAGGCATTGCCTGTGGTGGCCTCGTTGAAAACAAAACTGCGGAGCGAGGTCCCCGTTTGCACGGGGACGACGGGTTCAGGGAGATAGGGTTGCCAGAAACCGTCAGCACCCGCCCGGCCCGCACAAAGCAGCGCCCTGCCCCGAGTCATTCCCGCGCAAGCGGGAATCTGGCAGCCACTGCCTGTGGTGGCCTCGTTGGAAACAAAACTACGGAGCAAGGTCCCCGTTTGCACGGGGACGACGGGTCCAGGGAGATTGGGTTGCCAGAAACCGCCAGCACCCGCCCGGCCAGCACAAAGCAGCGCCCTGCCCCGGAGTCATTCCCGCGCAAGCGGGAATCTGCCAGCCACTGCAATTTGGTGGCTCCGGAGTCATTCCCGCGCAGGCGGGAATCTGCCAGCCACTGCCTGTGGTGGCCTCGTTGAAAACAAAACTACGGAGCAAGGTCCCCGTTTGCACGGGGACGATGGTTTTGGGGTTTTTATCAGAATGCCGCCAGGGCCCCTGGCGAAACGAGAAGAGCCGTTCGCGGGATGATAACTTTACAGATGTTTGCTGGGGCTTTCGAGGTTGTCGCTGATTTCACGCAACAACATGTCTTCGGATTCAATACGTTCGGCCATGGCTTCACCGATCGACGAAAGATCGCGGTATAAGTCGCCCAGGCTTTCCGCCTCGTCGGTACCCTCGTACTTGTCGTTATAGTCGACGAATAGCCGGGTGGTTTTCGAAATCACGGGATAAACGCGATCGGCAATCTTTTTAATGTTGCCACGGCGCTCTTTGCCATCGATGATTCTCTCGTATATTTCGAAATGACCCAGCGCGGTGTAATCGACCAGGCGCTGGTTAAATTTGCGCAGCTTGTTTATCACCGTGTCCGATGACACTTCCTTCGATTCGAGTTCTGCCAGTTCACACATCGACACCAGCACCTGTTGCCTTTCCTGCAAGAGGCTGTTAATCGTATGTGTCTGCCGGGTACGCCGGTTATCCTCAGCCGAAATCCTCTCGGCAATTTGTGCTATTTTGTCTATCTGCGATTCACTCACAACTTACCTCGTCTGGACTTCGGTCCGCGTGTTTCAACGTGGATTGCGGAGCCCGTATTATGCGGATCATTTACTCATCGGTAAACCATCATTATATGGTTTGTTGGTTATTATTTTTGTTAAACTGGTCCGATTTGTCAAAGGTGGTGCGCGTGACGGACAGCTTGCAGTCCCGGCTCGATCGGCTGGAGATGCTCTACAGTGAACTGGATCATACGATCCAGGTACTGAACAATACCATTTCCCTGCAGGATCGGGAAATCACGCGCCTGAACCTGAACCTCGAACAATTCCGGTTGCAGATAAAGTCGCTGCAAGAGCACTCTACCGAGATCGAATCCACTTTCGAACAGCCTCCACACTATTGATGGAAGCGCCGCCAGCCGTGCCTGCCAGCGGCCTGCTGCAGCTCGCCTGCACCTCTGACCATGATTTACACATCGGCATCGATGCGCGCGGGGTCGAGATCGAGCTCGTCGATTTACGACTGCGATTTCATCACAGCTTTATTTCGGGTCCGATCGCAAAGCGTGCCCGCCAGAGCAACCAGTTGCTGCTGAAGGCCTGCAACAACAAACAACGCAACATCAGTCGGGTACTCGACCTCACCGCCGGCTGGGGTGTCGATGGATATACCCTGGCACGGCACGGCCAGGCAGTCACCTTGCTGGAGCAGAACGAGCTGGTACATGCCATCGTCGCCCAATCGCTGGCACAACTTGCGGCAAATCCCGCGACCGCTGATATCGCCACAAGAATGGTCCTCGAGCAGATCGATGCAATAGATTATCTGCAAAGCCTGGGCGAAGCCGAGTTTGACTGCATTTATCTCGACCCGATGTTTCCGGGGCACAAATCCGGGGCAAAACCTGCCAAGGAAATGCAGATCTTACAGGCGCTCACCGACAACAGGAACATCGAGGCCTGTTTCCAGCTGGCGCTCGCCCGCGCCGGCAAACGCGTCGTGGTCAAACGCGCGGCAAAAGCGGCACCGCTCGGAGATCGCAAACCGGACCTGGTGCAACGCGCCAGGACAATACGCTTCGACGTGTACCTGACCACCTAGTCGTCAGGGCACGGATATGAACTTAATCACGGAAATTATTAAACTGTAGCGGCACACCCGGCTTCCCATCGCGCAGCAATTGCATCACCTGCTGTAGATCGTCGCGCTTCTTGCCATTCACCCGCAGTTGATCACCCTGGATCGCCGCCTGCACCTTGATCTTGCTGTCCTTGATCTGTTTTACCATTTTACGGGCCAGATCCTTGTCCAGCCCTTCCTTCACCGAAATCTGCTGGCGCGCACGCCTGTTCATCTCGACGACATCGCCAAACTCGAGGCAGTCGACATCGATGCTGCGCTTCGACATCTTCTCCAACAGGATAGGGATCATCTGTTGAATCTGGAATTTGGACTCCGCCTCGAGCGTGAGTTCATTGCCGGCCTGTTCGATTTTCGCGTTCGAGCCCTTGAAATCGTAACGGGTACCGACTTCCCGATTCGCCTGGTCGAGCGCATTTTTCAGTTCGTGATGATCGATTTCGGAAACCACGTCAAAAGACGGCATGAGATTCGCTCCGGGTCAGGGGTTTATCGTTAAAGTGCTGAAATTATTGGTGAAATTATAATCCGGTATGGTCAGATTGGAAAACCCCTTTTCGCCCTTCAGCGCTCGGCCGGCCAGATCATAACGCGCCGCGCCACAGATTTCCTGCAAGTTGAGCTCAAGTATTTTGAGCGTGCATCCGAGATCGGTACCGAGCGCGTAACTGACGAAATACTCAGGATGGCGCGAGCGCAAGGCATTACGGGCATAGTCGGGTTGGCGACTGTCTGCTGAATCCGGGTCCTGGACCCGGTTAGCCGTCTGCTGCAAGCGCTCGATGGTTTGCGGCGAGCGCCGCACCACCAGTATCGACAGGTTATCGTGGCGCAGCAGCTTTATCTCGTCAGGCGCGAGCGGGCCGACCTCGAATCGATAGGAAGCCTGGATTGTCGAGGGGCGCAGATCGATCGCAAAGTCGAGCAGCACGAACAGCACCGCGGCGACCGTGATGAAGGAAAAGGTCTTGAGTAACCCGGTCAGACCTCTGCGGCCTGGCCCGGGGGCTTGCTTACTGGACACACTCGCGCGTGGCTCCGGTCGTCGTGCCTCCACAGGCCGCACCCTCGGAGATCCAGTTTACAAACAGGTCGTAACCATCTCGCCCAGCGGCACCGACGCTCAACGAGGCGTCGAAACCGGGACGCCTGCCGCCGAAGTGGTGCTGGCCCGATGGTTTCTTCAGCAACAGGCTGTCCTCGATATTCTCGAGATTGACGCGCGCCCGGGCCTGTTCATAGAAACCGAGCGCCGGGGGATCCACGGTCGTCGCCGGTATACCGGTGACGGCCCCGGCAGGTTGAGCGCTATCCTGGATCCACCAAACCGGAATTCCCGGCCGCCCACCATCGAAATGGCACAGCGCGCCACAGGAATCCGTGTCGACTCTCATTTCGTCGATGATGTCGTCATAAAATGTCAGTTCGCGCGGCGCTTTCGCCAGCGCCGCGTCGACCTTGATCGTCAGGTTATCGAGCTTGCTGCCACCTTTGGCCGAACTGGCCGTCAGTTGAACGATGTAGTCGCCGGCGAGATCGGCAGTGAAATCCGTTTTCATGCTCTGTGGGCTCGAAAGCGTTACCGACGATCCCGCCGGCGAGGTGGTCAGCTTCCAGGCATATTTCTCGGCGAACAGGCTAGCCTGGGCATTCAAGGTGATCGCCGCGTTCGGTCTGGTAATCCGATCCGGGCCAGCGCGCGCCAGTATCCTTCCCGGCAAAATGATATTGCCCTTGCTGTCGACACGCCGTGCCTCGAAGCCGGTCGGATTTTTGACATAGGGGGCGATGAAACTGGCCAACAGCTCGGCCTTTTCCGGATCGCCCCAGAAATTCTGGTAATTCAGCAGGCCGAGCGGCATCTTGCCTTCGTCGAAGACCAGTCGTTCGATCTCGTCGGCGTGTGAAATGAACTTGTCCCAGTTGCTGAAGTCGAGATCCTTGCCCTCGCCCACCAGGTTTTCCGCATTAGCCGCGGTAGCGGCGCTGAGCTCGGTGCCGCGTTTCCCATGGCAGACAAAACAATTCGGTCCGATCACTTTTTTAAACAGTGCGTCGGCGCCGACCGGCACACTGCCCGGCGAGGGAGTCCATCCCGCCGGAATAAAACTGCCGTCATACTTCGACCCCGGGGTTTCGAGCGCAGCTCCATACCAGCCGAGCAGCATTTCCCGGCCGAAATCGCCGCTCCATTCGCCCACGTCCGGACTCGGGTAGACCGCCCTCGCCGGCAGGCCGCCACCGAAATCGGCGCATATCGAGGCAGGCGTATCGCTGCCCGGATAAGTGCAATAAATGGCGTTGTTCAGTTTTCGCAATCCTTCCTCGTAGTCCTTGCGGCGATGGCCGACTTCTGCAGAAAACTCGAAGGTATCCACCTCGAAAGCCTGCATACGCGCCTTGGTATTGCCGATATCGCTGATTGGCGGGGTCAGGGTCAGATCGTGCTGATCGTTGGCGTGCATGGCGACGAAGCGGCCGAAACGGTCCAGCGGGCGCAACTTGCCACCGTGACAGGAAATACAGGGTTGCGGCATCGCCTTGCTGCCACGGGCGTCGAGATCGACGCGCACGCGGCGCTGATGCGGTGCATCGGGCGACGAGTAGTCCGGCTGGAAGGTATAAAACTTGGCCATCGGTTCGGAACCACAGTTGTCACCCACATCTGCCCTGCCGAGGCCGAACTCGATCGCATTGGTGCCCACGTGATGCTGCAAATCCTCGGCAATCGCAGCCTCCAGGCTGACCGGCCCGTAAGCGAAGCCATCGATAATCTTGACCGAGAAATTACGCACGAAAAACACCGTCATCTGTCCACCGCAGGCGCTGGGATTGGGGTAGCTGACCATGTACATGTCGCGTCCGTAACCGAGGTCCTTGGTATCACGGAAAATGACGTGTACGTCCGGCTTGTCGAGCCCGTGCAGGGCGATGTATTTTTGCGCGGTCGAGCGCGCTGCGGATGGATCGATGGCATCGTAGTAGGCATTCGAAAATCGATCTTCATCAATCTCCGACTTCGAGAATTTCATCGTCAACGGCACCCCGGCGCCATTGGCTTCGGCCACTGCAACCACCCGGGGAGTATCGCTGTCATCGACGAGGTAAAGCTCCGCATCGAGCGCAGAATTCACTTTGAAGGTCGCGCCGCTGGCATCCTCGATGTCGAAACTGTAGCAGCGATTACCGGCGCCTGCGCCAGCGCAGCTGGACGGACTCGAGCCGGGGCCTCCGGAACTGGTCCAGCTGCCATTTCTCATCTGTGCCGCACTGCCGTCATTGCGCTGGATGGTCACACTGAAATTACCCGCCTGGCCGGCACCCTTGGTGGCGACGACCAGCGTGTACTCGCCCGGCGCCAGTTCCGCCTGGCGATTGAAAAAAGTCAGGTACTGGTTGGGGGTCGATGTCGTTACCGTGTTATCGAAGCCCTGGTACTCATCGCCGCTGCCTCCGCAACCGCTCAGAATTGCCGCGAGCGACAATCCCATGATCGTCCCTGTCTGTTGCAGAATCGGTCGCATGCCTAAAATCTCCCGAGCAGGCTTGCTCTGAATATGGTGCGCTCGTAGGTAATGTCACCATCATCCTGCGCCTCGGATTCGACAAATCTTGCCGACACATCGAAGGACAGGTCGGGCGTGAATATTCGATTATAACCCAGCGTCAAAACCACCGTATCGGCCTTGAGGCGATAGGCAAACTGGTTAGCCTCGATACCACCGAAAGCATCGTCCGCTTCGATCGCTTCGGCGACATTGATGATACCCAGCGACGGCGTCGCGCTGGAGACGGTATCCCCGGTGATATAGGTCAAAGTGGTATAGACCAGGTCGTTCTTGGAAAAATTGGTATCAAGGTTGATAAATATACGGGCCTCGCTGGTATCGAAAACCTCGCTTTTCGATTCCTGAGCATTCAGTCCGACCCCGGTGGTCATGTTGATGGTATTGGTGATCCACTTGCTCAGGTTCGCCGACAATGCCACGAAGCTTGCGTCGCGCATCTCGGTGTCGAATTCCCGGCCACCTATGCGGGCACCGAGGGAATAAATGGGCGAGGTGAAACTCGAAGTAAGCGCGAATCGATAGCGCACATTAGCTTCGACTTCGTAATTATCCAGCGTATCGAAGGTATCGAGCTTGTTGTAGGTAGCGCTTGCCCCGTAGTCCAGGATACTGAATTTATCGAGCGAGCTCCCGCCCCTGGCCTTGACCGTGGCGCTGATACTTCGATCCGAACGAATATCCGCATCCTCCTGGGCGAGGCGCACATTGTCGTCGTCGATGAAAGCAATATCGTAGCTGTAGCGAAACACCGGGTCGCTCGATTTTTCCCGTCGCTTGCGCTTCGCCGGTTTGGGTTCGGGCAAGGCCCCCTGGGCGATTTTCTGCTCGGCAACGGTGGGCCCGACCTCCATCTCGGTATCTTGCGCGGTGTCGGGCAGACCGATTGCAGCGGCCAGCGGTGCAGCGGTGACCAGGTCGGGATCTGCTGGTGCCTGGACAGGTGGCGCCTGCTTGCCACCCTCGGCCTGCAATTCGGGAACTTTCGCTTCGGGGGTACCGATTTGCACAGGGGCCACCTGATCAGCCTGTATGCGATTGCTGCCCGAATTGCCTTCGAGATCGGGGATTTTGAGGATCTCACCGATCTTCAGGCGATTGATATCGCCATTGGCAAAAGCATCGGGATTCGCCTCGAAAATCGACGTCATCACCTGTGAAACGGTCACGCCTTGCTGGCGATGCTTGAGCGCAATCCGGTAGAGCGTCTCTTTGGCGACGATCGGACCGTAACTGCCCGTGTTCGCCGCGTTCCCCCGAACCGCGACACAGCCTAGCGCCATGCACAATACTACTATTACTTTTTTCATAAATTATATAGTTGTTGTTTTAGTAACTGGCGTTGGTTACCTGATCGATATTTTTTCCTCTCTTGCGACGCCAGAAAGCGAAGCCCCCAAGGCTTAGCAGTATCACCAACAGCAGCGGCGACAAACGCCCGCTGCCGTCTTTGACTTTTGCAATTTGCGGATCTTTGAGCACAACGCCGAGCGTGGCCGGATCACTGATCACTCCGTTCACCCGCTTATCCGCATCGTTCGGACCACCGTCCTCGATGGTCAGCTGGATGCAGTTATCCAGGTAATGCAACCCGCTGCGATACACGCTGCTGCCGGGTTCGGGGCAGGCGCCGAGATCGCCGCTGGCGCTGGCTACCCGGTTGTTGTCGTCGACGACAAAATCGCTCCAGCCAGAGGCCGGGTGGTACTTGCGATAGCGCCCCTCTCTCGGGATGGCGCTCTGCAGCGGTATCACGATATTCGCGCTCTCACCCGGAATCAGGCCGAGAATTTCGAAGTCGTAAATGCCGCCGACGTGTGCGAAGTCATCATCGGGGTTGAGCGGTGCGCTGCCGCTTGCACTACCGAACTGCGAAATATCCTGGTTGGTTAACAACACACCGAAGCTGCCCGCTGCCTGTGAGGTATTGCCGCTCACCAGTGTCAGGCCCGGTTCGGTCTCGAGCAGCATGCTCTTGATCGCATTGGCCGTTTGATCCGGCAACAGGTTACCGCCGCTGATCGTGCCATCGATCCTGTCGAGATAATTCGGAATACCGTCACCGTCGTCGTCACCGTAGCCCTCGGTCAGGTCGTCGACACCGTCGACGTCGGTATCACGCGCAGCATTGAGTGCAAAAAATGTGGCCGCATCGCCACTGCGGACATTCAGAATCCGCCTGACCCGGGTCGATTTTGCCGGGGTGCCGTCGTCGGTAACCAGCACGTCGACAACGTAATTGCCCGCCGAGAGCGCCACGGAGGTCCAGCTCGCAGCCCCCGTACCGACCGGCGGCACCAGTGCGTTGTCGCTGCCCGACCAGTCGTAACTCAGCGTCTGGCCCGCATTGATGTCGGATGCCAGCGCGGTGATGTTGACGTTGCCGCCATTGTCACCGGCAAAGGTCGAAGCCAGCGCGGGAGGACCACCCTGATCGAAGCGCAGGCTAGCCCGCGGCGCGACATTGGCCTCGACGATGGTGACTGTGTGGGTCTTATTGCTGCCGATCGCCGCGTTGGTGGCGTCGGTAAGCTCGAACACCACGGTTTCATTCGGATCCGCCGTTGCATCGGCGACCACAGCAAAAGTGAGTGATTTCCGGTATTCCCCGGGGGCAAACTCGACAAAACCGGCAATCGCATCATGATCGGTCGGGTTAGTCGCGGTACCGGACACGATGTAGTTGACCCTGGCAGGATTGGCAGTGGGCAAATCGGTCCACGACGGCGCGTCACCGTTCAGGCTGATGGTGACGGTTACGGTAGCGCCTTCCTCGGCCTGCTGATTTACCCCGAAACTCGCCAGCGGCCTGATATCGAACGGCTGTGTCGGCGGGTCGGACACCAGGTTTAGCGGATCGCTAATCAGCAGATTCGTCGAGCTACCGTTGGAAGGTGTCCAGGTAATGGTGTTGTCGCCGGGCCGATACGGGCCATAATCATTGGCGGTAACCGCAGTCGCCAGCGTGTGGATACTGGTCGGCTCTGGCGGCACGAGGGTATAAGGTGTCAGGTATCCGGTTGCATCGATGACCAGGTTGCCCTGGTTGGGGTTGGTGCCATTGGCGATTTCGTCCTTGTTGGATATGCCATCACCATCGTTATCGAGATCGGCATCGCTCGGATCCAGCGGGTCCAGCGAGTTCGCCAGTTCGTCGATATCCGCAATCCCGTCACCATCATCGTCCGTGTCACACACGTTGCCGCCCTCATCGGCCGCGGGGCCATCGGTACCCGGGGTACCGTCACCGTCGGTGTTGAGATTGCTCGGATCGAAAAAGGTCACACAGGTATCGTTGTAGTTGGCGATGCCATCGCCATCGCCGTCCGGCGGACTAACGGTAATGCTGAAGCTGACGCCATTGGGCGCGGAGCCGTCTTCATCACCGTCCTCGATAAGCACCGTAATCGGGCCATAAACCTGGTTAAAATTGCCGGTCCGGGGCGGGTTCCAGCTAATTTCACCCGGATTTGCGGACAGGTTGGAGATTGTCATGCCGGCAGGCTGATTCTGCAGTGAATAAGTCAGGGTGCCGTTACCGGTGTTAGTATCGTCATCGACATCGACATCGACGCCAACCGCCGTGTAGGTGAAGGTATTCGGATCAGCCGTGGTGTCTTCCAGCGTCACCTGGTCGACGATGCCATTCAGCGTGGGTGGATCGTTGACGCGGGCCAGGTTGACGGTCTTGTTCACAGCCGCGGAAAGCAGTCCGTCTTCCTGATCCTCGACCCGGACGCTAACCGTTCTCGGCAACAGCGACGGGTTATCGGAGGTATTGTTGAACGCCACCGAATCCAGTGCGCCCTGGTAACTGGCAAAGGCGGCCGTGCCGCTCAAAGTCAGGGTTCCGGAAGCCGCCGTGAAAATACAGCTCGATATTCCGGCCGGCAGCGCGCCGACACAGGCCAGCCGATCCGCGCCATTCTCGTAGTTAGCGCTAATCTGCACGCTGGCCGAGTCCAGGTTTGAACTCTCGGAATCGCTAAAGCCGATACCGCTATTGAGAGGGACCGGTATCTGTTCGACAAAGTTCACGCTGCCGCTGAAACCACTCACCACGGGCAGATCGTTGACCGGGCTGATGTCGATGAAAACCGTCGCCAGTGCCGAATACGCGCTGCCGTCGAAGACGCAGTAGCTGAACGAGTCCGCTGTCGTATCGCTGCCATCGTGGGTGTAACTGAAGGTGCCATCGCCATCGAGGGTAAACGCAGTCGCGTTGGCAGGACCACTGCCGGCGCCCCCCTGGCAGCTGGCGCTCTGGGTGGTCGTCAACGCGTCGCCATCGAGATCCTGGTCGTTACTACGCAGGTCGTCATTGCTGCCATTGGCATCGGTCGCGTTATCGACGCTGCCACCTTCGGCGACCAGCACGAAGCCGTTACCGCCGCCCGCGGCGCCGTCATCGACCGTCGTCGGCACGTCATTGATCCGGGTAATCGGAGAAATCGTCTTGGTCGCCACGGTCGACGGCGCCAGCAAGCTGTCGAACAGGGTGAAACTGATCGTGCGCGCGAGCTGGCTGGGCAGGTTCGAACTGCTGTTGAACTGCACAGCCTGCAGCGCTGTCTGGTAATTCGCCGTCGCCGAGGTGCCCGACAGTGTCAGGATACCCAGGACGGTATCGAAGCTACAGCTGGCAATACCCGCCGGCAGCGCCCCGTTACAGCCCAGGGTATCGAAACCGGTTTCATAATTAGCGCTGATGCGCACCTGGGCCTGCCCCATCTGCAGGCTGTCCGCGTCGCTCAGCAGGAGACCGGGATCAATGGTGACGGCCGTCTGCTCGGTAAACGCGGTGTTACCCGCGGAGGTGGCAATGCTTGGCGGATCATTGACCGGGGTGATGTCGATATACACCGTCGCCCTGGTCGAAAACAGCAAACCGTCGCTGACACAGTAGGTAAACGAATCCGTGGTGGTATTGCTGCCATCGTGTTCGTAGCTGAAAGTACCGTCACCATCGAGGGTAAACACAGCCGCATTGAGCGGGCCGACTCCGTCGCCACCGGCACAGCCGGTTTGCGTGGTCGTCAGCGCCGTGGAACTCGACTCCGGGTCGGAATCGTTGGCGCGTAGATCGTTGTTGGTGCCATTGGCGTCGGTGCCGTTGTCGATCGTTCCACCTTCGCTCACCACGACAAATCCGTTCGGAAAGTTGAGCGCGCCATCATC
>JAJDOF010000120.1 GCA_022340305.1 Gammaproteobacteria bacterium
TGGAACGCCCGCAAGCCAGCACAGGCCTATGCGGGCAAGTCCTGGGAGCTGATGCAGCCTCCGAGCAATTACCTGTTTGGCAATGCCGACGACCGTGCCTATGAGACCGACTTTCCGGGCTATGGGCGGACCTTCCCGCACGCCTACGGAGCGGCCGGTGACAAGTACCTTACCACGCGCCTGACACTGAGCCCTGCCGGCGACGAGCTGACCCTGGATTTTGCAAAGGCGCTGCTGGACAACGAGCAACTGGGCCAGGACGAGGTGCCGGATTATCTCGCCATCAGCTTTTCATCCACCGATTACATCGGCCACCTTTTCGGCGCCTCCAGTTTGGAAAGCGAGGACAACATCGGCCGCCTCGACCGCACCCTGGCGAAGCTGCTGGCCTATGTCGACGAGAAGGTCGGACTGGCCAACACCCTGATCGTGCTGTCCGCCGATCACGGCCAGCCGGAAATACCGGGGCATCTGCATGAGCTGAATATCAACAACGCCCACTACTTCGACACCAAGGCCCTGGACAAGACACCGGCCATTGCGGCACTGAAGCAGCAATTCGGCATTGGCGAGGAGTTGATCGAGACCTATTTTCAGCCCTATGTGTATCTCAATCGCGACCTGATCCGCGACAAGGGCCTGGACCAGGCCGCGGTGGAAGCAGCCGTCGCTGCCGAGCTGATGAAGTTCAAGGGCGTGGCTGCTGCGGTATCCAGCAGCGCGCTGCGCACCGCGAGCCTGCCCGACACCCAGTTGAATCGCTCGATCCTGCGCAATTTCCACCCCAGGCGTTCCGGCGACATCTACCTGGTGTTCGAGCCGAACGTCTTCATCACCGACTTCGATGGCCTCCAGGTCGCGTCGACCCATGGCTCACCCTGGCGATATGACAGCTTCGTGCCGGTGATGTTCGCAGGGGCCGGGCTGAAACCAAAAACGGTCAGCCGCTTGATCGCGCCTTATGACATCGCGCCGACCCTCGCGACCTATCTCGGTGTCAAGCCTCCTTCGGCCTCGATCGGTAACCCCCTGGCGGAAGTGCTTGGTGATTGATGAATACAGAATGCTGGTTCCCGTCCGCACGAAGGAATCAGCCATTTGAAACACGGCACAATGATTTTAAGACTATGTGGATAAGGACCGGCATCCAGGGTGTACCAGTGAGGCTACTGGCGATATCTTGCTCCATGTCCGGGGAAGAGTTTTCGGGTCAATAGTGGCTATGGATGCCTGAATGCCTGCACGGGAGTCAATGTGAGCAAGAAAAAAAGGCGCAGCAGCGGATCGTCGAAACCCGGTCAAAGTCCGGGCGCACAGGCGGTGACGCCAGCTTCGCGCCGTCGCTTGCCGCTGGTACCGTTGCTGCTACTGGTCATTGCCAGTGCGATCCTGCTCGGCCTGTGGTGGAACGCGCGCGCGCCCGTTGCGCCCGCGAACAATGTGACGCAGCGAGTGGAGGGCACCGCCGCCGCTTCCCCCGTGACGACGGCGACCCCTGCAACTACGCTTGCGCCCGCCGACTATATCGGGCGCGAGGCCTGTGCCGGCTGTCATGCGCAGGAGGATAGCCTGTGGCAGGGCTCGCACCACGACCTCGCCATGCAGGAGGCGAATGCCGCCACGGTTCTCGGCGACTTCAGCGACGAGACTTTCGACTACTTCGGCATCACCTCGCGTTTTTCCCGGCGGGACGGAGCCTATTTTGTCAACACCGACGGCCCCGACGGCAAGCTGACCGATTACCCGATCAAATACACTTTTGGGGTCTCGCCCCTGCAGCAATACCTGGTGGAGTTTCCCGGCGGCCGCTTACAGGCGCTGCCCCTGGCCTGGGACACGCGCACCGCGGCAGAGGGTGGCCAGCGCTGGTTTCATCTCTATCCGGACGAGCGCATCGACCATAACGATCAACTGCACTGGACCGGCCGGTACCAGAACTGGAACCTGCAGTGCGCCGCGTGCCACTCGACCAACCTGACGAAAGGCTACGACGCCGGCACTAACAGCTACGACACCCGCTTCAGCGAACTGAACGTTTCCTGCGAGGCCTGTCACGGCCCCGGTTCCCGCCACGCCGAATGGGCGGCAGAAGCCAGCCCGCCCTACCCTGCCGATGCAGACAACGGGTTAGTGGTGCAACTGCGCAGTCGCTGGAGCGAAGCCTGGAAATTCTCGGCGGCAGACGCCAGGATTGCCCGACGAAACACGCCTGCCGATGCCGCGGTAACCAACGTCTGTGCCGCCTGCCATGCGCGCCGCTCGACCATCAGCGAGAGCGTGACCCCGGGCGCGCCGCTGGCGGACTCCCACCGACTGGCCATGCTCACGCCGCCGCAATACCATGCCGACGGGCAGATCAGGGACGAGGTCTACGTCTGGGGCTCGTTCATGCAAAGCCGAATGTTCCAGCAAGGCGTTACCTGCATGGATTGTCACGAGCCGCACAGCACAAAACTACGCGTGCAGGGCAATGCCTTGTGTTCGCGTTGCCACGATTCGGGCCAGTTCGATACAGCGCAACACCACTTCCATGAACCCGGCACGCCCGGCGCAGCCTGCGTGAATTGTCATATGCCGACGCAGAACTACATGGTGATCGATGCGCGCCGCGATCACAGCATCCGCCTGCCACGCCCGGATTTGTCGCTGGCGCTCGGCAGTCCCAACGCCTGCAACCAATGCCACACAAAGAAAGATTCCGCCTGGGCCGCAGCCTCGCTGGATAGTTGGCATGGCACCGACTGGCGCGAGCGGCCGCATTATGGCAGCACGTTGAATGCCGCCGAAACCGAGGGTTTCAGGGCAGCGCCCGAGCTGCTTCTGCTCGCGCAGGATGGATCCATGCCGGCAATTGTGCGCGCGACCGCAACAACCCTCCTGCAACCCTACATGCGTCCGCAGCTGTTGATGCAAGCGCGGGCCCTGTTAAAGGATGCCGATCCGGAGGTGCGCGTCGCGGCCCTTGGCCTGGTCGAACCCGCCGACCCGGCCAACCTGGTTCTCGCCGCCGCACCGCTACTCGAAGACCCGGTGCGCGGAGTGCGGGTCGAGGCGGCGCGTATTCTTGCCGGAATCCCCGAGGATCAATTCCCCGAACGTCGGCGCGACATGCGCGAGGCGGCTCTGGAGGAATATGTGAGCTCATTGCAACAGGATGCCGACTGGCCGAACGCCAACGTCAACCTGGGCAATCTGCGCATGCGCCAGGGCCGCATAGACGAGGCCATCGCAGCGTATCAACGCGCGCTCGAACTCGATGCGCAATTCGTCGGGGCTTACGTGAATCTCGCCGAAGCCCATCGCAGCCTGGAGCAGGATGACCTGGGGGAGCAGGTATTGCGGCGCGGAATCGGACAATTGCCGGAGGCAGCGGACCTGCATCATGCGCTGGGTCTGTTAAAGGTCCGCCAGGGAGAAACGGGCGCGGCCATGGACGAGCTGAAGCTGGCGGCGCAACTCGCGCCGGATATCATTCGCTATACCTATGTCTATGCCGTCGCGCTGCACTCGTCGGGCCAGATCGACGAGGCCCTGAAGGTATTGCGCGAGGCCGACGCCCGTCATCCGAATACACCCGATATCCTCGGAACCCTGGTTTCGATTTACCGTGAGACCGGCGATAACCGGGAAGCGCTGATCCAGGCACGAAAACTGCTGGCGATATTACCGAACAACACCCAGGTGCAGCAGCTCCTGAACGAACTGGAGACAGGAAAATGAAGCCGGGCCGCAGGCTGGTAGCACAGATTTCGCCAGCAGGCAGGAACGGGCTGCTGATGAGGCTGGCGCTGCTTGTTGCGCTATTTTATTTACCTGTATTCAACGCCAGCTTCGCGGCCGCGCCGGATAATCTGCAAGCCTTTCCCGCCGCGGAAGCTGGAATGGTGCGCCATGTCATCGAACTGCCGCAACAGCCCGACGAAAGCCTGTTCAGGGTTGAGCTGATGATCGGCAAGATGGTCAAAACCGACTCCGTCAACCGCTATTTTTTCGCCGGTACGCTCGAGACCGAAACGATTCCCGGCTGGGGTTTTGAACGCTATATCCTGCGCGAACTCGGACCCATGGCCGGTACCCTGATGGCGGTTGGCCCCGACGCCCCGCAGGTCGAGCGCTTTATCACCCTGGGTGGCGAGGCACGCCTGCTGCGCTATAACAGCCGCCTGCCGCTGGTGGTGTATCTACCGGCCGACATCGAGCTGCGTCATCGCCTGTGGCGGGCCGATCCACAACCGGTAACCACGGCGCGTTTCGTGCGCAAGCTGGTGCTGCCGAACCAGCTGGTCGCGGTGATCGCCGAGGGCGACTGGGAAGCGCGCTCCATCGGCAGTTACAGTGTCCGCCTTTACACGACCCGGGCTGCTGCAGCGCCCGACGACACCACGTTTTATACCGCCGCCATCTCGCGCCCGCGCGACGGCACGGTCGAGCAGGTATTGCTTGCACCCCTCGCCCAGGCCGAACCGCCCAGTTTGATCGTCGTGATTCGCTCCGCCGGCAGCGGCGGGTACCTGTCTGCCGATGCCTTTGACTTCACCGAAAAGACGATTGTCCTGCGCCGTTCGGTTACCGGACTGACCGCCCGGGCCGACCCGCTAATCGCGTTGCAGGCGGCTCTAAAGTGAATAAAAGTGAAGGGGTCGGTGACAAATGCGTCTCATTCTTGTTTCCAGTCCGTCCCTGATTTTATTCCAGCGCGTGGTCTATCCTATTAACAGCAATCCAACGCTTGGCCTGTCGAGCTTTTGATCCGACGCTTAAAGTCTTCAGTGCCAACTGGCAATGAAAATTGAATCGCCTCACGAATCGCCTTGATTGCCTGGCTGTCCAGCTGATCGTCGAACAGACTCCGATATGTCTGATGTCGTAGTGCCATGTCATCGCCCAAAGCCAGATAAACGGGGTGAGGGGTGAGAATCGAATCGGTACACGATCGTGTGTTTGTCTGAAAACTGGACCAGAGATAGTCGGCGGGATGCTTCACCATATTCGCTCGGACCGGGTTTAACTCGATATACCGCATGCAGGTCAGAAAATAAGCATCGATATCGACCACACTAGATTTATGGCGACCATCCCACAAGGTCCCGCTGCGGCGATATTTCACATTTACATGCTGGACATAACGTCTTCCAAGTGATTGCATTACCCGTGATATTCCACAGCTATCTTGCGGTGTCATAAGCAAGTGCACATGATTAGTCATCAAGACGTAGGCATGCAAGTCAACTCGATACCGACGACAGGCATCCTGCAAAAAATGCAGGTAAAGGTGATAGTCGCGCGCGGCGAAGAAACAGGCGCCGTGATTATTTCCACGCTGAACCACGTGACAGGGAATATCGCCGATATACATGCGGGGTTTTCTAGGCATGGCAATGTCCTTTTGCGGGTAAGACCTCAAAAGCATCGCCTCCCGCGATGCTGCAACTAATCCTAATTCGGCGGCGATCGAATTACAAGCGGCGAGCCTCCCCAGGAACAAGCCAATATAAATGCTAATGATAATCATTTGTCACCGACCCCTATTCATAATAGCGGTCATTACCGCGATAGACACTGTCATTCCTGCGCTCCAACCTCAACTTTCAGTAATTGTATTTTTCAGGCAGATTAGGCCCGCGCCAGCAATTTATTCTGCGGTTGAACCAATCGCATAAAACACTCCCTTGAAGGTCAGATCGGGAACCAGATGTGGCTGCCGATCCGGAATATCCCGTCTGGCGATATTCTGCTACTGGACTTATGATCAGACCCAGCGCCGCACATTATTTTTGTAGGACCGGTATCCGTCGCCGAAAGTCTCGGCCAGTTTGCTTTCTTCATAGGGACAGAAAACGTGATTTATGACCACAAAATAGGCAACGGCCGCCAGATAAAAAGGGAAGGTGCCGACAACGATTGCTATCGCCAGCAGCATACCGACCAAACCCAGGTACATGGGGTTCCGGGTGAACCGATATATGCCGGACGTTACCAGGTGTTGCGATTTTGCCGTTGGACAAATCGCCGTGCCGAATTTCCTGAACAGCCACCATCCCCACATCATTATCGCGAAGCCGCCTGTACCAACAATAATGCCGAGCAGCTGGTTTGCATAGATATGCAGGTGACCCGGGGGTGTAGCCCAATGCAGCAGCGCCGCGGTCAACACCAAAAGCTGGGCGATTTTGGGGGGGCGGTAATCAAGGATTCGAATTTTCATGATTTCCTCCTCCGGATACACGGCAAGTCGCATGTCGATTTGCACATCGCCCCCATTTTAACAATAGCAGCAACAGCACCGCTGCCAGTACGTGCTGGTATTGTGCCGCTGGAAGATTGAATAACTCCGACAGCGTATTCCATGACCAAAGGCCAGCAATGGTTGCCAGAATAAACAGCGCAACGGCATGGAGGTAATGTTTGTCATTCGGTTTGTGCATGATATTTATCCTCGAGATACCTCGTTTAACAAGGATTGAAGTGTTTGTTGAGTTACTTGAATGCTGCTCTTTGAAATTCGCGAAAACAGTACTTCAATGATTTCCTCGTCTTTTTGCAGAATTTCAGCAAATAACTCTCGACCCTTTGGGTTGAGCATTATGAGAGGGGAACGCTTATGCCGAGGATTGTCTCTGGTTGCAGCAAATCCGGCATCTAACAGTGAATTGACGGTCATCTGAATATGTTGCCTGGAAACCTTGTATTGCTCGGCAATTTCGGGAACGGACAGCATTTTGTCAGGATATAGAAACTCCATCACAGCCCTGTCAGCAACAGAAATACCAAACTTTTCAAGGTTCTCGTTTGACTTATGGCTGAGCGCACGAAAAAGCCTGCGGATCAGCCAGATGACTTCGTAAGATTCACTTTTACCAGCTTTGGACATGACTCTCTCACACAATGACAACTTACTTGTCAATATATGAATTGACAAGTAAGTTGTCAAGTTCCGCGTAGCCAGGAGTTTGCGTGGACTGGTTATTCGGCAAGGTCGTCCCCATCTAGTACACTTTGAATCGACACAGCCGCGGAGCGTAACTTGGCGCCACAATTCAACAACTCCTATGTTCAGCTACCCGAGCGTTTTTTCGCACGTCAGGCACCGGTGCCGGTAGCTGACCCCGCGCTGATTCGCGTCAACCACGAACTGGCCGAACTGCTCGGTATCGATCCGGCATGGCTGGAATCGGATGAAGGTATCAACACGATCGCCGGCAACCATGTACCCGTGGGTGCGGAGCCCATTGCGACGGTGTATGCAGGTCACCAGTTCGGCAGCTTCAATCCGCGCCTCGGCGACGGCCGCGCCATCCTGCTTGGCGAGGTGATTGGCAACGACGGCGAGCGCTATGACGTACAACTCAAAGGTTCCGGTATCACGCCCTATTCTCGCAACGGCGATGGCCGGGCGCCGCTTGGGCCGATTCTGCGCGAGTACCTGGTCAGCGAAGCCATGGCCGCGCTAGGCGTTGCCACCAGTCGCACGCTTGCCGCGGTGACTACCGGCGAAGGCGTTTACCGCGAACAACGACTGCCAGGCGGCGTTTTAATCCGCGTTGCCAGAAGCCATATCCGTATCGGTACCTTTCAGTACTTTGCGTCGACCCAGGACCTGGACGGTCTGCAACTGCTGATCGATCACGTCATTGCCCGACATTATCCCGCGGTCCTCGACGCGGATAATCCGGCGCTCAGCCTGTTCGAAAAGGTATCGCAACAACTGGCCACATTGGTCGCACACTGGCAATCGGTGGGCTTCATCCACGGCGTGATGAATACCGACAACATGCTGCTGTCGGGCGAGACTATCGACTTCGGACCTTGTGCCTTCATGGATGGCTACGACTCGGCCGCGGTCTACAGTTCCATCGATCACGGCAGCCGTTATGCCTACCGCAACCAGCCTGCCATCACGCAGTGGAACCTCGCCTGCCTCGGGCAGAGTCTGCTGCCGTTTATCGCCGATGACGAAACCGAGGCCACGACAGCTGCGCAGGTCGTGCTGAATGCCTTCCCGGAATTTTACCTGAATGCCTACTTCGAGCGCATGCGCGACAAGTTTGGTCTGAGCGAAACACAGGAAGAAGACGAGGCTCTCATGCAGGAATTTCTCGATCTCCTCGAAACTGGCCGCCACGATTTTACCCTGGCATTTCGCCGCCTGGCCGACATCTCCGCGGATGGCGACGAAGTCGCTGCGCTCTTCACCTTCCCGGAATCCTTCAATTCCTGGATTGAACGCTGGCAGCAACGATGTGCACAGGAATCGGTCGATGCGGCGCAACGCCAGGCGCAGATGCGCTCGACCAATCCAGCCTTCATTGCGCGCAACCACCTCGTCGAACAGGCCATCGCCGAAGCTTATGCGGGTGATTTTTCATTCTTCCATCGGCTGCACGAGCGCTTGCAACAACCGTTCGTCTACGCGGCCGGCGACGCGCTCCTGGCAACACCGCCAAAACCCCACGAAATCGTACAGCAGACCTTCTGCGGTACTTGAGCAGTACGGCTGCTTCGACGGAAACTCACTCCCGAATTAATCGACGTCGCGGTTCTGCCTGGTCATTGCGTTAACGCTCGTGACCGCTACAAGGCGACCGCGATGCGAAACGCATCGAGCAACGCGGCGTGCACGGAACGGCTGCTGACGGCATCACCGACACGGTACAGCAGGTAACCACCCTCGACAGGTTTATCATAAGGTTGCGGCCGCGCATTGATCAGTGCGTCGATGTCGGTGACACCGCGGTTGGCGGCACCATCTTTCAGCTCCTGGAACACCTCGTCGAGCGGATAGGTGCCGCGCTCGACCACCAGCTGGTCGGTTTCGATTTCAAGCACTGCGTCGGTCAGGTCGTTGCGCAAGGTCACCACCAGCTGATTGCCCTCACGACGCACGGCGAGCAACATCTGATCGAGTTTTACCTCGACACCCAGTTGATACAACTGCTTGCGGTGCGGCGGTCGCTCGGCATAGCCCAGCTCGGCGGCGACGCGATCGTCGATCGTCGCAAGGGTTACGCTGGCGCCGTCGATGGCGAGCTGTTCGGCACAGGACACCGCTTCGTGACGACCGGTGCCATCGTACACCAGCACACGCTTTTGCGCCTTGACATCCCCGCTCAGTAAATCCCAGACGCTACAGCACAGCTCTGCGCCATCGAGATCGCCGAAATTGGGCAAGCCGCCACTGGCGACGATGACGACATCGGGGTTAAACGCGAGCACGTCGGCCGCATCGGCGTAGGTGTTGTAGTGCACTTCCACACCGAGTGCATCGAGCTCCGCCACGCGCCAGTCGACAATGGTGATCATGTCGCGCCGCCAGCTCGCGCGCGCCGCCAGCAACAATTGTCCGCCAAGCTGCGGTGTCGCTTCCAGCAGCGTTACTCGATGACCGCGCTCCGCGGCGACCCGCGCCGCCTCCATTCCGGCCGGCCCGCCTCCGACCACCAACACGTGTTTGCGGTCGCCGCTACTCGCTTCGACCACCTGTGGCAATACGGTTTCCCGGCCCGAGGCGGCATTGTGAATACAGGACGGTTTTTTGTGCATACAGTGTGATGCACCGAAGCAGGGACGAATCCGATGCTCTTCACCACGCCTGATCTTGTTCACCAGTTGCGGGTCGGCGATGTGTGCCCGCGTCATCGCCACCATATCGAGGATACCCTCGCGAATCGCGTAACGCGCGGTCGCGACATCGGTGATGCGCGCGGCATGGAACACCGGCACCGATATCTCACGTTTGACCGCGGCGACCAAGGGCAGAAACGGCGCCAGCGGCTGGGTCATTCCAGGCATGTTTTTCTCGGCGAGGCTGAGCTCGGTATCCATGCGCCCGGCAACACAATTGAGAAAATCGATGGCGCCCTCGCGCTCCATGAGCTGCGCGATAGCGAGTGCGTCCTCGGCGCAGAGTCCACCACGATCTTCGTAGACCGACATGCGCATTCCGACCAGGAAATTGTCACCGACGCTGTTGCGAATCGCCTCGTGCACCATCAATGCAAAGCGCGCGCGATTTTCAATGCTACCGCCGTACTTGTCGGTGCGGCGGTTGATATCGGGCGAAAAGAACTGGCCGATCAAATGCGCACCGGCATGCGTTTCGAGGCCGTCGAGGCCGCCCTCGTAACAACGTCTCGCAGCCTCGCCAAACGCCTTGACGATACGCTTGATGTCATCTTCGTCGATTTCGCGCGGAATACTGCGATGCAGAGTTTCACGTACCGAGGAAGGCGCCAGCGTCGGCAACCAGTTATCGGCAGTCGCATCGCCGCGCCGGCCCAGGTGCGTGACCTGGCACATCAGTGCCGCTCCCTGGGCATGAATACGCTCCGAGAAAGACTGTAAATAGGGAATCACGCGATCGTTATCGACGCGTAACTGGTTGAACACCGATGGTGAATCGGGCGCCACATTCGACGACCCTCCGAACATGGTCAACGCCAGGCCACCTTTGGCCTTTTCCTCGTGATAGCGCTGGTAACGTTCCGCCGGCATACCGTCGTCGTCCATGCCGCTTGCATGGCTGGTGCTCATGATGCGATTCTTCAGCGTCAGGTGCTTGATCCTGAGGGGTTGAAACAACGGATCCTTTTCGATTTTATGGGTTTTGGTGTCGGTCATTGGGTTAACTCATCCGGCAGTCGATAACAAATTCCGGGGACAGTATACCTATTTCAACAATGACCTAGCAGACAGTTTAAGTCGCGCCGAAACAGGTATACTGTCTGCGGAATTACCCGCTCGATCCCGACGAAATGCAGATATGAATTTATCCGAACTCAACACCCCGACACTGCTGCTCGACAAGGGCAGACTCATGACGAATATCGCCGCCATGCAGGCCCGCGCCGATCGCCTCGGCGTCAAGTTACGCCCGCATTTGAAGACCCTGAAATCGGCGCAGGCCGCACGGGCCCTGATCGCCGCCGGCGCCAGCGGTATTACCGTGTCGACGCTCAAGGAAGCCGCTTATTTTCTCGAACACGGCATTACCGACATTACTTATGCGGTCGGCATGGTGCCCGCCAAACTGGCGGCCGCGGCCAGCGTGATGGCAGGTGGCGCCGATTTAAAGATCATGACCGACAACCTTGACGTCGCACGGGCCGTCGCGGCCACGGCCGATCAAAGCGGCGTTCGCTACAAGCTGCTGGTTGAAATCGATTGCGGTGATAACCGGGGCGGACTGCAGGCGCAGAGCGAGGAATTGCTGCAAATTGCCGAGGTGATTGCTGATTCCGCGGCGATCCTGCAGGGACTGCTTACCCACGCGGGCCACTCCTACGGGGTCGACGAGCGCACGGCTATCGAACAGATAGCGGCACAGGAACGTGACGCCGTGGTAACGGCCGCCGAGCGCCTGCGTGCCGCCGGTCACGTGATCGAAACCGTCAGCGTCGGTTCGACCCCGACCGCCCTCCATGCGCTAGACCTGTCCGGCGTGTCGGAATTACGCGCTGGCGTTTATACCGTTTTCGACATGGACCAACAGTCGCGTGGCGTCTGTGGTACCGACGAGATCGCGCTCAGCGTACTCAGCAGCGTCATCGGCCACAACAAGCCTGCGGGCAAGATCCTGCTGGATGCCGGTGGGCTGGCGTTGTCGAAAGACCGCAGCGCCGATCGCTTTCGGCCCGAGGTGGGATATGGTCAACTGTGTCACAGCGACGGCAGCATTATCGCCGATCTGTTCGTAACCTCGGTGAGCCAGGAACACGGGCATGTGCGAGTGCGCAATGAGTCGGATTACACAAAGTTTCCAGTCGGCTCGCGGCTACGCATATTGCCCGTCCACGCCTGCATGACAGCCGCCGCCTACGACTATTTCAACCTGCTCGAAGACGGCCGGGTGGGCAGCCGCTGGGATCGCGTGAACGGCTGGTAGCGTGGGATCGGCTGCAGCACCGCGCTCGAGCGAAGGCAATGTCGAGTAACGAGGAACAGGAAGGCTATGACGAATAAGGCTTCGAAGACCTGCGGCGAGGTTCTGGTCGAACTGCTGCAATCCTATGGCATCGAGATCGTGTTCGGCATACCGGGTGTGCATACGGTCGAACTGTACCGCGGCCTGCCCAATACGAGGCTGCGCCACATCACCCCGCGCCATGAACAGGGCGCCGGCTTCATGGCCGACGGTTATGCGCGCGCTACCGGCAAACCGGCGGCCTGCTTCATTATCTCCGGGCCCGGTATGACCAATATCATTACCGCCATGGCCCAGGCCTATTCGGACTCGGTGCCGATGCTGGTCATCTCCAGTGTCAATAATTCCCACGAACTCGCGCTCGGTGGGGGTCGCCTGCACGAATTACCGAGCCAGCGTCAGCTCGTTTCCGGCGTATCTGTTTTCAGCCATACGGTTGCGCGACCCAGTGAACTGGCCGAGGTACTGGCGCGTGCCTTTGCCGTATTCGACAGCGCCCGCCCGGGCCCGGTTCACATCGAACTGCCGCTCGATGTCATCACTGCACCGATGTCTGCGTCTCACTTGCCAAAGGTCGGCAAGCGCTATCGTTCCGGTCCCAGCACGCAAGCCATCGCGGATGCGGCGGCGCTACTGCAAGGCGCGACACGACCCTTTATCGTGCTCGGCGGCGGCACCCAGGATGCCGCCGCCGAGGCGTGCAGGCTGGTCGACCTGCTCGGCATACGCACGGCGCTGACAGTCAACGCCAAGGGCGTACTGCCACCCGATCATCCGCTCAACCTCGGCAGTCGCCTGCCGCAGCGACCGGTGCTCGATGCCCTCGAAGCGGCCGACGTGGTGCTCGCCATCGGCACTGAACTCGGTGAAACCGACACCTTGCTGTTCGACGACAAACTCGAAATCACCGGCGAGGTCATTCGCGTCGACATCGAACCCGAACAAATGACGCGCAACGTGCTGCCGGCGATTTCGATCTGCGCCGATGCCGGCATGACCATGCGGGCCCTGTGCGAGGCCATGCCGGGTTTTAAATCCTGCCGGCACCAGGCCGAGGTGGCCGAACTGCGCACGGCGGCTGACGCGATCGCACCCGCAGCCTACCGCAAACATGGTCTTTTTCTGGACCTGATCGCGCATACGCTACCCGGGGTGGTCGTGGTCGGCGATTCGACGCAACCGGTGTATGGCGGCAATTTGTTTTACGAGGCCGCCGCGCCGCGCCGATATTTCAACTCGTCGACCGGCTACGGAACGCTCGGATACGGATTACCAGCCGCTCTCGGCGCCAGGCTCGGCCTGCCCGACACGCCCGTCGTGGCGTTGATCGGCGACGGTGGCCTGCAATTTACCATCGCCGAACTGGCCACCGCGGTTGAGCTCGAACTCGCAGTGCCGATCCTGGTGTGGAATAACAACGGCTATGGCGAGATCAAGCGCTACATGGTCGAGCGCGACATTCCAACCATCGGCGTCGATATCTATACCCCCGATTTCATCGCCATCGCGCGGGGATTCGGTTGCGCCGCGGAAACCGTCGCCACGCGCGCCGAGTTTGTCGACGCATTGCGACGTGCGCAGACTGCGGGGCGACCAACCCTGATCGATATACCGGAGTCAATGGCGCTCGACTGGTAGCCGCCAACCTTTACTTCAGCGGGTGAAAACGTTTTACTTCGCGCAGGCCGCATACGGCGCAACCAGGGAGAATCCAATGGGCATCCTGTCAAGCAAGCTTTCCGCAGTAAAACCATCGCAAACCAAGGCGATGACCGAACTGGCCGAGTCGATGCGCGCCGCCGGGAAAACGATCATCACGCTGAGCCAGGGTGAGCCGGACTTCGACACCCCGGAGCATATTGCCAAAGCCGGGATCGCCGCCATCCAGGCAGGGAAAACGCGCTATACCTCGGTTGCGGGTATTGCCCCGCTACGGGAGGCGATCGTCGAAAAATTTCGCCGCGAGAATAACCTGACCTACACTGCCGAGCAGATCACGGTTGGTTGCGGCGCCAAGCAATTGCTGTTCAGCGCGCTGATGGCCACGCTCGATGAAGGCGACGAAGTGGTTTTTCCGACCCCCTGCTGGGTGTCTTACCCGGAGATGGTGAAATTGAACGGTGGCGTGCCGGTCGCCATCCCGACCAGCGTCGGCAACGGCTTTATCCTGCAACCCGACGACTTGCGCGCCGCGCTCAACGACAACAGCAAGTGGTTGATGCTGAACTCGCCGTCGAACCCGACCGGCGCCGTCTACTCCGCCAGCGACCTGCAAGCCCTGGCCGAAGTGTTGCGTGACTTCCCGAAGGTGTGGATTCTGAGCGACGACATCTATGAGCACCTGGTCTATGGCGACGTCGAATTCGCCACCATGGCAGCAGTAGCGCCGGACCTGGCGGATCGCACGCTTACCGTCAACGGCGTATCGAAATCCTATGCCATGACGGGCTGGCGCGTCGGCTACGCGGGTGGGCCGCTGGAGTTGATCAAGGCGATGAATACGGTGCAGGGTCAATCGACTTCGCATACCTGCTCGATTTCGCAGCATGCCTCGGTGACCGCCCTGACCGGCGATCAATCCTTCATGAATGAATTTCGCTCGGCCTTCAAGGCACGGCGCGACGCGATGGTAACAAGCATTAACGCGGTCCCCGGCCTGTCCTGCGACACCCCGGACGGCGCCTTCTACGTGTTTGCCGATTGCCGTGAACTGCTCGGCAATGTGACGCCTGGCGGCAAGCGACTGGAGACCGACATGGACTTCGCCATGTACCTGATGGAGGTAGCCGGCGTCGCCGTGGTGCCGGGTTCGGGATTTCTTGCCGATGGCTTTATCCGCATCTCTTATGCGGCGAGCGAAATGGAACTCGCCAGTGCCTGTGACGCCATTCATGCGGCGGTCACCCAGCTAATCGACGCGAACGCATGAGCGGCGCCCTGAATCCAGCGGAAAACCCAGGTTATGAAACAAAACAGTAAGAATCTGCGCGAAATCATCGCTGCTGATGGCCTCGCACGCATTATGGCGGCACATAATCCATTGTCCGCGATGCTGGTCGAGGAAGCCGGCTTCGACGGCATCTGGGCCAGCGGCTTCGAATTGTCGGCGGCCTGCGGCCTGCCCGACGTGAGCCTGGTGTCGATGGCCGAACACCTGGCGACGCTGCGTGCCATCGCGCAACGCACCACCCTGCCCATCGTCGCCGACGTGGACACCGGCTACGGCAACGCCATCAACGTGTTGCACACCATCGAACAATACGAGGATGCCGGCGCTGCCGCCGTGGTGATCGAGGACAAGACCTTCCCCAAGGTCACCAGCCTGGTCGCCGGGGGCCGCCAGGAATTACTGCGCGTGGAGGAATTCCAGGGCAAGCTCGAAGCCGCTGCGCATGCGCGCAAGGATCCCAACTTCATGATCATCGCACGCGACGAGGCGTTGATTGCCGGGCTCGGTGAACGGGTCGCGCTGGAGCGCGCCGCCCGTTACGCCGAAGCAGGTGCAGACATGATCCTGATCCACTCGAAACAGCAGACGCCAGACGAAATCGAGAGTTTTATCAATGCCTGGAACGGATCGGTTCCCCTCGTCATCGTGCCGACCGCCTACCCGCAGATGACCGAGGCACGCGCGCTTGCGCTGAAGAAGGTCAAGATTCTGATCTACGGCAACCACGCCATCCGTGCGTCGGTGACCGCGATGCAAAAAGTGTTCGCGCAAATCATCGCCGACGGCGGCATCCACCGGGTCGACCAGGACATCGTGCCGGTATCGGAGATTTTCAGGTTGCAAAAAATGGACGAAGTGAAGGCAAACGAGAAGCGCTTTCTGCGTTAGGCGCGCAGCTACGCACTGCCCGCCGGTTGTTTGCGGTGAAATAATATTTCTGGAAGTAAATCTCCCGCCGCTACTGATCCTTTTTAAAATTCAGCCGAGGTAATCATCCTGCCAGGCGCGATAGTTCGCGTCACGGCTGAGCTGCTGCATCAACTCGGTCGAGGCGACGCCCTGCAACTGCGCCGGTGGTGTTCCGCCACGTAATGCCTGCAGGCAATCATGCATCGCCTGCACCGCCGCCATGAAGGGCTGGTGCCCCTGCAAACTGACCCTGACACCAAGTTCCTGCAAATAAGCGGGATCCTGCAATTCCGCGCCCGACCCACCTAGCATAATTGGCGCATCGATAATGCGCGCGATCTGCTCCAGTTCGGCACGGGTCTTGATGCCGACGAACATGATGCCGTCAACCCCGGCATCAAGATAAGCTGCGGCACGCCGAATGCCGTCGTCGACACCATTCGGACCAACCGCGCTGGTGCGCCCTAACAGGATCATCTGCGCATCCTGTCGCGCGTCCAACGCCGCCTTCATCTTGCCGACACCTTCGTCGACCTCAAGAAACTCGGCGCTGGTCCGACCAAAGCGCGTCGGCAGCAAGGTATCCTCGATTGTCAGGCAGGCAACGCCTGCAGTCTCCAGCTCTTCGACGGTACGCCGCACGTTGAGGGCATTGCCGTAACCGTGGTCGGCATCGACAATCAACGGCAATTCGCCGGCTCGACAGATACGATGCGCCTGGTCAGCGAATTCACTAAGTGTCAGCACAATCAGGTCGGGTGCACCGAGCACCGTCAGCGAGGCGACCGAGCCGGCAAACATGCCGGCCTCAAAGCCGAGATCTTCGGCGACACGGGCCGAGATCGGGTCGTACACCGAACCCGGATGTATGCAGCTATCGCCCGCAAATACGGCGCGCAGTTTCTGACGGCGGGAATCACAGTTCATAGTCGTTTTCCTGGGTAGCGGTAATTTCTGGAGCCTGCTGATTCTAACATTTCATCTCGCCCTGCTGTAAATAGGGGACAGACCACGTTTTTCTATTTGGTAAAAACGTGGTCTGTCCCCTATTTCGTCCCTATTTGATTTTAGCTGCCTGATTTTTTCCCTTAAACGTATCTATAATCAGTCAACTCGCGGCCATGCGTCACGCGGGTAAGCTTATCGACACATTCCTGCTTTCTGCATCGCCTGATACCAGCAAGCGAGGTTCATGGAGACAAAATCATGATTATCGAAAAAGGCGACAAGGTGCACCTTGTCTACAGGGCGCTTTACGAGAACTCGACCCGGCGCCATTTTCTCGGCGAGGTACTGGAGGTCGAGGGTGCCGTTTGTAGACTCGAGGGATTCACGTTCATTTACGACAACAAGTCAGCGGAATATCAGCGCAAACCGGAACGTCGTACCACCATCGTCGACCTCGGGGAAAGCGGTTACATCGTCAACATAATCGATTCCAGGGTGAAACTCGAGAACGTGACCTACCGCTATCTGCGCGACGCCGGGCTGATGGTTTGTGACGGAGCCGGTTTTACCCTTGATATCAATGAGTTCAGCTTCAGAAGCTGAATTGAACCTAAATTAGGAAAGGGAAATAGGGGACAGACCACGTTTTTAAGGGTTCCGAGTAAGCCAGAGCCAGAGTAGCGAAAAGAAAAACCCGGTTTGTCCCCTATTTCCCGAAAAGAAAAACGTGGTCTGTCCCCTATTTTTTAAAAAAATGTACTGATATCACAAGAGATATCCGTGATATCGACCCTGGATTTTCAACAACAAAATTCGCTGCGACACAACCCGATCGAAACCAAAAGTTCCTGGACGAATTTGTAGCAGACCTGCACAGTGCTGGCTTACCATAGTAACTATCATAGGCCGAATGACGAAGTACGGAAAATTCGCACGAGTGTCTGCTCTGAACAAAGCCAATTCTAAATTCCCTAACACCAGTAGCCGAGATCGTCCCATAATAGGCGATGATAATCGGAAGTTGAGATCCGACCTTTATTTTAAATAAGTAGTCACCAAGCGTAGAGTGAATCACCATGCCGACGCCAGATAACGAGGGTTTCCTGCAACTATGGCCCACGATCCTATTGCAACGGTTACTACCGGGGCACGAACGGGCTAATCCAGCGCTAGCTGCGCTGATCGAAAAGCTCGAAGCCGATAACAGGAACCTCACCACAGATTATCTCAACGATAACTTGATGACCCACGAACACCCGGCGACGCAATGGCTGAAGGAATGCGCTAATAAAACAGTGATTGACTACCTGCACCGGCAAGGGTTGAATTACCCAGTTAGCTGGTCGTTGCATGGCTGGGCGAATATCAATCGCCTCGGCGATTACCATGACCTTCACAATCACCCGCACAGCTATCTGAGTGGCACCTACTACGTGGCTATACCAACGGGAAAAACAAAAGTCGGTAGCCGCAATGACCTGAGCCCTGGCGCCATCTCCTTTTACGACCCACGTCCCCAGGCTAACATGACTGCGATACGTGGAGACGCGCAGATTTCACCGCAATATACCATCCAGCCAAAACCCGGAATGATACTCATGTGGCCGTCGTTCTTGCACCACTTGGTACATCCGAACTTGTACCAGCAAAAGCGAATCTCAATCTCGTTCAATGTCGTGCTGAAATGGTCAGAAGAGTACTTACCGGTGCAGTGATAGCTGGATGATAAATAATTGCCACCCAGGCAAGATTTCTATTTCAAAGGAGTCAGTCTCTGTTTGATCCATTATTCTAACTGCCGGTCCTTTCCAGGCCGAAGACTGCCTCCTGGCACATACGCATAAGCGTCTTTAATTGGGAAAGCACGTACATAGAAAATTTATATGAGCGGCAAAAAACGACCGCCAGCTCAGACGGCTGAGTTATGCTTCATCGTCCACTTCGCCTTTAGTAACTTTTCGTAAACGCGAGGCTTTCAGATACCTTTTTTGCCCTATCAATAAATTCTGCGCCCCGGTTTCCAGAATAATAAAGATGCGAGTAATTAAGTTTGATGCCGATACTTTTATCATACGGATGCACACATAAAAGCGTTTGAACCTCTCTGGTCATAGACACCCTCTTCAGCGACACAAGCAGGGCTTCGTTATCATGTATAACCTGTTGCGATAAAGCACACAAAGCTTCCTTTTTAGTAAAGGCTTCGACCTTGTGTTCAAGCACCGTGTACCGGTCGGCCGTTTCGGGACCATATCCCATGTGTGTTCTGGTTTTGGCAATTAACTTCTGCATGGAATCGATTACAGGTATCCGTTGACGAAAACTGGATAAAGTATTCAATTCGTCGGGACTCTGGCCTTCATTATGCATAGACATATCCCATCCATCCCCAGGCCCACGCATTTCCCATCCATCGGTACCCGGAGGAACAAAGGAATAATTTATCGAAAAATACCGGTAACGCTGAAACTCAATATCATTGGGATTACAATCTCCTGGTTCGAATCCATCCTGTTTCAGGAGTAAATATTTACCAATAAAATTCCCTTCTGGTGGGCCGCTTCGAGGGATGACGTACCAGTCGACGATGTCGGCAGTATTAACGGATACCTCGTCCCCGGCTGCATATAACTTCCCCCTGATCACATGTTTGCCACTCATGCGGCCATGAATCTGTTCGCCCTCGGCGACATGAACTTTCAACTGACTGTTAAGTTTTTCGTCGTCAAAAACCGTCGCTATTAGTTTTGCCCCTTCAAGTGAACCGTTTTCATAACGACGTAAGGTTTCAGGAAAAGTGTCTCTTGCATATTCGTTACATGGCTCCATCGATGCCAGTAATCGCACCTGCTCAGCAATCGACGATATGCGGTAGTCTCTGTTCGGGAATTGCCACGGATTGAATGATCTAGATGTCGACAACGTAGCACAAGCCGCCATCAAACAGGCGAAACTCGCAGTGATTAGTCTACGGTGACTGTTCATTTTGAATTTCCTCGAATCGACAAAACTTTCGTTTCTGATTTAGAAAAAACAAACTTAATATTAATAATACGAGGGATGGTTTAACTTTATTGACGAGTATCAAGGCCATCTTTCATTCCAGGATGAAATCTCAATGATGAAATTTATATCAAGGGAAGCCTGCTTATTAGCAAGACTTAAATGAAAAGGATATTGACGTTGATTTCCGCGGGTTTTTCTTTGGTAATTCGTGCGTCAGAATATTAAATAGGGGACAGACCACGTTTTTCTTTTAGCCAATTTTCATCTGGCTTACTCGGAACCCCTAAAAACGTGGTCTGTCCCCTATTTACTATTTCCCTATCTACTATTTACCTATTTACTTCCACCTCTAAATTCAGGGCTTAGCTGAATGATGGCTGACGATATATACAGGCCAGCAGCACCGTAATTACTCATCTGCATCACCCTTGGCAATAGAGCTTTCGTTAAGACAATTGGCACAAAGCATTTCGCCGGCAATATAATTTTCAATGGCAATGTGAATCCTCATTGACGATGCTATTTTTTTCAATGCTTCTGCATGATGATCGCAGGAGTATGTTATTCCGGTGGGCCAATGAACCAACTTTGTAGCCTTTTCCTGCAGTTCCAGTAACTCATTCATAGCTGCCCATTCAGTGTGGTTGAGATGTTTAAAACGTGATTTATTCGTGTGCTTAGGTCGCTCATTCATTGATATCTCACTCCCAAAATACGATGTACTGTGGATTGTTCAGTTAAGCCCACCATTCTGCGTTTTCCTTGGAATCACCTTATTCCGCTTCAATTAATGTCTGAGCCTTCATCTGAGAAACTTTAACCGAGCCGCTTTCAGACACGGTAATCCCAGCCCGCCAATAGCTTGTCTTTTAAAGAAGTAGCAGGCACAAGCGGATACAGTCGCGCTTGCCCTGTAGTAAATAGGGGACAGACCGCGTTTTTAAGGGTTTCGCGTAAGACAGAGGCAAACTAGCGAAAAGAAAAACGTGGTCTGTCCCCTATTTCCCCCTGGTAAAGGTTCTGCCTAAACACATATCGAGGGTCAATGACGATACAATTCTCGTTTCGTCGCCCTAGAATCAATTCGAGTTAACCTGATGCCGGCCTACTCAAAGCGCAATGGCTGGATGGATCTTCCAGTTATTTACA
>JAJDOF010000029.1 GCA_022340305.1 Gammaproteobacteria bacterium
CGAGCAGGATCGCAAGATCCACTTCGGCGACCACAAGGGCGAAGAGGCCTGGCAGTCGATACCGGGCGAATATCGCGCCAACCTGCGCCGCATCATCGTCACCCAGGGCGATACCGAGCCCGCCTCGGTCGAGCAGCAACGTCACCTCGGCCTCACCGCTCCGAGCGGTTATGATCTGCGTAACCTGTTCCAGGTCAACGTCGAGGAAGGCCGTCACCTGTGGGCGATGGTCTACCTGCTGCACAAGTACTTCGGCCGCGACGGCCGCGAGGAAGGCGAAGCACTGCTCGAACGTCGCAGCGGCGAGGAAGACAACCCCCGCATCCTGCAGGCATTCAACGAAAAGACCCCGGACTGGTTATCGTTCTACATGTTCACCTATTTCACCGATCGCGACGGCAAGTTTCAGTTGTGCGCACTGGCCGAATCCAGCTTCGATCCACTGGCGCGCACCACGCGTTTCATGCTGACCGAGGAAGCGCATCACATGTTCGTCGGTGAGTCCGGGGTGTCGCGCGTGATCCAGCGTACCTGCGAGATGATGAACGAACTCAAGACCGACGACCCGGCCAGGCTGCGTGCCGCCGGCGTCATCGATCTGCCGACCGTACAGCGCTACATCAATTTCCACTTCAGCGTCACCATCGACCTGTTCGGCGCCGACGAATCGAGTAACGCCGCGACGTTCTACTCGACCGGACTCAAGGGCCGTTTCGAGGAAGGCAAGCGTGATGATGACCACGTGCTGAAAAACGACAGTTACCCGATACTGGAAGTGCGTGACGGCAAGCTCGTTGAAAAAGAAGTGCCGATGTTGAATGCCTTGAACGAGGTATTGCGCGACGACTACATCAAGGATTCCGTTGGCGGCGTCAAGCGCTGGAACAAGGTCATCGAGAAGGCCGGCCTCGATTTTCGCCTGACGGTTCCACACAAGGCTTTCCACCGTAATATTGGTGCCTTGAAGGACGTCAATGTCAGCCCTGACGGCATCGTCCTGACGGATGAGCAATGGCAGGAACACGTCGACGAATGGCTGCCCTCGACCAGTGATCGCGAGTTCGTCTCCAGCCTGATGGGACGCGTGGTCGAGCCGGGCAAGTTCGCCAACTGGATCGCACCGCCGGTAATCGGCATCAATCGACAGCCGGTTGATTTCGAATACGTTCGCTTCAACTAAGGAAAAACCGTCATCCCCGATACGTCGGACCGCGCGAAAGCGGGGATCTTGTAGCAGTTAGTATATTAAGATTCCTGCTTTCCCCGGTCAGACGCATCGGGGGAAGACAGGTTAAACTGATCGCAACATGCCCGCGACATGTTACCTATCGTTACCCCGGGAGTTCGGATGGAAGCACTCAACACAGATATCATCAATCAGCACCTGATCGATCCGGAAATCTGCATTCGCTGCAACACCTGCGAGGCCACCTGCCCCATCGATGCGGTGACCCACAACGACGACAACTACGTGGTCGACGCCACAAAATGTGACCAGTGTATGGATTGCCTCGCGCCCTGCCCGACCGGGGCGATCGACAATTGGCGCAAGGTCGTGCGCGCCCAGGCTTACAGCATCGAACAACAGTTCGAATGGGAAGAGTTGCCGGATGAAATTGCCGAGGAAGATCTCACCGCGGCCGGCGGCAGCGTGGTAAGCGCGGACGTCATCGAACTGCAACCTGCAAGGCAGGCCGATCCGGCCGAGCAGGCTGATTTCGATGCGGCTCAATTCAACGCCAGGCTACCACCCTGGTCGGCGGCACACGCCTATACCAATCTCTACGGTCCCCAGGCTGAGCAGAAAACCATTACCGCGACCGTGACCGGCAACGTCCGCGTGACCGAGGTCGGCCGTGAATACGACACTCACCACATCGTGCTCGATTTCGGCGCGCTGCCGTTCCCGGTGCTGGAAGGCCAGTCGATCGGCGTCATTCCGCCCGGAACCGATCCCAGGGGTAAGGCGCATCATGCGCGCCAGTATTCGATCGCCAGCCCGCGCAACGGCGAGCGACCCGGCTATAACAACGTATCCCTGACAATCAAGCGCGTGCTCGAGGATTACGACGGCAAGGCGGTCAAGGGTGTCGCCTCGAACTACATGTGCGATCTCGACATCGGCGACCACGTCGAAATTATCGGACCCTTCGGTAGCAGCTTCCTGATGCCGAATCACCCGAAGTCGAATATCGTCATGATCTGCACCGGTACCGGCAGCGCGCCGATGCGCGCGATGACCGAGTGGCGTCGGCGCCTGCGTCACAGCGGCAAGTTCGAGGGCGGCAAGTTGATGTTATTCTTCGGCGCGCGCACGCAGCAGGACCTGCCCTACTTCGGTCCACTGCAAAAACTGCCGCACGATTTTATCGACATCAACTTCGCCTTTTCGCGCACACCTGATCAGCCCAGGCGCTACGTGCAGGACGTCATGCGCGAACGCGCGGCGGACCTGGCGAAGCTGGTCGACGATCCCAACAGCTTTTTCTACGTCTGCGGATTGCGTGCCATGGAGGAAGGCGTATTGCTCGCGCTGCACGACATCGCCAGGCAGGCCGGACTCGACTGGAACGAGGTTGGCATTAAAATGAAGCAACAGGCTCGCCTGCACCTGGAGACTTACTGATGACCGCTAACAACACCTTGAGTATCGGTAAGCGCGCGCCCGGCGTGGCGCAGATTACCATGTCTCGACCCGAAGTTTTCAACGCCTTTGACGAAGCCATGATCGGCGAACTCGATGGCGCCTTCGATCAGCTTATCGCCGATGACAGCGTGCGTGTGATCCTGCTCGCCGGTGACGGCAAGCATTTCAGCGCAGGTGCGGACCTGAAATGGATGCAGCGCGCCAGCGAGGAATCGCGCGACTGGAACCTGGCCGATGCGCGGCGCTTTGCCGCGATGCTCGGCAAGATCGACTCCTGCCCCAAACCGACCCTGGCCCGAATCCAGGGCGCAGCGCTGGGCGGTGGTGTCGGGCTGGCCTGTGCCTGTGACGTCGCCATTGCTGCCGACAATGCCAGCTTTGCCGTCAGTGAGGCGAAATTCGGCATCCTGCCCGCCGTCATCGGTCCTTACCTGACCAACGCGGTTGGCAAACGCCACGCGCGCTGGCTGGCACTGACGATGACGCGTATTCGTGCCACCGAGGCACTCACCCTCGGCCTCGTGCACCAGGTGTGTGCGCTCGCTGACCTGGACACCCGCGTCGATGCCGTCATCACTGAGTTGCTTGCCGGAGCACCCGGTGCCCAACGTGAAATCAAGGCCCTGTTCAGCCAGCTCGAAGTAGGCCCCGTGAACGACGAGGTGCGCGAACTGACCGCGCAGACTATCAGTCGCGTGCGCGGCGGCGAAGAGGCGCGCGAGGGTTTTGCCGCGTTTCTCGACAAACGTCCGCCGAAATGGATTCCACAATGACGCCAGCTCTCGACAATACGCCGGTGTTGGTCGTCGGCGCCGGCATCATGGGCACCGGCATCGCCCAGGTCGCGGCGCAGGCCGGTCATCCTGTCATGCTCTACGATGCCCGGCCAAACGCGGCCCGGACGGCGAAGTCGAACCTCGAGACCACGTTCAAAAAACTGGTCGAGAAGAAAAAATTCACCACGGCCAGCGCGGCGCAGACGCTCGCGCAAATCGACCCGATCGACAACCTCGACGCGGCCGCGAGCGCCGGCCTGGTGATCGAGGCGATCGTCGAAGACATCGAGGCCAAGCGCGGCCTGTTGCAGCAACTCGAAGTCATTGTCGCCGACGATTGCCTGCTCGCGACCAATACCTCGTCGATCTCGATCAGTGCGCTCGCCAACGGCCTCGCGCACCCGGAAAGAGTCGTCGGCATGCACTTTTTCAACCCGGTACCCCTGATGCAACTGGTCGAGGTCGTATCCGGCATGCAAACCGATCCTGCAATCGCGGACGCGATCTTCAGGCTCAGTCGGTCCTGGGGCAAGATCCCGGTGCATGCGCGCTCCACGCCGGGCTTTATCGTCAATCGTATCGCTCGACCCTTCTATGCCGAAACCCTGGCCCTGCTGCAGGAACAGGCGTCCACTCCGGCGGTACTCGACGCCTGCCTGCGTGCAGCCGGATTTCGCATGGGACCCTGCGAGTTGATGGACCTGATCGGACACGACACCAATCTGACGGTGACGCGCTCGGTATATGAGGCGAATTTTTTCGACAAACGCTTCGTACCGTCGCTGCTGCAACAGTCGTTGGTCGACTCGGGCCTGTTGGGACGAAAAACCGGCCGGGGCTTTTACCAATACCCCAACCCCGCTGCTACAACCAGCTTTACCAGACTCGATTTTTTACCAGCGCACAGCCAACTGTGGGTACACGGTAACTGCGCCGTTTCCGCACACATAGCCCGCAGCCTGGATGCCCATGATTGCCGCTACCAGCACATCACCGACAGCGACTGGAGCGGATTACAGGTCGACGAGGCGCAGTTGCGCCTGACCGATGGTCGTCCGGCGGCCCAACTGGGTCGCCATGTCGCCGTCTTCGACCTGCCGCTGTCCGGGCAAAACGGCAGCGAGCTGGCGTGGAGCCATGCCGGCAGCGCCGACCCGATATGGAGCGCTGCGGCAGGCGACTGGCTGGCGATTTTCGGCTTTAACGCGCAACGCATCGCCGACACACCGGGACTGGTGGTCGCGCGCACGGTTGCGATGTTGATCAACGAAGCAGCAGATGCCGTGCAACAGGGCGTTTGCAGCGAAGCCGACGCGAATACGGCGATGAAACTGGGCGTCAATTACCCCGCCGGGCCCTTCGAATGGCTCGACGCCTGGAGCAGCGCCGCGGTGATCGCATTGATCGATTCTCTCGACGACTACTACCGCGGTGAGCGTTACCGCGTCAGTCCCTGGCTGCGCCAGCACGCATGGCGGCAAACATGAAATTTGCCGAATTTTATCCCGGCCAGGAAATCGAAGCGGGGCCCTACCGGGTATCGCAGCAGGAAATCATCGAATTTGCCGAACGTTACGATCCGCAATGGTTTCATACCGATCCCGCGGCAGCCGCCGATGGACCCTTTGACGGCCTGATCGCAAGCGGCTGGCACAGTTGCGGGATCGCCATGCGCCTGGCAGTCGAGCGGGTGTTGCAGGGTTCCGAATCCTACGCATCACCCGGGCTCAGGTACCTGAAGTGGTTACAGCCGCTGCGTCCCGGCGACAGCGTAACTCTACAGTTGACCGTGCTCGACGTGCGCCGCTCCAGCAAGCGTCCGCAGCTCGGCATCCTGGAGTGGCGCTGGCGCTTGCGCAATCAGCATGCAATTGAGCTACTCGATCTCGAAGCCACCAGCATGTTCAAACTCGAAACGGAGCGCTAACCATGACCGAGGCCTTTATTTGCGACGCGATACGCACCCCTTTCGGCCGCTACGGCGGCGCGCTGTCGACAGTGCGCGCCGACGACCTCGGCGCATTACCGATCCAGGCCCTGATGGCGCGCAACCCGCAGGTCGACTGGGAAGTGGTGGCCGACGTGATCTATGGCTGCGCCAACCAGGCCGGTGAAGATAATCGCAATATCGCGCGCATGTGCAGCCTGCTCGCGGGCCTGCCCGAGGCCGTGCCCGGTGTTACCGTCAACCGCCTGTGCGGTTCGGGGATGGACGCGGTCGGTAGCGCGGCGCGCGCCATCAGGAGCGGCGAGGCGCAGCTCATGATTGCCGGTGGCGTCGAAAGTATGAGCCGGGCGCCGTTCGTGATGCCCAAGGCGGAAACCGCTTTCAGTCGCAACAACACGATTTATGACACCACCATCGGCTGGCGCTTCGTCAACCAGCTGATGCAACAGCGCTATGGCACCGATTCGATGCCCGAAACCGCCGAAAACGTCGCTGCCGAATTTTCCATCGAGCGCGACGCCCAGGACCGCATGGCCTTGCGCTCGCAGCAAAATGCGGCACGCGCCCAGCACGACGGTTTTTTCGCGGCCGAGATTGCGCCGGTATTCGTAACCCAGCGCAAGGGCGATCCGATCGTCGTCGAGACCGACGAACACCCTCGCGAAACCACGCTGGAACGGCTCGCCGGTCTGCGCCCGATCGTCAGCAGCGACGGTAGCGTTACCGCGGGCAACGCCTCGGGTGTTAACGACGGCGCCTGCGCGCTGCTGCTCGCCGATGAAATCACCGCAGCGAAACACGGGCTGACCCCGCGCGCGCGCGTGCTCGGCATGGCGAGCACCGGGGTACCACCGCGCATCATGGGTTTCGGCCCGGCACCGGCGACGCGTAAGTTACTGACGCTGACGGGCCTGCGCCTGGAACAGATGGACGTGATTGAACTTAACGAGGCCTTCGCCGCGCAAGGTCTCGCGGTACTTCGCGATCTCGGCCTCGCGGACGACGATCCGCGCGTCAACCCGAACGGCGGCGCGATCGCGCTCGGCCACCCGCTCGGCGCCAGCGGTGCGCGCCTGGTGACGACCGCGATCAACCAGCTGCATAGCAACGGTGGCCGCTACGCACTGTGCACCATGTGCGTCGGCGTCGGCCAGGGAATCGCCATCATCCTCGAGCGCGTCTGAATCCAGTCATACCCGATACGTCAGACCAACCGATAAGTCATCCCCGCGCAAGCGGGGACCTTGCACAGACTGCGTACCAACCGGTCACTCACTTAACAGCTAAAAAATGCATTGGTAAAGAAGTTGGAAAAGTTAAAAACGGGTTTCAAGCGGTATAAAACAAGTGTACTGTCCTGTTGAAATTTCGATGAACAATAATGAAAACAACTTCTGTAGCATTCAGCCGTAGGGATCGGGTGCGTTGAACGCGCAGCTCGAAAAACCATCCGCGAAGCCTCCCGGGCTGCAAGGCGTCTGGGCCGATTTCGGCGTCGCCTACGCCGCCAATGGTTTCATCGGCTGGCTGTTCGCGATAACCGCCCCGGTTGCGATCATCCTTTCGGTCGGTAGCCGCGGCGGGCTCAGCGAGGCTGAAATCGCGTCCTGGGTATTCGGTGTGTTTTTCTTCAACGGCTTGATCTCGATCGGGTTTTGCTGGCTTTACCGTCAGCCGCTGGTGTTTTTCTGGACGATTCCCGGCACCGTGCTGGTCGGGCCTGCACTCGCCCACCTATCCTTCGCCGAGGTTGTCGGCGCCTTTTACCTGACCGGCTTGCTGATGTTCGTGCTCAGCGTTACCGGCTGGGTAAAGCGCACCATGGCCGCGGTACCCATGCCGATCGTGATGGGCATGGTGGCCGGTGTGTTCCTGCGCTTCGGGCTCGACCTGGTGCGTGCGCTGCACGCGGATCTCGGCATATCCGGGCCGATGGTGGTGACCTGGCTGGCACTTAGCGTAGTGCCGGCGCTGGGCCGGCGCATGCCGCCGCTGATCGGCGCGCTGCTGGTCGGGGTCGGCGCCGCGTTGCTGGGCGGGCGCTTCGATAGCGCAACCTTCGCCACGCTCGAGATCATTCAACCCGTTATCCAGGTGCCCACCTTTTCGTTGGCGGCGGCGATCGAACTCGTAGTGCCGCTCGCGATTACCGTGCTCGTGGTGCAGAACGGCCAGGGTATTGCAGTGCTGCGCGCGGTCGGCCACCAGCCGCCAGTCAATGCGATTACCGCCGCCTGCGGCATCGGCACCATGATCAGCGCCGCGTTCGGTGGCGTCTGCACCTGCCTGACTGGTCCAACCAATGCCATCATCAGTAGTTCCGGTAAGCGCGAGCGTCACTATACCGCTGGTATTTTCGTGGGCTTGCTGGCACTCGCTTTCGGCCTGCTCGCACCCACGTTTACCCGCTTTTTGCTGGATGCACCCGCGGCTTTTGTGATGACGCTGGCTGGTCTGGCGATGCTGAAGATCCTGCAGGCCGCGTTCACGACCTGCTTCCGCGATAAATTTACCCTGGGCGCACTCATCGCATTCCTGGTCACCGTGGCCGACCTGCCAATGTTCAACATCGGCGCTGCCTTCTGGGGCCTGCTCGCGGGCATACTGGTATCGCGACTGCTCGAGCGCGCCGACTTTACCAACACTGGCAACGATTCGTGAGCGCGGTTGCTGCCGGGCAAACAAGCGACTGGCTGAAGATCTGGATCGCTTTTCTCGCGGGCTGCATCGGCGCCTTTCAGCTCGGCAAGACCTTCGCGTCACTGGCCCTTATTATCGACGAACTCGATCTGAGCCTGGTCCAGGCCGGCCTGATACTCTCGTTGTTCAGCTTGATTGCCGCTATTGCGGGTGCCGGTTTCGGTCTGCTGTCCGATCGCATCGGACATCTACGCATGGCCCTGACCGGCCTCACGGTATCCGCCTGCGGCTCATTTCTCGGTGCGCTTGCAAGCTCCATCGACCTGTTGTTGCTATCGCGCCTGATCGAAGGATTCGGTTTCATTCTGGTGATCGTCGCCCTGCCATCACTGATCAGTCGCTCGGCGAGTGACCGCGACCGTCCGCTGGCGATGGGGCTTTGGGGAGCGTTCATGCCCGCCGGCATAGGGCTGTCGATGATCATCACCCCGCTGCTGATCGACTGGCATGGCTGGCGCGGTCTATGGAACGATGTCGGGCTCATGATCCTGGCCTGGGCAATCGTCCTTTATCTAACTTTCCGCAGCAGGGTCCCCGCAGCCGGTGTTCACTTGAGCACTGCGGATTTTCTCGGCAGCGTGATGCGCCTCGGGCCACTACTGGTGGTCGCCGGATTTGTCTGTTACTCGAGCCTGTACCAGTCGCTGACCGCGTTTTTGCCGACCATCCTGGTGACCGACTTCAACCTGCCCCTCGCCCATGCAGCCCGCTTTGGCGCATTGGTCGTGGTCGGTAATATCATCGGTAACGTCACTGCGGGTTGGCTCATTGGGCGCGGCTTGATGCCGTGGAAGCTGCTGACCGTATCCTTTATTGTAATGGGCCTGTGTGCTTCACTGGTGTTTGCAACTTTCAGCGAGCCGACGCTCAAAATCGTCGCCGGTTTCCTGTTTTCGGCCTTTGGCGGCATATTCCCGGGCACCGCTTTTGTGCTGGCCGCGCGCTATTCCCCGAGCCCGTCGCACATGGCGCTAATGGCCGGATTCATGTTGCAGGGTGCCGGTATCGGGCAAACGCTTGGGCCGTTGCTGGTCAGCTCGATCGTAGAATACTCGGCAAGCTGGAACTCCGCCAACCTGGTCGTGGTAGCGATGGCCGGAATCGGCCTTTGTTGCGCACTGCTACTGCGGCGCCGCAGCTGACTAAGGGGAGCGTCCATATATGTGCCGTGAATACCCACCGTGAATATCCTTTACCTGATACGCATTTATGCAGTCAGATGACTAGTAGGGAATTCGGTGAACAGTATACCGAATGCAATTTTTTCATCGGTACCTTGGCAACCCGTTCCTTATTATTCGGCCTGGTTTCAAGTTTGAAGTGTAACAAAAGTTGTATTTAACCAGGGAGACAGATAGATGAAAACGATGAACGTCATCTTAAAGCAACGAGTAACCTGCAGGAACTTATGCAGGATCCGGAGGCGATGACGAATTAGCTCGAGAACAAGAAAAAGCCGTTTAATGCAGACCCTGAGAACCAGATAAAAACTCCAGTTAATGTGACAGTTTACTTATCTCCAATTAAGTAATCTGATTTCCGCATGGCATTTACTTAACGACATCCTCTAATTTTCGCGGGGTCGGACCAGCACCGCCGGCACGGTCGTTTGGATGCACGAATGCCGGTAGCGACAGGCTGTAAACCAGGGCCAGGCCGCGCACTGCGAAGGTTACGCCGCAACCGGCCAGCATTGCAGTCATTGCGTCGACCTCAAACTCGATGAGGCTGACGTAGAGCAGGGCACCGACTAGCGCCGCGGTAACGTAGATCTCTTTCAGCAGGATCAACGGTGTCTCACGGCAGATGATGTCACGGATGAGACCGCCGAAAGTCGCGCTGACCACGCCGAGCAGCGCGGCGATGATCAACGGTGCATCCGCGTTCAACGCAGTCTGTGCACCGAGCACCGCGAACACCGCGAGCCCGACCGCGTCGGCCCATAACAGCAGCCTGAGCCGCGACGCGATGATCGGCACGCTGACGAAGGTCACCAGCGACGCGACCACGCACAACACGATGTACTGCGGTTGCTCGATCCAGAACACCGGTAATCGCCCGAGCAGCAGGTCGCGAACACTGCCGCCGCCGATCCCGGTTACCACGCCGAGCAACGCGAAACCCACCACGTCCATGCGCGCCCGCGCGGCCGCCAATGCGCCCGATACGGCAAACACAACGATACCGAAATAATCCAGCAGTTCGATCACGAGACTCACGTTCGACTTCTCCCAGCAATAAAACGGGGTACTAGCCCCGCGAAAAATTATTTTCCCCGGACCAGGCGAATTCTGCCGACGGGGTCGTGATTGCGATGGCGGGAAACGGACTGACCTGCGCCCTGCTCCGTCGCCCCGGAGTCACAGCGCGCGCACGCGGGCAACGAAAATACGCGCCTGCTGCGGCGCATCGCCCAACTGCGCCGCGGGCGTGGCAACAGCGCTCCAGTCGATATCGGGAAACTCGCGCGCGACCAGCCCGGGCAAGGCAATGCCCTGCTCTACGGCGTCCGCACAGAGCTGCTTTAGGCGCGCCTGGGCATCGGCACGCGGCATCAGCTCGGCGAGACGAAAGCTGATTGCCTCGGCATAGCTCAAGCCGAGCAGACCTTCCAGGTTCGCGCGCATTCGCGCCGCGTCGGGATTGAGTTGCGTCACCATGGCGATGGACAACTGCAGCGCTCGACCACAGGCCATGCAGATCTGCGGCAAGGCGTGCCACTCCAGCATCCAGGTGGCGCCATCGCGTTGTTGCCGATGCAACAGTGCCTGTGTCATTGCCCCGTCGAGCGCGGCGGCAAGATGGAACAGGCTGACCAGCACCTCGGCCTGCACCGGGTTCTGCTTTTGTGGCATGGTCGAAGAACCGCCGCCCGGCGCCAGAATCAATTCCCCGACTTCGGCCTGCGAGCCGAGCATACAGTCTTCGCCCAGTTTCGCGAGCGCAGCGTTGATGCGGGTCAGTAGCGAGGCAAACTCGGCCAGTGCAGCGCGATCACTGTGCCAGGGCAATTCGCTGTCGGCAATGTCCAGCTCGGCCGCAAGCGCGGCACGCTGCTCTGACGCATTTTTCCCGAGCGCGCTCGAGTTGCCCGAGGCGCCGCCCAGGCTGACCTTGAGCAGGCGTGGCCTGAGTTGCGTCAGCGCTTCGAGCTGACCCAGTAACGGCGCTCCCCAGGCGGCTATAACCGCGCCAAAACTGGTCGGTGTCGCCGGCTGCCGGCGGGTGCGCCCGGCGAGCGGCAATTCGGCGTGTAGATCGGCGAGATCGGCAAGCGCAATCAGTAGCAGCCTGGTTCGCGCATCGACGATGTCACAGACCTCTCGCAGACGCAGCACCAGGCCCGTATCGATGATGTCCTGGGAAGTCGCACCATGGTGCAGATAGCGAGAATGCTGCGGTGCCTGCATCCGCTTGCGCAACGCATCTAGCAGGGCGGGTATTGGCACGCCGGCGCTGCGCGTGCCCGCAGCCAGGCTCGCCGGATCGATGGGTAAATCCCGCAGTGCCCGGGCAATCTGCCGCCCGCTCTCCTCGGGAATGACACCCAGGCCACCCTGCACCCGGGCCAGCGCGGCTTCCACCCGGATCATTGCGTCGACCTCGGCCTGATCGCTGAACAGTTGCCCGATCTCGTCGTCGTGCAGCAGTGCGCGGTAAAGCGTCGAATCGAACGGGGAAACGGTCATGGCTAGCGCAGCGCTCGCGCCAGGCGTTTAGTCATTTGTGCTATTTGCATCAGTCGCATCACTTATCAAACATTACATATCAAGGAAAACGGTTTCATCGGCACCCTGCAGGTGGATATCGAAGCGGAAACCGCCACCCCCTGTCGATTTTGCGATCAGGGTTGCAACTCGATCCTGCGGATCGACCTGCACAAGAAGCGGATCCACCGCGTTGGCTGTCGCTTCATCGTCGAAATACAGGCGCGTGTGCAGGCCGACGTTGATACCGCGCGCGACGATCCACAGCGTGATATGCGGCGCCTGCAACCGGCCGTCGGGATAAGGTACCCGGCCGGGCTTTATCGTAGCAAAGCGAAACTCGCCGGTTTGCGGATCGCAGGGCTTTCGCCCCCAGCCGCCGAAGTTTACATCGGCCGCGCCGCGAGTATCCTGCGGGGATGGGTACCGACCCGCCGCGTCCGCCTGCCAGGTTTCGATCACCGCGTCGGTCAGCGGGGCGCCGTCACCGTCGTAGATGTATCCGTAGATCCTTATTCGTGTGCCGCTGGTACGCGCATCGAGTATTTGCCTGCCGGGATCCTCGGCATAAATACCTTCGATGCCACTGTAATTCGGCATGCAACCGATATGTACGTAGGGCCCTGCGGTTTGCGACGGGGATTCGGGTAGGGGTTTATTCGCCCTGGCCATCAAAGTCCCTCCGATCGATTTTCGAAAAGGGTCTGTTCGAGGCCGCGCAGCGTGATGTCGAAGCGCCACGCGAGCATATCCATCGACACGGCAGCGTCCATATCCAGCCTGGCAATCAGGCTTTCGACCCCCTGGCGATGCGGAATCGCGTTGACGATCGGGCACATCCAGATCAGCGGGTCACCCTCGAAATACATCTGCGTGATCAGGCGCTGCGCAAAGGCCGGGCCGAATAGCGAGAAATGGATATGCGCCGGGCGCCACGCATTGGGGTTGTTCGGCCACGGGTACGGCGCCGGCTGGATAGTGGTGAATCGATAATAGCCGTTCGCGTCGCTCAGGCAGCGCCCACAGCCACCAAAATTCGGATCCAGCGGTGCGAGATAACCCTCGTTACGGTGGCGATAGCGGCCACCGGCGTTGGCCTGCCAGACTTCGACCAGAGCGCCGGCGATTCCACGGCCCGACTGGTCGCGCAGCTGTCCGTGCACCAGGATGCGCGGGCCGAGCGCGCTTTCGCCGGCGGCAGCGTAATTATGTATCAGATCATCGTCCTGCGGCCCCAGCAGCGCATGACCGAATACCGGACCGGTCTCTTCCGACAGCGTCGTCGGTAAGCGCAACAACGGCTGTCGCGGAGAACGCAGGCGACTGCTGCGGTATTCCGGCGTCAACCCCGGCGGCTGCCAGCTGCGGTCGCGCGGCAGGTATGCGTGGTGCCCAGATTCGTCACTCACAGTTTTATTCCCATTTCGGCGTAGGTTGCACGCGCAATCTTGATCGCCTGGTTGGCACGCGGCACGCCGGCGTAGACCGCGACATGTAGCAGCGCTTCCATCACGTCATCCGGGCTCGCGCCGGTGTTGGCGGTGGCGCGGATATGCATTGCAATCTCTTCGAAACTGCCGGTCGCGGCGAGCAGCGCCAGCGTCAGCATCGAACGCTCGCGCAGCGAAATGGTATCGCGTGCCCAGACGCTGCCCCAGGCTCCCTCCGTGATCAGGGTTTGAAAAGCCTCGTCGAACGTCGTCCGGCTCGCCTCGGCCGCATCCACGTGCGCCGCGCCCAGCACCTTGCGGCGAATTTTCATACCCTTTGCGTATACTTCAGACATGTCCGCTTTGCTGCAAAAAATCGCCGAGAACACCCGCGTATTCACGCGGATGCTCGACACAGGGCAAGTGAGCAGAATCGTCAAACAATTCGAAACGCGCCCCCGGGATCAAGTCGGCGGTAGCACGCGCCACGGCAGGCGGCACCGAACCGTCTTCACTACCCGCGATCACCAGCGTCGGCAGCTCGAGCGCCGCAGAGCTCGCACTGAAGTCACAGGCGGCGATCGCGGCCGAACACCCGATGTAACCAGCCGCCGGCGTGCGCGTCAGCATATTTCGCCAGGCGCCCAGTTCAAGCGCGTGCTGCTGGTGGAACGACCTGGCAAACCAGCGCTGCATGATATTGTCGGCGATCGCTTCGATCCCGTCGGCGCGCAGGCTGGCGATCCGCTCACGCCACAACTGCTCGCTACCGATGCGCGCTGCCGAATTCGAGATCACCATGGCGCGCACCAGGTCCGGGTGGCTGGCAGCGAGACCCTGAACGATGAGGCCACCGATCGACAGCCCGACAAAAAAACTATCCTTAAAATCGAGAGCGCGCATCAACCCGGCCGTATCGTCGACCAGTTGTGCCATCGTATAATCGCCCTCGGGACAACTCGATAGTCCGTGACCGCGCTTATCAAAGCGCAGGATTCTCAAACCTTGCGGTAACAGCGGAATGATCTTGTCCCACAGGCGAAAATCGGTGCCAAGCGAATTGGCGAATACGATCGGCCTGCCGTCGGGATCGCCTTCAACCCGGTAATGCAGGGTCACGTCACCCAGGTTAATCATTTCCATAGACTTCTCCGCTGTTGATGCTATGCGAGTTTGATTTTCAGTCAGCGAGGCCGACGCTGCAAGTGATGATATCAGTATTTGGTTACGGTTTGGCGAACACAAAACGCCCAGCAGGAGATCATCTGAAGTGACTCCCCGCTCAGGTCGAATCGGCAGGTTGCCGTTCACCCAGGCGAGGTTCAATCCGCCCACCCTGAGCAGGAGGCTTACCTGCGGAGACAGGTTTCTGCTACCAGTTGAACATCCCGGACCGACTCTCTTCCGCCACCTGCCTCGCTATGGTAGATTGCCGACAGGATTCTTAGCCGAACATCTTCCATTGACCGAATACCTGACTACCAGAGAACTCGCCGAATTACTGCGCATCAAGGAACGCAAGGTCTACGATCTGGCGGCGTCCGGCAAGATACCCTGCTCTCGCGCCACGGGTAAGTTGTTGTTTCCACGCAAGGGCATCGACGAGTGGCTGGCGCGCAGCGAATCGAAGCCGGCCGTTTCCGCCGAACGTCCGCTCGTCATCCTGGGCAGCCACGACCCCTTGCTGGAGTGGGCACTGCGAGAGTCCCGGTGCGGGCTTGCCAGCTACTTTGACAGCAGCCTTGACGGTTTAACGCGCTTCGCCGGGGGCGCTGGTATCGCAACCGGCCTGCATTTGTACGACGCCGAAGCCGATAGCTGGAACCACAATGCAGTGGAATCGCGCTTTGCCGACTCCCCCGTGGTGTTGGTGGAGTGGGTAAAACGCTCGCGCGGCATTATTGTCGCGCCCGGGGCAGCGGCCAGCCATGCCGGATTGAGCGATTTGCCGGGGAAAAAAGTCGTACCGAGACAGGCGGAAGCCGGTAGCCAGGTACTGCTCGAAGCGTTGCTGCGAAACCAGGCCGTCGACACTGCCGAAATAAAGTGGACGCGCCCCGCGCGCAGCGAGATGGATGCGGTCATCGAGGTGGCCGAGGGCCGCGCGCAGGCGACTTTCGGCCTGGCGACACTGGCGCACCAGTATCGCCTCGATTTCGTGCCGATCATCGATGAACGTTACGACATACTGGTCGACCGCAAGGCCTGGTTCGAGCCCACCTGGCAATCCCTGCTCCAGTTCTGCCGGTCAGGCGAATTCAGACAGCATTCGAAGGAACTTTCGGGTTACGATACCGCCGATCAGTTCCGCGTCCATTTCAACGGCTGCGAATGAGACTTTCGCCGCCAGAGTCATCAATTGCCATTTGGGAAAAATAGCTGCTGGCCATCGAGCTGGTAGGCAGCAATCGCATCCTGACCCTTTTTCGACAGCACCCAGTCGATAAATTTCTGTGCCGGCTCGCGTTTCACATTGCTGCATTTTTGCGGGTTCACCAGAATAATGCCGTACTGATTGAACAGCTTGTCATCACCCTCGACGACAATTTGATAATCCTGCCGGTTCTTGAAACTGATCCAGGTGGCGCGATCGGTCATGGTATAAGCGCCGCTGCCGACCGCGGCGTTTAGCGTCGCCCCCATGCCCGAGCCGGTCTCCAGATACCAGCCGCCGCTGTCGCTCGTGGGATCGATGCCGGCCTGCTTCCACAGGGCCACTTCCTTCTTGTGGGTGCCAGAGTTGTCACCGCGAGAGGCGAATTTCGATTTCGTCGAGGCAATGCGAGCCAGGGCCGCAAGCGCCGAGTGACCGCCCGCGATCGCGGCCGGATCGGCCGGCGGACCGACGAACACGAAATCGTTATACATGACGTCGTGGCGTGCAACGCCATAACCCTCGGCGACGAATTTCTGTTCGGCGGCCCTGGCGTGCACCAGCAACACATCGCCATCGCAGTTCTTCGCATTCTTGATCGCCTGGCCGGTACCCACCGCGACGACGTGGACGGTGATACCCGTATCGCGCTGGAAACGTGGCAGAAGCTGGTCGTAAAGACCGGAGTTTGCGGTCGATGTCGTTGACTGGACGATGATCGAAGACTCCGCGGCGAAAACCGAACTGCAAAACGCCAGGCAAATGCCCAGACAGAGGTTTATGTGGGTGAGTTTCGTCATTTTTTCCCCTATTTATAAGCAAAGAACGAGTTACAAAACAATCCGGCCCTGGAGGAAGTCCCGGGCAGATTCACTTGCGGGAGCGTTGAAAAAAACATGCGCCGCCGCGTATTCGAGCAAGCGCCCGTTGTGCATGAAGATAACATCATCGGCCAGGCGTCGCGCCTGGCCGATATCATGGGTTATGAGAATGATTTTCACACCGCGATCGCGGGTCTGCTGCAGCAGTTGCTCAATTTTCAGGGTGGTACCCGAGTCGATACTGGCACAGGGCTCGTCAAGCAACAGCACGCCGGGATCAGTCGCGAGCGCTCGCGCCAACGCCAGCCGTTGCTGTTCACCGCCAGAAAGCAGGCGCGCCGGCTGGTACCGCTGCCGCATCAACCCGGCCTCCAGCAGAATTTGGTCGCGCCGTTGCCGGTAGTCACCACCCAGCGGTTTCAACACGAAGTCGATATTCGCTGCTACCGAGCGGCGCAATAACACGGGTTTCTGAAATACCAGCGCCTGACGTCGGCGCAGGGCCAGATCGAGATTTCGGCCCTGCCAGTGGACAGTGCCGGAGCTCGGTGCAAGCAGCCCGTGAACCAGGCGCAAAAAAAGACTTTTACCGGCGCCGTTCGGCCCCATGACGACCGTAATGCCGGGATTCTCGATGGTAACGCTAATGCCGTCGAGCACAAACTCATGCTCCGTGCGATAACTCAGCGCAGAGACCTCGAGCGGCAATAGCGAGTCCGCAGGTTCGTGTATGCCCGATGCAGAAGCGTCAGGCATAGGACAGGCGTCTCGCGCTGGCGCGCAGACCGTAGACCGCGGCGTTGACCGACAGGGCCAGGACAAGCAGGATTATGCCGAGCGCCAGAGCCAGTGCCAGATCGCCTTTCGAGGTTTCGAGCGCGATCGCCGTCGTCATCACCCGGGTGAGGTGATCGATATTGCCACCGACAATGATCACCGCGCCGACCTCGGCGATGGCACGGCCGAACCCGGCCAGGGACACGGTTAGCAAGCTGTAGCGTGAATCCCAGATGAGCGCTGTTATTACCCGATGGGTCGGCAGACATAGCGAACGGAACTGCTCATCGTATTCCTTGTGCATGTCCTCCACGACCTGGCGCGTCAGCGCCGCGACAATGGGCGTTACCAGGATGGTTTGCGCGATGATCATCGCCGCGGGCGAGTAAAGCAGGTTCATCCACCCAAGTGGTCCGGCGCGTGAGATCACCATGTATACGAGCAGGCCCACGACCACCGGCGGCAAGCCCATCAACGCATTCAACAGCACCGCCAGCGCCTGCCGCCCAGGAAAGCGGATTACGGCGGTCAACGCGCCCAGCGGAAAACCGATCAGGGCCGCGAGCAATACTGCGCTGATACTGACGCGCAGCGACAGGCCGATGATTTCGATCAGGTCGGCGTCCGCCGAGATAATCAGTGAAAACGCGAGGCCGAAAGAGGCGGAAAAATCCTGCATGGGTAATTAATTCTAAGTGCATTATTTACATCTATATTAATGTTATTGGGAAATTATGCAATTTATTTACCAAAACGCTAGATTGGGTTTGACCCGATCATGGCCTGGCGCCAGATCATGCGCAGGGGCCGAAGGCCTGCTCGCAGACAGCGTCTCGTAGAGGGTTAGCCCGCATATCTCAACGATTTCGATTTACCCTGGGGCCTCCCAAAGAAGGTGTGGCGGCCGCAAGACCGCAGGGATGCAGCGGCCGGCGCTCCGGTGGGCGGCAATCCGTCGCACCGGGGGTAGAGCTGCACAGGATTCGCAGCAAACTACCTGCAAAAATATTTGTGGCGCTTACTGCCATTGCTCGATTTGAGAATATTGCGCTGCATGATCCAGGATTGCCGTGCAGCAGACACTAAGTTTCAGGCCTTCGCCGGTGATCGTCGACCTTACAATTAGAGAGTCGAGCCTGTTGCGCTGTCAAAAAAGCGGGAGGATAAATTTCTGCAGCCAGATACTGGCTTCAGCGTGTGGGATCCGCGCTTACCTGGATCAGCAATTTTCCAAGATTGCTACCTTCCAATAAGCCCTGGAATGCGTCTACAGCATTATCCAGGCCTGCAACAATATCCTCCCGGTAGCTGATTTTCCCGGCGCCGATCCATTGGCTCATATCACGCAGAAAATCCCCCTGCTTATGGGCAAAATCACTTACGATAAACCCCCTGATGGTGACGCGCTGGGTAAGTACCACCCGCATCAGCTTTGGCAGTAGATTGGGTCCGGTGGCTAACCCGGTGTCGTTGTAGTGCGCAATCAGACCGCATACTGGAATCCGCGACTGAAAGTTGAGCAGGGGAATTATCGACTCAAAAACCATGCCTCCGACATTTTCGAAATAGACATCGATACCGTCGGGGCAAACCGATTTCAGCCGGTCACGAAAATCCGCATCCTTGTGATTCACGCAGGCATCAAATCCCATCTCGTTGATAGCGAATTCGCATTTCTCCCTGGAGCCAGCGATGCCCACCACCCGGCACCCTTTGAGCCCGGCGATCTGTCCAACATTACCGCCCACCGCTCCGCTAGCCGCCGCAACTACCACGGTTTCTCCCCTTTGCGGCAGTCCGATTTCCAGCAGCCCCATGTAAGCCGTCATTCCCGGCATGCCGAGCACACCCAGCGCCGTTGACAGCGGGGCCTGGGCCGGGTCCAGTTTGCGAGCACCCTTGCCATCGGTTACTGCGTATTCCTGCCAACCGCCATAAGTCAGGATGAAATCGTCCCTGGCGAATTCAGGATGGCAGGATTTCACTACCTGGCTCACCGTGCCGCCACACATGGTTTCGCCAATTGCCACCGGGGCGGCGTAGGATTTGCCCTCATTCATCCGGCCGCGCATATAGGGGTCGAGTGACAGGTAGATCGTGCGGCAAACAATCTCTCCCTCACCGGGTTCGGGAATCGGTTCCGAAATCATCGAAAAGTCGCCACTTTGAGGAGCACCCCGGGGACGTGCTGCAAGGACGATACGACGATTTGTTGAGCTGTTCACCCAGGCACTCCGAATAATGTTTACGATAGCCCAGTCTACCGAACAACCAGGATATTGCGCGTCTGATTCCCGCGTTCAGCGAGCGAGGATTCATTCCCTGAACCCGCGCCAACGCGGAAATTACGGAAAACACCTTAGCGCGACAGGTTATCCGCTCGGTGCGGGGGTATTTCGACTGGGAATGACGCCTCCGCTCGCCCCTGGCAGCTTCAAACTTGATCAAGATCAGTGCTCAGCCTGGCAATTGTGGTGTACTGGTTTCATTATGACTATCAGGGTAGCTATCCTATTTTTCGCCTGCACTACGCTTATTGTTGTGGGCAGCGGCTGTAGCACCACATCAAATGATTCCACGAGTATTGAAACTGGCTCGATCCAGCAGGCCCTGGTCAACATATCGGGAAGCTATAACCTGGTTTCCGTAAACGGGGCCACTGTTCCTGCGACTGTCGCCCACGGTGCTGCAAATATAAAGGTGCACTCAGGCACATTTATCATCAGGCCAGATGGAACCTGCAGCAGCAATACGGAGTTCAGCCCACCCTCAGGCGGCAAGGTCAGGCAAAAGGTTCATGCCAGCTACAGCAGAAATGGCTCAACGTTGGTTATGCAGTGGGAAGGTGCCGGCATGACCAGGGGAAGTATTGACGATGGAACATTCACCATGGACAACCATGGAATGACCCTGGTGTACGCTCGTTCCGCTCGAAGCGACGATAGTATAAGTCTCGATCTGGAAAACGAATGTGCCACAGCGATCGAGAAGTCCCGGGCTGGCGTTTTTGACGATTTCAACTCCGGTTTGCAGGCGGGTAGAAACCACGACGGAATCCCGCTTGGGTTCTTTACGTTTTGGGATTCGGAGGGTAGTACCGTCAGTGTCTCTGTGACTACCGATCATCCCCCACGACCTGGCGACGAAGCCGATAATGAAGTGCTGCAACTGGATTTGAACGTCAAAGCCTGGGCCGGAGTAATACACAACTTCGAGGATGCAGCCGTGAGTCGATGGACCCCGCGCGACTGGCGTGGATTTAACGAGTTCAGCTTCTGGATGTACGGCAACAACCGCAATACCTCCTTGTTCGTCGAGATACTCGACAATCGAAAGCCCTGTCCCGCGGCTGGCGGCGCCGAGGTCTACAGCTATTCATTCACTGATAATTTCTCTGGCTGGAAACGAATTAGCGTTGCGTTCGAAGAACTGGGCCGTAAAGAGATCTACAACGACGCACCGAACGATGGGCTGGGATTAGCCGAGGTTCATGGCTGGGCTTTTGGTACATTAAACACTGATGGCCCGATTACCTACTATATCGATGACTTCGAATTACGCTGATCCGCGCAAAGGAATAAGCCTGCCCCTCTATTACGATAACCCGCGATACTGCCGCAGCCTCGCGTCAGTCTATATACCCCTCCATCCCCGGCTATAAACCGGCTGGCAGGTCGCCAGATGCAGATCAACTGCTGGTCAACCAGGTCATCACTCGTCGCAGTACCATGCGCATAGCAAGGGAAGCAGGCCAGGCGGGCATCGACTCAATACGGCAATCCAATGTAGTTTTCGGCGAGCGTGGTCTGTGCCGCAGTCGAAGACTCGAGGTATTCGAGCTCGGCCAGCTGCATGCGCAGGTCAAACTCGGTTTGCTCCGGGAACCGGTGTAGTAGCCGGGTCATTGCCCAGCTGAAGCGTTCCGCCTTCCAGACGCGTGACAACGCCGTGGCGGAATAGCTCTCGATACCATGATCATCCCGGTCGACATAGTGTTGTTGCAACGCGCGTGACAGGTAATAAACATCCGATGCCGCCAGGTTTAGTCCCTTGGCGCCCGTCGGGGGTACGATATGAGCCGCATCGCCGCACAGAAACAACCGTCCCCAACGCATCGGCTCGGCAACGAATGAGCGCAGCGGCACGATCGATTTCTCGATCGATTTACCGGTTATCAGCGACTCCGCCACGTCTTGTGGAATGCGGTGCCTGAGCTCGTCCCAGAAGGCATCGTCCGACCATCGTTCAAGCTCGTCCAGCAGTGGCACCTGCAGGTAGTAGCGACTGAGTCCGGGGTTACGCATCGAACACAGGGCGAAACCGCGCGCATGGCTGGCGTAAATCAATTCGTCACTCACCGGCGGCGTTGCCGATAACAGGCCAAGCCAGCCGAACGGATAAACGCGCTCGAATTCGCGCAACACGCTCGCCGGGATGGTGTTACGGCTGACCCCGTGATAGCCATCGCAACCGGCGACATAATCACAATAAATACGCTGCTCACGTCCTGCACAGACATAGCTGACAGACGGCGCAGCGGTATCGGCATCATGGATTCGAACCCCCTCGACCTCGTGTAATATCTGACCATCCAGCTGATCGTGTGCCAGGTAGAGATCGCGCGTCAATTCGGTCTGTCCGTATACCGTGACCGTGCTGCCGGTGAGCTGCCTGAAATCGATGCGAAACCTGCGATTGGCGACGGCAATATAGGTGCCATTGTGCACCATTCCCTCGCGCTTCATACGCTCGCCCGCACCTGCCGCGTGCAGCAGGTCAACGGTGCCGGCCTCGAGTACCCCGGCGCGAATCCGCGCGAGCACGTAGTCGCGGCTCTTGCGTTCCAGCACGATGGTGTCGATGCCCTGGCGCGCCAGCAACTGACTCAGCAACAGGCCCGCGGGACCACCACCGATGATGGCAACCTGGGTACGCATGGATTCAGGATTTCCGCTCACTTGACCAATTTCGCCAATTTGCCTTCATTGTCAATGAATTTTCGCCGCGAACCCGCCCATAACACACAATCCTGGGGGCCCGATGTCCACCCGTTATCCCGTTTCGGCATAAGCGCCGAACTGGCACTCGATCAGGACCAGCCAGGATATACCCTTGCGGAACTGACATACGTCAAGGGTAAAGGCCCGTCCAGAGGCTAGCATTTAACCTTCAGGGGTCAGGAACCAGGAAAACAGATGCGCGCGCTAACCATTATCAAGAGTGAGCACCAGAACCTCGCTGCGGTGCTCTACAGCATGGAACATCTCATTGGCGAGATCGACAATGGCAAGCACCCCGATTTTGCGGTATTTCATGGCCTGTTTACCTACATCGATCGCTTCCTCGATGAATATCATCATCCCAAGGAAAATCGTTACCTGTTCCCTGCCGTGCTCGCACGGGCGCCCGACACCACAGACCTGATCCAGGAACTCGGCCGCCAGCACAGCGAGGGAGAAACCCTCTTCGTCGAAATGTTAAAAGCCCTGTCGGCATACGAATTTTCGGGTGCCAGTGAATTCCCTCAGTTTCGCGACAGTTTGCTCAAATATACTGCCTTTGAACGCCATCATGCGCTGCTGGAAGAAAACGAGCTGCTGCCACGTGCACGCGAGGTACTCGAAGCTTCCGACTGGGAAACAATCGATGCCGCCTTCGGCGAAAACCAGGACCCCATGTTCGGCGATCAGTGGGATAGCGAATTCTCCGCTCTGTTTGCCAGGCTGGTGAATTCTCTACCAACACCCCTCGGCCTGGGTGACGCCTGGAAATAGCCGTAACCGGCAAGCTGCCGGTGCTGCATGGCAGCCCTTGCGGTAATTGGATCGAGAGCGCCTGTTTGCGTACACTGCTGGACTGCGTGATGGTCGACGGTCGTTAACCCGGGCGGTGCGCAGTTGCGGCTGGATTCGTGAGGGGCCAGGTCGGGAGGGAATAAGAAATAAAAATCAGACACATCAGCGGCATTATCGCGGGCCACAAACTCCCTGCAGAGAAGGGCGCGATCACGTGGATGCGCGGTCCACTTGGAGGCCTGTTCACGTTACCGTGGTTTGACCGGGCATCGATGTATTTTCTGCGCCGGTTGTACCTGCCGCTATCACGACTGTGGGCCGTGGCTGACGAGGCGCATGGCTCCGTCACAAGTTTCGTCGAGGGCGCCCAACTAAAATTGAGCGCTCGCCAGACCGAGCGGCTCAGCAAAGTCCTGTTTCTTTTTGAAGTTTCCCGTGCTCGAGTCAATGCGATTGATACGTCCTGGCGCGAAGCATTTTTCGGCACCCAACATGCCGCGCTCGGAGACCTTGCCGCAATCGAGAAAGCACGCAAAAAAGCCCAGCAGTCACATAACATCAGGCGCCGTGATTTACGTTTTCTGCTGAGTTTCAAACCCCAGACTTCGCGCTATGAAATACCTTCCATGGAGGAGGTCGAAACGCTTTACGGAAGCATCAGATCCGATCCCAAGCCCTATTTTGCTGCCCCTGACAAGATGCCAACCGTCGAACAGTCCCGGCACTTCGATGGCGCCGATGGCAAGCAATACTGGATTCGGTTCCGCTCACCTTCGCAGCGCACCAACGATCTGGTCTATGCCCGGGTACACGAACCGAGTGGCCAAAAAAACCCGCCAACCATCATTTTCGGGCACGGTATCTGCGTCGAGTTCGACTACCTGGAAGGACTGGTCGATGAAGTAGACGTGCTCTGTCGAATGGGTTTTCGCGTGGTGCGTCCGGAAGCACCCTATCATGGTCGTCGTCGCCCACAGGGATATTACGGCGGCGAATACATCAGCGCCCGATCTCCGCTCGGTATTCTGGATACGTTTACCGCGTCGGTCGTAGAACGTGCCGTGCTGATGGACTGGTGTCGGCGTACTTCAGACGGCCCGGTTACCATGGGTGGCAGCAGTCTCGGAGCGCTGATCGCACAGCTCGTCGCCGGACGCTCGCAGCACTGGTCTCGACATCTGGTACCGGATGCCCTGTTGTTGATCATGCACTGCTCAAAAATAGAAGATGCCCTGATACACGGCAGCATCGCCAAACTGTTTGCTGCGCTCGAGGCCAAGCATGAACGCGGTTGGAGCGTCGCCACCGTGGCAGCATACCTGGGTGCGCTCGATCCCCCGTCGCAGCCCGGCATCGATGCCGACAACATTGTTTCAATACTGGGCAGGCACGATGCTGCAACCCCGTTTGCTGGCGGCCTCGAACTCATCGATCGCTGGTGTGTGCCCCCTCAAAACCGTTTTATCTGGCCGCAAGGTCACTTTTCGCTGCCGATCGCACTAACCCGCAACGATGCGCCGTTACGGCACTTTCAACAGATCGTAGCAAAGCTCAGGAAATGAACGACCTCGTGGCCATTCCGCTGTGGTTACTGGTCTTGCTGATTTTGTTTGCACTGCCGACCCTGTTTACCCGACTACTTATCCCGCTGTGGTTGAAAGTGTGGAATCGCTGGTCACAGAAGGCTTTCATGGACGTCAATCCACAACTGCAACTGAAACTCTCGCCGTTTACCCTGACCCGCTACCGGGCACTTGCCGACCAGCTGGCAACCGATCCACAGCTGTTACAGGTGGCTGCAGAAATCGCCGAAAGCGAGGGCAAGTCGCTACAGGATGTGCGCGACAGGCTGCACAAAATTGCGCTCGAAATCGTGCCCGCTTTTAACCCCTTTTTTTATTTCCGAGTCGGTTACCGCCTGGCGCGGGGCATGCTGCGCGGCTTTTACCGAGTGTCGATCGGTTTCGTCGATGAGCAATCACTGGAAACCGTAAGCAGCGATGATAGTGTTATCTTCATGTCCAATCACCGCAGCAATATGGACTACCTGCTGCTGACCTATCTCACCTCGCAACGCACGATGTTGTCCTTCGGGGTCGGCGAGTGGTCCGGCATTTTCCCGGTACGCCAGCTCATGCGCAGCGCCGGAGGCTATTATATCCGACGCGATTCAAACAACTTGTTGTACCGGCGCGCACTTGAGCGTTATGTACAGATGGCGACCGTAGCCAGGGTTCCGCATGCAATATTCCCCGAGGGAGCGCTATCACCCGACGGTGGAATGCAAGCGGCAAGATTCGGCTTACTCAGCTACATCACTAAACATTTCGATCCGTCCAGTTCGCCGGACATCGTCATCATCCCGATCGGCACCAATTACGATCGCGTCGCGGAAGATATCAATATGGTGAGTTCGAATTCGGCTGAATTCCGGGCCCGGGGAAAGCGCTTCGTGATCGCATCGGGTATTAAATTCAGCCTGCGTGCGATCTCCGAAGTGTTACTTCATCGCCGTTCATTCGGTTATGCCTGCGCTAATTTCGGTCGACCCGTGTCGTTTCGCGACTGGCTGGAAAACCATCATGTCGACTGGCCAAAACTCGATCGCGAACAACGCTTTACCTGGCTAAACCGCTTTGGCGAAGAATTAATGGCGACGGTACAGACACTGATTCCAGCACCGCCGGTCGCAACCCTGTGCCGGGTGATGTCCAAAGCGCCTGCGCAGGGACTGAATCAGACCGCTTTGCTGGCACGATTCAAATCCACAGTTACAGAGCTGCGTGCGCACAGTGCCTTCGTGGTGCTGGCGCGCGCAAGCGAACAATTCGCGCTGCAACAGGCCCTCGAACTAACCCTGTTGAGAGGTATGATTATCTATCAGGCTGACGCTGTTTATCGCGTCAATCCCGGGAAACAGGCGCTGGTGAACTACTACGCGAAATCGATAGAACATTACTTCGAGCCCTCGTGAAACAGTACCCAGCTGCCCATCCGGTGCCCGTAAGCCACGCGGCTCAAACCACTAGATCCCCGCGCACAGCTCACTGATTTCCGCAGCGAGGACGTCATAGAGACGCTGTGAGGCCCCACATTAGGAAACCGGTAAGACATGCAGGCTACTCCCGCTATCATGTCATTCTGTTCAAGATCCCCGCTTACGCGGGGATGACTCATCG
>JAJDOF010000059.1 GCA_022340305.1 Gammaproteobacteria bacterium
TTAACCCCGATAAAAGCGGCGTCGGGCACACCCGGTAAGTCGGCGATCGACGCGTAGGCTTTGACACCATGTACTTCCTGTTTTGTCGGATGTACCGGCCAGATGTCGCCCTCGAAACCCATCAGTCGGCATTGCTCGACCACGCGGCCAGCCTGCAGGCCACCGATCGCAGCGATCGATTTGGGACGGAGAACGCGTTCGAGGCGCATGTTAGCTCGCATATCTCACCGGTTTCCTGCTGCGGACGTCGCAAAGCCCGCTGTGGCAGGCCGTACTCCCGCCGGCCCGCTAAACGCAGCGTAAACTACGCCGGCGCGAACCTCTCCCTTAATGTGCCAGAGACACATTGGGTTGTGCGTCGCGCCACAGCATACTTTTCGGCGCCCTCGTGACGTAACAAGGTGAAACATGCGGGTTAGCCCCCCAGTGGCCGTAACAGTTCGCGCGAGATGATGTGGCGCTGGATTTCCGAGGTGCCGTCCCAGATGCGTTCGACGCGCGCATCGCGCCAGAAGCGTTCCAGCGGTAACTCATCCATCAGGCCCATGCCGCCGAAGATCTGGATAGCCTCGTCAGTTACGTGCGCCAGCATCTCGGTGGCGAATACCTTTGCGCTCGCAATTTCACGGTTGGCGTCGAGTCCCTCGTCCAGGCGCCATGCCGCGGCAAGCGTGAGCCAGTCGGCCGCGTCGATCTCGGTAATCATGTCGGCGAGCTTGAAGGAGACGCCCTGGAACTTGCCGATCTGCTGGCCGAACTGTTTGCGTTCGACCGCGTAGGGCAGGGCGTACTCGAAGGCGCGGCGAGCGCGCCCGACGCTGGTGGCGGCAACGGTCAAACGCGTGGCGTACAACCATTCGTTCATGACGTCGAAGCCACCGTGCAACTCACCCAGGATTTGAGACTCGGGCAAGCGGCAGTTGTCGAAGTTCAGGATGCAGTTTTTATAACCGCGATGGCTGACCGAGTTGTAACCGGGACGGATTTCAAAACCGGGTGTGCCGCGGTCGACCAGGAAGCAGGTGATCTTTTTCTTCGGACCGCGCGCGGTTTGTTCCTCTCCGGTGGCGATGAAAACGATGACGAAATCGGCGATGTTGGCGTGGCTGATGAAGTGCTTGCTGCCGTTCACGACCCAGTCGCCGCCCTGCAGTTTGGCGTTGCATTGCATGCCGCGCACGTCGGAGCCAGCGCCGGGCTCGGTCATCGCCAGCGCGTCGAATTTTTCGCCCTTGACCGCTGGCAGCAGGTATTTCTCGCGCTGCTCTGCGCTGCAGGCCTGCAGGATGCCGGAAGGTCGACCAAAGAAAACGGCGAGCGCATTTGAAGCACGACCCAGTTCGCGTTCCAGCAAGCTGAAATCGAGGTGACCGAGTCCACCGCCACCGAATTCCTCGGAAATGTTGGCCGCGAAGTACCCCGCCTCGATGCACTTGTCACGGATTTCATGGCCGAGTTCGAGCGGCACCTCGCCGCTGCGCTCGACTTCATCCTCGTGCGGATAAATTTCGTTCTCGACAAACGATCGCACCGTATCGACGATCATTTCCTGTTCAAAACTGAGTCCGAAATGCATGTTAGTTCTCCTTCACTGTCGCCATTCCCGCGTAAGCGGGAATCTTGCAATGGTGGCGCCGGGTCAATCGCAGGTGCGTTGCAAGATCCCCGCTTGCGCGGGGATGACATTTAAGGTTTAAGCCGGGTCGTTGGCGGCCTGGAGCAACTGATGCTCGTATTGTGCCAGCGTTTTGCCGGCGCCCCAATCGTTGCCCTTGAGGCCGTGCAGGATCGCGATCAGGTTGTCATCGCGAATGCGTTCCATTTCGCGAATGCTCATGTGTCCGGACTGCTCGTCCGACTGGCCTGCGATCAGGTCAACCAGCTCCTCGGTAAATTCAGGGACATCGGTCAATTTGGTCCAGGGCCACTTCAGGCAGGGGCCGAACTGCGCCATAAAGTGGCGCATCCCGGCCTCACCGCCGGCAACCCGGTAAGTATCGAAAACGCCCATTTGCGCGTAGCGCAGACCGAAGCCGAAACGCACCGCGTCGTCGACATCCTGCGTGGTGGCGATGCCGTCTTTCACCAGCCACAGCGACTCACGCCACACGGCTTCGAGCAGGCGATCTGCGATAAAGGCTTCGATTTCCTTCTTCACGTGCAGTGGGTGCATGCCGAGGGAGTGATAGATTTTGCGCGCGCGCTCGATGGTTGCCATGCTGGTCCGTTTACCCCCGACCAGCTCGACCAGTGGCAACAGGTACACCGGGTTGAAAGGGTGGGCCACCAGCAGGCGTTCGGGATGTTTCATTTTGGCCTGCAAATCCGATGGCATGATGCCGGAGGTGGACGAGGCAATCAGCGCATTAGTGGCAGCGGAGGCTTCGATTTCGGCATAGACCGTTTGTTTGATGTCGAGGCGTTCGGGTACTGATTCGACGATCAGCTCGGCACTGGCAACCGCCGCGGAAACGCTGTCACAGAATTGCACGCTGCCTTCAATGCAGCGCGGCCCGCTGATTAGCTTGCTATAGGCGTAGCGGCTGTTTCCAAGCACCGCCTCGACTTTCTCGGCGGCATCCGCGGCCGGATCGTAGACGCTGACATCGATACCGTTTTCAATTAACCGCGATATCCAGCCGGCCCCGATAACGCCGCCACCGATAATGGCGGCCTGTTTGATTGCTGTCATGAATTTCTCCTGTTTCGAGCTTGCTTGTTCAGCTACTGCCTAACGACTGACGGGCGCGCGTTTCTGCAGTTGCAGCTTTTCGCGGACCTCGGCCGGGGTCATCAGGGTCGCCCCCATGTTGGTGACGATGGTCGCTGCCTTTTCCACCAGTTGCGCGTTGGTGGCCAGTACGCCTTTTTGCAGCCACAAATTGTCCTCGAGGCCGACACGTACGTTACCACCGGCGAGTACCGCGGCTGCGGCATAGGACATCTCGTTGCGGCCGATGGAAAAGGCCGAGAAGGTCCAGTCGGCGGGCGTGTTGTTGACCATCGCCATGAAGGTGTTGAGGTCGTCGGGCGCGCCCCAGGGAATGCCCATGCACATCTGGATCATCACCGGGTCCTGGATGATGCCTTCCTCGACCAGCTGTTTGGCGAACCACAGGTGGCCGGTTTCGAACACCTCGATTTCCGGGCGCACGCCGAGGTCGGTCATCATCTGCCCCATGGCGCGCAGCATGCCCGGCGTATTGGTCATCACGTAGTCGGCCTCGGCGAAGTTCATCGTGCCGCAGTCGAGCGTACAGATTTCCGGCAGGCATTCGGCAACGTGCGCGACGCGCTCGGTGGCGCCAACCATGTCGGTGCCAGCTGCATTCAGCGGCAACGGCTTTTCGGGGTCGCCGAAGACCATGTCGCCGCCCATGCCGGCGGTGAAATTCAGTACCACGTCGGTTTCCGAATCGCGGATGCGCTCGGCCACTTCACGGTAGAGGGCGACGCTGCGGCTGGGCTTGCCGGTCTCGGGATCGCGCACGTGACAGTGGACTACCGCGGCGCCGGCCCTGGCGGCGTCGAGCGCGCTCGCGGCAATTTGCTCGGGTGAGCGGGGCACGTGTGGTGATCGATCCTGGGTTCCGCCCGATCCGGTTACCGCGCAGGTAATAAAGGGATTCATATTGGCTGTTAAGGGCATGGCGCACCTCCATTGACTGATCGGCGAATCATGTCACGGAAATTTCTACCATGATTGCACTTTCACGCAATTTATTTAACAATTTGCGCAATGAATATATTCACCCCCAGCGATGAAAAGCTGCGTATTACGCTGTTAATATTGCCCGATTCGTCGATGATGTCGCTGGCGTCGGCGCTCGATACCATGCGTGCCGCCAATCGCATCGCCAATCGCAACTTGTTTGATTGGCAGCTGGCGACGTTGAATGGCAAAGCCGCGCGCCTGACTTGTGAAATTCCCGTCGAGCCGGACATCAAGCTCGATGAGACATCGAGTGGGGACGTATTGATCGTCATCGCCAGTTTCCACCAGCAACGTCATGCCGGGCCCGGGCATTTGCGCCTGATCAAGCGCCTGGCGCGTAATTTTTCGGCCGTGGGCGGTATCGAAGCGGGTAGCTGGATCCTGGCGCGCTGTGGTTTGCTGGACAACCGTGCCGCAACCACGCACTGGGAAGACCTGGAGGATTTCCAGGATCACTTCCCGCAAGTAAAATTGAGAGCGGATCGCTTCGTCATCGATGGCAAGTTTTTCACCACCGGTGGTGCCTCCCCGACCTTTGATTTCATGCTTTACCTGATCCGCATGCGCTACGGTTACCCGCTCGCGATCGAAGTATCGAGCGTCTTTATTTATGACGGCGTGCGCAGTGCCACCGATACGCAACCGCTGGTTTCGCTCGGCATGCTGGAAAACAATGAACCGCGCGTGGCAGCCGCGATTCACGTCATGGAACAGCATGTCGACGATACGCTCAGCATCGGCCAGGTCGCAGCCCAGGTTGACCTGTCGGTACGCATGCTCGAATACCTGTTCAAGCGGACGCTTAACCTGTCGCCAGCTGCTTATTACCGGCGTCTGCGGCTGCAGACCGCGCGCCGCATGGTAATCGATACGCGCCTCAAGCTGCAGGAAATCGCCGTGCGCACAGGTTTCAACTCGCTCTCAAGCTTTTCCCGAATGTACAAACAAGCCTATCGCCAGTCGCCGCTGGAGTCACGCCGTGCGGCCAGACTGGCGTAACGGGGCGAAAACCTGTGCACGGCGCGAGGATGGCCGAGAGCGCCCGGTGGGCGAAGTACCTCCCGTTCCAATTTTATCTGGGGTGAAGGTTCTGGCTGGAAATGACCCGGTATACTCGGCGCATTGTCCGTAAAAAGAAAAATCCCCGCCGGGGCGGGGATTGTTTCCTGGTTGAAAAGAGCCTTCAGAGACGATGTATCGGCAGACCGTTGGGTCTGCCGATCACCGCCAGGTGCTAATCGTCTTCTTCTTCGATTTCCATTTTATCGGCGATGTATGGTGAACCGCTACTGCCGGCGCCAATGGTGATATCGAAAGCGACTTTGATAACGTCCCGCGAGCCATCTGCCGGGTTGTCGTTATCGTCCACCAGGTCGAGAAAACTGGTCAGATCCCCGGTGTAGGACATGTCGTCGATTTCGAGTTCGGTGCTGCTGTCGCCACTCGCTACGATACTCATTACCGCGATCGTTCCGGCGCTGCTATCCGCGCTGTCAAGGTCAACTTCAGCGCGCAGTTCATGCCGTTTCCCGCCACCACTAAGCTTCTCAGACTTGATGCGAATCGCCATGATTTCAGTGGCACCGGTGCGCACACCGCGGACCTCGATACCGTCAGTTTCTGCGGCAATATTAGTGATATCCAAACCATCCTCGTACTCGGTTACGCCGGGCTTGGTGGTGACTGTAATTTTGCCGTCAATGAGCTTAAAAGTGCCATTAACCGTATCTACGTTCTGGGCCACGGAGGAAATCCGTACGCGGTTGCCGCGGCCCTTGATTTTCTTGCTGACCAGAACGCCGTCAAGCATGTGGCCTTCGACTTCGACTCGCGAGCCTTGCGCCAGGTCAGCCGGGCCGGTGAGGCCGCCCATCCAGCGTACAGACTGGTTGTCGTAGTCGATACAATAGTTGTCGATTTTGAAGTCAGCATCGGTGTTGAGGCAGTCGGTGGTGCTCAGGTCAACCGCGCCTTCGATTTCGATTTCCTTGCCTTCCGCACGATCGGAGTAGTCGTCTTCAAGGTCGACTTTGGTCGCCAGGCAAACAACATTGGGAGCAGTACCTGAACAGCCGTCGAAATGAACCTCGACGAAATCACCGTCGCTGACGCTGGGCGTGCCGGTCCAGTTAAAAGTAATCCCGCGTACTTTGAAGCTGGCTGCCAAGGCATTCTTGACATAGCCCTTGAATTCGTCGTCTGTGTCAAGGTCATCGACCACCTTTATGTAGGTAGCCTCCAGGGTGAAGTCATCGATCCAGATGCCTGATACTTCGTAGTAAATCCCGTCTGCGAGGGCGGAAATGCCTGACGCGGAAATGTCGGACGAGTTGGTGCGGTCGGTGAGCAGGATCTGGATACCGTAGATTGCCCCGCCAACTGCCGGGCCTTCGATATCTGCCTCGTAACGTACCTCGTCGGCGGTGCCGGATACGCCGTCGTCGTTGCGCGTGCCGAGCACACTCACGACCTGGCCAACCTTGTAATTTGCGCTCGAACTCGAGCTATCATCGTCAGAGTACTTGCCACCCGGGGGGGTTTCGTATTCGACGCCGTTGACCCAGATACTGCCGAGCTGGGTAATGACACCCTTGGCAACCACGGTTTCTGAGTTGTTGGCGCTGCCAGAACTGCCTCCGCCACCGCAGGCGACGAGAAGCGCGAGTAACCCTGT
>JAJDOF010000070.1 GCA_022340305.1 Gammaproteobacteria bacterium
GCCGCGGGGGATGGACGGATTAAGGATGCGGGGAAGAGCGGATAGTTTTTTCAGGGCTTGATACCGCGTGCAACGGTGTAGGTCTTGCCCTGCTTGATTTTTTCGTAATGGCCGAAAACCTCACTGAAACCGCGCTTGAAAAACTGGCGCAAGCCGGTGATGGTGACGATGTAGAAAGAGCCACCCGGTTTCAGGTAGCGCAGCGCATCGAACAGGTAGATGTAGAGCATTTCCTTGCCTACCTTGGCGGGGATATTCGATACGATGGTGTCAAACTGCTGAACTGGAACCTGGTCGAAGCCGTTGCTGAGCATGCTGCTCGCGTTCTCGATACGGTTCAGGCGCCGATTTTTTTCGGCATAGTCGACGGCGACGAAATCCTTGTCGATCATCAGGGTATGGCCCTGTGGCGCCATTTTCGCCATGCACAGCCCGAGCACGCCGTAACCACAGCCGAGGTCGAGGCAGTTATCGGTAGTTGCCAGTTCGAGATGATCGAGCAACAGGCGTGAACCATCGTCGATGGCGCGTGGCGAAAACAGCCCCCAGGTGGTGTGTAACTTAAGGCCCTGATATTCCACCAGCAAGTCCTGGCGGATCTTTCGATTGTAGTCGGTCGGATCATTAAGCACGGATTAAGCCCTGGTTGCTATGCTTTACATCGAGATTTGGCTTTGTAACAATGGCGCGGCTTGTCTGGCGCCATTATCCAATGGTCCATTATCACTAGACAATGTTATTTTTGCTACCCGGGAGCCTGGTTTTATGAGATTTGTTTTAACTGCCTGTGTTGCCATGATTCTGGTTTTTACTACGGCAGTGCAGGCAGACGTGGATAAGGGCAAATCGACCTATGCCGCGCGCGGCTGTATCGGTTGTCACGGCGCGGGTGGCGTGAGTACCGTTACCACCTATCCATCGCTGAAAGGGCGCAATGGCGACTTCATTCGCAAGAACCTGACCGATTTTCGCAGCGGTGCGCGCAAGAATCCAGTGATGAATGCGATGGCGGCGGGACTCAAGGATGCCGATATCGAAAACCTGGCCGACTATATCAACAGCCTGCAATAGCATCAGGCAGGGGTGTCATAAAAACAGCATAAATAGCCGGCCATGCCGGCTATTTTATTGGGGCTTGCGTGACATCACCAGTTGCGTGGCCCGGGCCGGGGTGAGCAATATCGCCAGGGTGATCAGCAGGCAGGCCAGCCACTGCAGCGGGCCAATGCTTTCTCCCAGCGCAAACCAACCGATTAAAAATATTGTCGGTAACTCGATGCTACCGGCGACAGCCGAACGCGCGGCTCCGATTTTGTGGGCAAAGGTCGTATAAATCAGCTGTGGTAACAGCGCCGTTGCGAGTACTAGTCCGGCGACCAACTGCCATTCGGCGGCAGTCTGTGGCAGCACTGCTTGGGGATCCGTATATATCAAAAAGGGCACCAGGGAGAGCGCAGCCCCGAGCGAAAAGCTTGCCACCCGGTGGATCGGACTAATCGGCATGAGTTTGTGCACCAGGATGTTGATGCCGATGCCGAAACTGATCGGAGCGGACAGAGAGATCAACATGGCGGGCAAATGCTGTGGTTCGACTGCCGCCGGCGAACTTGCCAGGAGTGCGGCGAGGATCACGATGGATGCTCCGCACGGTGCTTTGAATGAGGGCTTGTCACGAAACCAGGCCCATCCGATCAAGATCGTAAACACCGGATAGGTCATGTAGAGCACGCCGATGGTAGATACCGGAATGATTTTGAGGCCACTGACCTATCCCACCCAGCCGAGTCCGACCAGGGCACCGCAGCCCAGGCCCCATAAAATTGTTTTCCATTTGGATCCGGGCAGGCGCGGTACTAGCGGAAATAGTACCAGCGCAGAAATACCTTAGCGGTAAAAGGCAACCGCGTACGAGGCCATGCCGGCATCAGTCAAGCTGCGCGCGAAGCAGGGAATGATGCCGAAGCAGAAGCAGAGGCAGGCCAGCAGCACCAGTGTGGTTGGCAACAGATCATTTTGACTGGTCGTGGTGCTGTGGGTCATCCGGGTCATGAACTCTCGACTGGCTAACTGCCTTGCCGGGCCGCAAGCTTAGGGACCATCGGCAGGGTAAAGCCAACTATATTTTTCGATGGCCAACCCAACGAAGTCCGATCAAGGCGAAGTTGGCTTCGTTTGGCCCTGTATTTCGCGGATGTGCGTTTCTATTGCGAATATATGATCGTCCTGTTCACCCAGTTCGCGCAAGGCAATTGCAAGCTCGAGCAGGTAATCCCAGTTGCTGCCGCTGGGGCCTGTGCAGCGACAAATGTGTTGGGCGATTTCGTATTCGCTGGCTTCGCCGAGGTAAGCCTCGTTGTCGGCCGAGGCGAGGTAAGTGACTCCTGTAGCAGTGGATCCATCGGCAAAGGTCATTTCTGTAGCAACCCGCAGGTAGCCGTTTTTTTCACGTTCATCAAGTTGGGCGAATACCGAAGCCTCGACACGAAACGCCATTCCGCCGCAAACCGCGCCCGGTTCCTCGATCAGGGTGACGACGCGGCCGGGATTTTCGACTGTGCCGCGGTGGTCATGCGATCCCTGCCAGAAGCGGCGACTCCAGCCATCGATGCTGGCGGGCTTCGATTCCAGGTAGGGGAAGTCAACCAGGTAGATCAACGATCCATAACCAAACAACCAGACCTCGTCCTGATCGCCGAACAGGTTACGGCTGCGATTTTCTTCTATGGTATTGACCGACATGCAGCGATGTTAATCCTTGTGGTTGAACAATCAAGTATTGATGGATACAGCGAGACGCGAAGCGGTCAGTCGCGGACGTGCGTTGCGGGCAATGTCCGGTCCTTGTCGAAAGGCGCAACCAAGCGAAGGGCCTGCCCCATGAGCGCAGCGAGTGCTTTGGGCATGGCCGCTTCACGCCTCGCCCGAAGGGGCGCCCCAGGTGACCTGGCACCGCGTTGCAGCCGTTGAAAAAAGTTTGCCAGGGCCCGGCTCCCCGCGCCCGCAGCGAGTGCTTTGGGTCTTCCCCGCGGGCTGCGTCGGGGTGCCGCACCACTTGTTCCAGGTCACCCGGGGCGCTCTGTATCCATCAGTCCCTGGTTGTTCGACCACTAGTTACCTGCCGATTGCAATGTCGATGCCAGACGTTTCAGATCGCGTTCGCACAGCACGATGTTATCGCGCAGCAAGCGCGCACGGTGTTCCACGTCCGGCGTGCGGTTGCGCTCGATCGCATCGTTGACTCGTCGCAGCTCGTGCTGCAGGGCGGCTATTTCCCGTTTGAGTGATTGTTGGGGGGTCATCAATGCCGGGTCTCGTCTAGGTCATGAGATAGCATAGCAGCATCCGGCCTGCTGTTGCAGGCATGGCTTTCTGCCGGGTGCGGGCTGTATTCGGAGGCGAATTGGTGTAAATTCCAGCGACAAGCAACGAGGAATGAACATGTCGGATTACCAGATAGCACCATCGATTTTGTCAGCGGATTTCGCGCGCCTGGGCGAAGAAGTGGACAGAGTGCTTGCTTCAGGCGCTGATATGGTGCATTTCGATGTTATGGACAACCACTACGTGCCCAATCTGACCATCGGTCCGTTGGTCTGCGAGGCGCTGCGCAAGCACGGTGTCCAGGCTCCGATCGACGTCCACCTGATGGTCAGGCCGGTGGATCGCATCATCCCTGATTTTGCCAGCGCCGGAGCGAGCTATATCACCTTTCATCCGGAAGCGTCCGAGCACATCGATCGCAGTCTGGGTTTGATACGCGACAATGGTTGCCGTGCCGGGCTGGTGTTCAATCCGGCAACTCCGCTGTCGTATCTCGATTACGTGCTCGACAAGGTCGACATGATTCTGCTGATGTCGGTGAACCCGGGATTCGGCGGGCAGAGCTTTATTCCAGGGACACTCGACAAGCTGCGCAGCGCGCGGCGCATCATCGACGAATCCGGTCATGCTATTCGGCTCGAAATCGATGGTGGGGTGAAGGTTGATAATATCGCTGAAATCGCCGCTGCCGGTGCCGATACTTTTGTCTCCGGATCGGGCATATTCGGTTGTGGTCAAAACGCCGATCCGAATCACTATGACAGCATCCTGCGGCAGATGCGAAAACAGCTGGAGCAGGCGGATTCGGTCTGATCGAGACCTTATTTAATGCTGACAAAATCGTGGCCTTGCCCGAAAGCCTGTGTTAGATTCCGGCGTCTAAATCAGGAAAATGTTCGAAATGACTCAAAAACGCAGACTGAAGACTGAAGGTGTACACAGCTGGCGATGGTGATCGCGAGCCGTTTTTC
>JAJDOF010000118.1 GCA_022340305.1 Gammaproteobacteria bacterium
CGTTGCTGCTCGACCGAGGCGGGCTCGGTATCGCCCTGGGTGACGATGATGCGGCGCAGGTTGGCGCGATATTCGCCCGGTATCGACTGCCAGGCCTCTTCGCCCTTGTGGTCGCCGAAGTGGATCTTGCGATCCTGCTCGGCCGGGTTGAGGAAGATACCCCAGCGATACTCGGGCATCTTGACGAAACCGAACTGCGCCCAGCCCTGCGGATCGACGCTGGTCGCGGTGCGCAGGTAGACGTCGAAATCCGGCGAGCCTTCCGGCCCCATGTCCTGCCACCAGTTGATGTAGTTGGGTTGCCAGTGTTCGAGCGCGCGTTTCAGGGCGCGGTCCTCGGAGAGGTTGACGTTGTTCGGAATTTTTTCGTTGTAATCGATTGCAGACACTTTGATTCTCCCAGGTTTGAATTAGACTCGGTTCCAGTCGAAATTGGACTTCTCACCGGTACCGTAAACTTTCAGGGCACCGCTCTCGCCGACCGCGTTCGGGCGCTGGAAGATCCAGTTCTGCCAGGCTGTGAGTCGACCGAAAATGCGCGTAAACATGTTTTCCACGCCGTTGAAGCGCAGGTTGGCCTCCATACCGGTGAGCGCGTCCGGGGACATGGAGACCCGTTCCTCGATGGCGATTCGGACCTCGTCGTCCCAGTCGAGATCGTCGGGATTGCTGGTGACCAGGCCCAGTTCGAATGCGGCATCGGCGTCCAGCGGCTTGCGCGCCTGGTCGCGCACTGCATCGAGCGCCGGCTGTTCACCGTAAAAACGGCGCTGCAGGCGGCTCTGCGCGGTGACCATCGGGTACAGGCCAAAATTTACCTCGTCGACGACGATTGCCGGTGCGGCTGCCGCGTCGTCGGGCAGGGCCAGGTGATAGCTGCGATCGCAGGCCAGTGCCAGTTCCAGAAAGGTACCGGCAAAGCACGAACCTTCCTCGATCAGTGCGAACAGGCTACGCGAAGACAGGTCGAGTCGGCTCAGGGTGCGCCGCAGATGGCCGATGGTTTCGCGCACCAGCCAGTGATCCTTATGTGCAACCAGGGTGTCATCCATCGCCAGTACAGCGTCGGCATCGCCCTTAGTCTTGATCAGCCAGGTGCCGAGATCCGGTTCGTTGGTGCGCATCGACAGAATTGCGTCGTCGAGTTCGCGCGCCAGCTCGAGCGGAAACCAGTTGGCGCCGGCGGCTTCGATCGCGTCGATGTCGACAGGCTGGTCGCCCACCGGCGCACTGACGGTGAGGGTTGCGGTACGCGCAGCACGGTCCATCTCGACCGTGACGTGAGAATAGCGCAGCGCATTGTCTTCGATCGTGCGTTGCAGCGGTGTCAGGCTGACAGCCTTGCCGTCTGCGGGACGGTCGCTTGCTGCGGCCAGCGCCAGCGCGCGCTCGCGCACGGTCTGCGCAAAGACCGCGGGTTTGGCGATATCGTCCACCAGGCGCCAGTCCATGGCTTTCTGACCACGCACACCCTCGGTAGTGGTGCAGAAGATATCGGCGAGGTCGTGGCGCACGTGACGTTTGTCGGTGACACGGGTAAGGCCACCGGTACCCGGCAGTACGCCCAGCAGCGGCACTTCGGGCAGGCTGACGGCGCTGGATCGATCGTCGACGAGGATGATTTCGTCACAGGCCAGCGCGAGTTCGTAGCCGCCACCGGCACAGGCGCCGTTCACGGCGGCGATGAACTTGAGGCCACTGTTATTCGAGGAGTCCTCGAGGCCATTGCGGGTTTCGTTGGTAAATTTACAGAAATTGACTTTCCATGCATGGCTGCTGACGCCGAGCATGAAGATGTTGGCGCCGGAACAGAAAACTTTATCCTTCGAGCTGGTGACGACCACGCTGCGCACTTCAGGGTGTTCGAAGCGGATGCGGTTGATCGCGTCGTTCAGCTCGATATCGACACCGAGATCATAACTGTTCAGTTTGAGCTTGTAGCCCGGACGCAAGCCGCCGTTTTCATCAAAATCGGCCTGCAGGGTAGCGATGGGCCCATCGAACTCCAGTTTCCAGTGTCGGTACTGGCCTGGGTCTGTTTGATAATCGACTCGGTCGGTGTTGGTCACGTTTGCATCTCCGTGGGGTGCGCTTTGGTGCAGGCAATATAGTGCGCTTTAATTTAGCAGTCAAGCACTATACTGCATTATAATATCATTCTTGGTAGCCTCTTTGTCATTGAGCAGGTCCAACAAGGCGGCAAACGTGCTTTCGAGCGATCGTTCACTGGTGTCCAGGCGCAAATGCGCCTTGGAATAGAATGATTCGCGTGACGATAAAATTCCCTTTAAATCATCCATCGCTTCCCTGGTGCCCGCCATGGGACGAAAGTCGCCCTGTTCAATAACTCGCTGCATATGGTCCTCCGGGTTCGCCTGCAACCAGACCGTGGTGCAATGTGACAGGAGCAGGTTGAAATTGACGGCATCCGCTACCAGGCCACCCGGAGTGCTGATCACCGCCTCGGGATAGATCTGTATGGTCTCTTCGAGTGCGCGTCGCTCGTAACGGCGATAGGCATTGGCGCCATACAGGTCCTGTATCTCGGCGATGCTGCAACCGGCGAACTGTTCGATCTCGCGGCTCAATTCGACGAAAGGGAAGTCGAGTTTCTCGGCCAGCATGCGGCCCAGTGTGGATTTGCCCGCGCCACGCAACCCGATCAGCGCGATACGGGCGCGACTGGCATCGCTGCTGGCGAGCGTGCCCAGTTCCTGGCCGATGGCGATGCGCACCTTGTGCAAGGTCGCCTCGTCACAGTTTTCCAACAGCGAGCGTATCATCAGCCATTCAGGTGAACGGGTTGTGAAGTCGCCGATCAGCTCGGCCGGGGGGCATTGTAATGCGGTTGCGACCTGCTCCAGTACCAGCACCGATACGTTGCCTTTGCCATACTCGAGATTCGCGAGATGACGCTCGGAAACGCCGGTGATCGCGGCCAGGGTCTTGCGCGTAATGCCGTTGCGATCACGCAGGCTGCGGACTTTTTGCCCAAGTGCCACGAGAAACGGATCGACTTCCCTGCCGCCACTGGTACTCGCGGGTGATCTCGATTTACGGGTGTTCGCCACGCGCGCTCTCCGAATAAAAATCCTCCAACATGCAATATACTGCTTGACACGCTTTCAGACTGGCCTTATTGTTCATTCATGCACAATAATTCATGTTCTTTGGTTTGGCAAGTTAAAACCGGCTTGCAAGGGGGTAGATCGAATGTCAGTTGATGCATTTCGCGAACAGGTCGCCGTGTTGACCGGCATGCTGCAGGGGCGTGCGCTGGACGACAGTCTGCAAAGCTGGCTCAACACGCATCACGGCGTTGCCAGTGACACTTACCAAGGTCTTGAACAAAGCTGCCGGCAGGGGGTTGCCGAGGGATGGTTGTGCGCGCGCGAAGCCGGTGGAATTCGTTACGGGCGCGTCTTCAAGCCCACAGAGGACCTGCATGGCTTTTCAGTCGACGTCGTCGACATGGATAATGTGGAAGGACCACACCATGCTCATCCTGACGGTGAGATCGACCTGGTGATGCCGCTGCAGGGTCCGGCCCTGTTCGATAATCATCCGGCCGGATGGGTGGTATACGAACCGGGCAGCGCTCATCGACCCACGGTTTCCAATGGTCGTGCGCTTGTGCTGTATTTATTGCCCGGTGGCAGTATAGAATTTAGCCGATAAGACTGCGTAGCAGCGATAACGAATCGTATTACAGAGCAGGAGCAATCCTGGAGGAGATCATGAGTAGTCGCGATATCCCGGTAACGGGCGAATTCAATTACGCGGCGCACCTGTTTGGCCTGAACAGCGAGCGCAGCGGCAAAACTGCCTTTATCGACGATCTGGACAGTCTTTCTTACGGCGAGCTGGAAGATCGCAGTCGGCGCATGGCCGGCGTGTTACTCGACGCGGGCGTCAGGCGCGAGGAGCGGGTGCTGTTGCTGATGCATGATTGCAATGACTGGCCGGTTGCGTTCCTGGGTTGCATGTTCGCTGGTATCGTGCCGGTCGCAGTCAACACGCTGCTGACCGCCGACGATTACCTGTACATGCTGCAACACAGCCGGGCGCAGGCGGCGTTGGTGTCGCATGCCTTGCTGCCGACGCTGCGCGCGGCGATGCAAAAGGGCCCGCACGAGATTCGGTCGATTTTTGTTTCCCGCAGTGAGGGCGATCCGGGCGAAGCCGCCGAGCCGCTGGAAACCAGTCTGCAACAAGCACAACCGCAGGCCTTGGCGGCTGCCACCCAGGCTGACGATCCGGGTTTCTGGCTGTACTCCTCCGGATCCACCGGCAGGCCGAAAGGAACGGTGCACACTCATGGCAATCCTTACTGGACTAGCGAGCTGTATGGCAAAGCTGTGCTCGGTATACGCGAAGACGATGTCTGCTTTTCCGCGGCAAAGCTTTTTTTCGCCTACGGTCTCGGCAATGCCCTGACCTTTCCGCTGACCGTGGGCGCCACCACGGTATTGCTGGGCGGCAGACCGACGCCCGACGTTGTATTCAAAATAATGGTCGATCACCAGCCAACCCTGTTTTTTGGCGCGCCGACCGGTTACGTCGGCATGCTGGCGTCATCTGTGCTGCCGTCGCCCGATCAGCTATCGCTGCGCCTGGCAGTGTCGGCGGGCGAGGCCCTGCCGGCGGAGCTGGCGAAACGCTTCAACAAACACTTCGGTGTCGACGTGATCGACGGTATTGGTTCCACCGAAATGTTGCATATCTTTATTTCCAATATTCCGGGCAAGGTTCGTTTCGGTTCCAGCGGTTACCCGGTACCGGGCTACGATATCGAATTGCGCGGCGACGATGGGCAGCTGGTGAGCGAAGGCGAACTCGGCGATCTTTACGTGCGCGGCCCGAGCGCAGCACTGATGTACTGGGGTAACCGCGAAAAATCGCGTGACACTTTTCGCGGCGAGTGGACCCGGTGTGGCGACAAGTACCTGCGCAACACGGACGGCAGTTACACCTGTTCCGGCCGCAGTGACGACATGTTGAAGGTCAGCGGCATGTACGTTTCGCCCTTCGAGGTCGAAGCCACGCTGGGTGAGCACATCGCGGTGCTGGAAACGGCCGTCATCGGCGTCGTCGATGCCGAGGGACTGACCAAGACCAAGGCTTTTGTGGTACTCGCCGAGGGTCAGCAGGCTACCTCGGATGATTTGAAAGCATTCGTAAAGGATCGGCTGGCGCCTTACAAATACCCACGGATCATCGAATTTATCGACGAGCTGCCAAAGACCGCAACCGGCAAAATTCAGCGCTTTCGTTTGCGTGAACAGGAAGTCGGCAGGTGAATACCGGGGTCGATTTTATCGACATCGACCGGGCAGCAGCCCCGGTCAGGATCGAATACTGCTGGCTCGGCCGCGCCGCATCGGCACGGCCGCTCATCGTCTTTTTACACGAGGGGCTGGGGTCGTTGGCAATGTGGAAGGATTTTCCCGAGCGTCTGTGCCAGGCGACTAATTGTCGGGGCCTGGTGTATTCCCGCCCCGGCTATGGCGCGTCGAGCCCGCGCGAGGCGGGCGAAAAATGGGATGTCGACTTCATGCATCGCCAGGCCCACGAACTGCTGCCGGCCTTGTTCGAGGCACTCGGGGTCGACACGCGCAACAGTCCGCCCTGGTTGTTCGGGCACAGTGATGGCGGCTCGATCGCATTGCTCTACGCGGCGCGTTTCCCCGCAGCACTTGCCGGCCTGGTGGTAATGTCGCCGCATATCATGGTCGAAAACCTGACGATTGCCAGCATCGAGCAGGCGCGGCAAACGTATTTGCAGACCGACTTGAGGGAAAAGCTGGGACGTTACCACGCCGACCCCGATTCGGCTTTCTGGGGCTGGAACGATATCTGGTTGTTACCGGCGTTTCGTGACTGGACGATCGAGACCGAAATCGCAGCGATTGAATGCCCGCTGCTGGCAGTGCAGGGAATTGACGACGAATATGGTACTCTTGAACAGGTTGATGGTATCGAGCGCCGCGTTGCGCAATGCGAGGTTGTGAAATTAGCCGACTGTGGCCATTCACCGCATCGCGACCAGCCCGAAAAGCTGATTCGGCGGGTCACCGACTTCATTGGCGATGCGGTCGAAACGACGGAGCCATGCAGGGCAGCGTCGAATGCGTGACAAGGCAATTGGGGATTCAACGACGATGGTAAGGCTGCGGCGCACAGTTGCGGCTATTCATCTGGCGTTCGGTTGGTATAAGAATAATATAATGCAGGTTAGTGAAAATTAGTTTTGGTAAACCCGGGCACTGGCTGCCTGATCGAAATGTGGATGGCGCATGCCATTTGTTACAAAAGAAACTCCGGAGGAGAGCAAGATGTTAGTTAAATTGATTCGCACAACCATAATAGCGAGCGCGATTATCGTGACTGGAATGGCCCAGGCCGCCAGCGTGAAAATCGGCTTCGTGACCACGCTTACCACGCCTGCCGGCGTCATCGGCGAAGACATGAAGAATTCAGTCGAGCTTGCGCTGCAGCACATCGGTAACAAGATGGGCAATCTCGATGTCGAGCTGATCATGGAGGACGACGGCTTCAAGCCGGATGTCGGCAAACAGAAAACCGACAAGCTGGTAAAGCAGGATGACGTCGATTTCGTCGCCGGCTATATCTGGTCGCACGTGTTGCTGGCATCGGCCAGGTCGGTACTGGACGCGGACAAGTTCCTGATCAGCGCCAATGCCGGGCCGTCACAGATGGCCGGTTCGCGTTGTCATAAGAACTTTTTCTCAACCTCGTGGCAGAACGACCAGACGCCGATGGCGATGGGCGAGTACCTCAACCAGATCGGCGTCAAGTCGATCTATATCATGTCGCCGAACTATGCTGCCGGCAAGGACATGGCGAACGGTGTCGAGAACACTTTCAAGGGCGAGGTCAAGGGCAAGGATCTGACCAAGTGGGGCGCCGATGCGCAGCTGGACTTTTCCGCTGAACTGGCCAAGGCAAAAGCTTCCGGCGCCGAAGCGATTTTCGTGTTTTATCCCGGCAAGGCCGGTGGCGCGTTCATCAAGCAGTATCAGCAGGCCGGGCTACAGGGTGTGATGCCGCTCTATACCGTATTCACCGTCGATTCGATCGCGCTGCCGAAACTTCAGGCCGCTGGCCTCACCGGTGTACTGGGTTCGAAGAATACCCAGGAATGGTCGCCCGACATGGATAACGCGGCTAACAAGCGATTCGTCGGCGATTACCTGAAAAAATACGGCAAGTACCCGTCTTTCTACGGTGCGCAAGCCTATGACTCTATCATGCTGATCAAGAGTGCGGTCGAGGCCACCGCTGGCAACCTGAAGGACAAGGACGCGCTGCGCAAGGCGCTGATGGCGGCCGATTTCGACTCGGTGCGCGGGCGCTACACCTATGGTAACAACCACATGCCGATACAGAACTTTTACCTGCGCGAAGTGGTTGAGGACTCCGAGGGACGCTGGACCACGAAAATCGTCAGTACCGTATACAAAAATCACCAGGATCCGCACGCTAAAGACTGCAAGATGTAGGGATTCAACTCGAGCTGCCTGGTTCCCTGATCCCGGGGAACCAGGCATCACCTCAACTTTTAGACCTGGGTAATCGATATGGACTGGAATCTGCTCATCTCCCAGTTGATGAACGGACTGCAGCTCGGGCTACTATTGTTTTTGCTGGCCTCGGGGCTGACACTGATATTCGGAATCATGGACTTTATCAACCTGTCGCACGGTTCCTTTTACATGATCGGCGCCTATTTCTGCGGCACGATCGTCGCCTATACCGGTTCGTTCCTGCTCGGCGTTTTGCTTGGCCTGGCAGGCGTGTTTGTCGTCGGCGCCCTGGTCGAGTGGTTTATCGCCCGCAAGCTTTACCGCGCGGATCACCTCGACCACGTGCTCGTGACCTTCGGGCTGATTTTGATATTCGATACCCTGGTGCACATACTGTGGGGTGCGTCGGGAATGGCGATTCCCTTGCCCGACGTGCTCAACGGCCAGATTATTCTCGGCAATCTGGTGTTGCCGACCTACCGCTTACTGATCATTTTCGCGGGCCTGATGGTCGCCGCGATACTCTATTTACTGGTTAGCAAAACCCGGCTCGGCATGCTGATTCGCGCGGGTGCTTCCAACCGCACCATGGTCGAGGCCCTGGGCATCAACATCAACCGCCTGTTCCTGATCGTTTTCGCGCTCGGTGCGGCAATGGCCGGACTCGCCGGCATGCTGATCGCGCCGATTACCGAGGCCAGCATCGGCATGGGTAACGATATCATCATC
>JAJDOF010000167.1 GCA_022340305.1 Gammaproteobacteria bacterium
ACCACCGGTGTCCTTGGTGGTGATCACGCCGTCTTCGAACATTTCCATCGCCGCCGCCACGGTGGCGCCGTAGGTGATCGGATCCATGCCGTCTTCGTTACACAGGAAATTGACATAGGTCAGCGCATCGAGGTCGTCAACACCGGTATCGGCACCAAGCGCCCATGCGGCTTCGTATTCGAGACCACCGCTCGCGCCGTGATACTGCGGCTTGTCCTTGACCGAGAAATGCGTCTTGTCGACCGTGGAGATCCGCCCGCAGGCTATGGTGCAACTGAAACAGGCGCCGTTGGTGGTCAAATTGGGCTTACCGTCGCTGGCGCGCGGCTCGGCCATGGCTTCGGCCGAGATATTCTGCGCACCTTCGAAACCGACATCGCGCATGTTGCGCGCCGGCAGAGCGCCGACGCCATTGATAACATTCATCAGCACCTGGGTACCGAAGGCCGGCAGCCCCTGACCGGTCACCGCGTTTTCTGCCAATACCGCCTTGCCGTCGTTGGTGGCCGAGATGAACGCCTTGGCATCATGGAGGTTACCGATACCACCGGTACCGCGTACCGCAACCGCCTTCAGGTTCTTCGATGCCATCACCGTGCCGACCCCGGAGCGTCCGGCGGCGCGGTGTTTGTCGTTCATTATCGCCGAGTAGAGGCAGCCGTGTTCCGCGGTGCGCCCGACACAGGCAATGCGCATCTGTGGGTCCTGGTGCGTCTTATGCAGAATATCTTCGGTTTCCCAGGCAGACTTGCCCCAGATGCCGTCGGCGGAGCGCAACTCGGCCTTGTCGTCCTGGACCAGCAGGTAGACCGGCTTTTTCGATTGCCCCTCGAAAATAATCATGTCCCAGCCGGCGAATTTGAGCTCCGCACCGAAAAAACCACCCGAGTTGGAACAGGCGATTGCGCCGGTGAGCGGGCTCTTGCAGATGACGGAATAGCGGCCTCCGGTCGAGGCCATGGTGCCGGTCAACGGCCCGGTGGCCATGATCATCTTGTTTTCCGGCCCGAGTGCATCGCACTTCGGGTCGACTTCCTCGGTCAGATATTTTGAAGCCAGTCCACGTTGGCCGAGGTATTGACCCGCCCATTCCATATTGAGCGGCTCGGATTTACAGCTACCTTCTGAGAGATTGACCCTCAGGATTTTTCTTGTCCATGACATGATTCATTTCCCCCATGTTTACGCGGTGACTTCGGCGGAAGGCAAGCTCTTGGACGCCGAGGCGAGCATGCGATCGTAACCGGTCCAGTCGGCATCGACGTAGGTAATGGCGTCGGTCGGGCAGGCAGCAGCGCATTGCGGATCACCGCCACAGAGGTCGCACTTGACGACTTTGCCAGTGGCCTGTGAATAGTTGATCGTGCCGAATGGGCAGGCAATGGTGCACACCTTGCAGCCAACACACTTGTCGTCGGAGACAACCTTGGCGCCAGTGGCCAGATCGATGCTGATTGCATCCACGGGACAGGCGCGCATACACCAGGCTTCGTCGCATTGAGTGCAGGTGTAAGGTGCAAATCTCCCTTCGTGATGGAAAGTAAATACCTTGATAAACGATCGGGACGGGTTGAAGGTCCCCGTGTGCTCATACGAACAGGCCATTTCGCACTGTAGACAGCCGGTACACTTTCCCGGATCGATGTGTAGGGATTTCTGCATTGTATCCTCCGCTTGTGTCGTTATTGTCGATCCCGCGGGAAACTTCAGCATTACTCCAGCGGAACCTTGTCAGTTCAGGGCGTAAAAGTACCACTCTCGTCGCTGCTTTTATAGCCCCAATGTGTAAATTAAATCGGTCGCGGTATTATATTGAGGAATCACTTCAAAAATATTGCCGCTGCCGCTACCATTTTGCCGGCGTCTATGCCTCAATTGCCAACCTCAATCTATAATCAGCCTGTTATGAGTAACAAAATCGCATCCCAACCCAGCTGCGTCGACCCGTTCGAAGAGGGAATGATCAGCCAGGGCGAAGCGCTAAAGCGTATCGAGGCACGCATCCACCCGGTGCTCGCCTGCGAACGTCTACCGATACGCGAATGCCTGAACCGGGTCAATAACGAGGCGGTCAAGTCGCCCCGCGATGTCCCACCGCAACCCAATTCCGCGATGGACGGCTATGCCGTCGCCATCGGCAGCCTGGTCGAGGGAGATATCGCCGAGCTCGACGACGTCGGTACCGCCTTTGCCGGGGTGCCTTTCCACGGAGACTGCGGTCCGGGCCAGTGCGTGCGCATCATGACCGGGGCCTTGATTCCCAACGGCACCGATGCGGTGATCATGCAGGAGCAGGTCGAGATTGGCGACGACGGCAAGATTCGCATCGATTCCGACCATCGCCGCGGCGAAAATATTCGCCTGGCCGGCGAAGACGTGCGCCAGGGCGAAACCGTGATCGAGGCCGGCGTGCGCCTCAGCCCGGCCGACCTCGGCGTGCTCGCGTCGCTTGGCATCGCGCAACTGCAGATCAAGCGCAAGCCCGTTGTCGCCTTCTTTTCCACCGGTGACGAACTGATGTCGGTGGGCACACCACTCGAGCCCGGCATGATTTATGACAGCAACCGCTACAGCTTGCACGGCATGCTTTCTGGCCTTCAGGTCGATATTGTCGATCTCGGCGTGGTTCGCGATAATCCGCAAAGCATGCTCGAAGCCCTCGTCAACGCGTCAGCGCAGGCCGACCTGATTATCAGCACTGGTGGAGTATCGGTCGGGGAAGCCGACTACATCAAGCCAGCGCTCGCAGAGCTCGGCAGCACCGAATTCTGGAAGATTGCAATCAAACCCGGGCGCCCGTTGACCTTCGGCCAGATCAGCAACAGCATCTTTATGGGTCTGCCCGGCAACCCGGTAGCGGTAATGGTGACCTTCAGCCAGTTTGTCGCACCGGCGATTGAAATGTTGTCCGGCGCCACGCTGCGCCCACCGCTGTTGTTTCCTGCGCGTTCACTCGACCGCCTGCGCAAGAAGCAGGGCCGTACCGAGTTTCAGCGTGGCGTGGCGACGCTTGACGAAAATAATCGGTGGCAGGTCGGTAAAACCGGTAAACAGGGTTCCGGAATTCTCACCTCGATGAGTCGCGCCAACTGTTTTATCGTGTTGCCTGATGACAATGCCGGTGTCGAACCGGGTGATGAAGTCAGCATTCAATTCCTCGACTGGGTGCATTGATCGTGGTGAAAATTCTCTACTTTGCGAGTCTTGCCGAAACACTCGGCATGAGATCAGAGCAGTTCGAATTGCCGGCCGATTGCGACTCGGTTGCCCGCCTGGTGGCGTTGTTGCGCGCGCGCGGCGAACCCTTCGAAGGTACCTTCGATGGTAAATTCAGAATCCTGGTCGCGATCAACCAGCAAATGAGCGAAACCGATGCGCCAATCAGCGGTAACGACGAAATCGCCTTCTTCCCGCCGGTTACCGGCGGTTAGCTATCCCCGCCCTTCGCGTCGTCATCCCCGCGAAAGCGGGGATCTGAAAACATCCGCAAGATCCCCGCTTTCGCGGGGATGACGTTTAGTTTTCGCGTCGGAGTGTTCAGGCCTCGCAGTTAATCTGGTTGCTGGTGTAATCGCTGAGACGCATCAACTCGGTGCTGTCGGTCATGGCCCGGTCGATATCAGTACGCCCAAGCTGTAACACCAGCCTGTCGTGAAAACTACTGAAATAACGCTCGAACATTTCGCCACCGATGGTTCCTGTCGCGTAGATATGATCGCCAGCGGCATCATAGTCGAGTTCGATCGCGGCCAACGGCTGCGGCGCCGGTCCACCAAGCACGCGACCACCACTGGCAGGATCGTAAACACTGCGCTCCGAACAACAATAAATAACACCACTGCGCTGTTCCACGGCATCTTTACTGTTACGGAACCTGACTTCATCGTGGCGATAATTGATGAAACTCACCGTGGGTGCGGGATGGCTCATCTTGTGGGCGCAGATGGCGGAAAAAGCCACGATCGAACGCTGCGGCCCGGCGCCTCCTTGCCAACGATAGCGCTGTCCGTCATGTGTTTTGAGCTGCACGCCTGATTGCACGGGCCGACCAAGATTGATCAGGAAGCATGGGGTCGAAACATAGGGATAGTGAAACAAATAGGTTTCGCCAACCTCGAGCAAGCTGACGTTTATCATGTCGTGCGAATGTGGATCGACTAGCGAGACGCGCTCATAGCGACGATATTGCTGGTTATCCCTGGCCAGAATTTGCGGGCTCGCGGTAATACCCGCAACCGCACCGGCGCATAATTTGACGAATCCCCTGCGCTTCATGCGTTCGCCCGATGCCTCTCTGCAATGACCCCGAAGCCGAAAGTATAATTTATTCATCCAGCTTTAGGTAGCGCGCCCTGCAACCAAAACGATTCACTGCACTGCGACAGGATAGCGGTAATTTCCACCACGACAGCAGATGCGGGATGACATCTGCCCATACCCGTCATAATATCGTGGCTAGTTAACTCACGCGCCGACATGTCCGAACTCGATCAAATCCTCGCCAGCATCAAATCCGCTGAAGCCACTCAGGCTGCACGGCGCGAGTGGGATCCACAAAACCGGGGGGAGATTGACATTCGCATCGCGACCGATGGCAGCTGGCACCATGAGGGGCGCCGTTTTCAGCGTGAAAGCATGGTGAAACTGTTTGCCGGTATCCTGCGCCGTGAGCAAGATGAATATTACCTGGTGACGCCAGCCGAAAGACTGCGCATCGAGGTCGAGGACGCGCCATTTGTTGCCGTCCTGGTCGAGCAGATTGAAGATAACGGCATGCCCGCTATCGTTTTCACCACCAACATCGGTGAGCGCATCGTCGTGGATCAAGCGCATGGTCTGCGCATCGACATCGATGCAGATACGCAGGAGCCGCGGCCTTACGTGCACCTGCGCGACGGCCTGGAGGCGCTGATCAGCCGCAGCGCATTTTTCGACCTGCTGAATCTCGCCTATGAAATTGAATGCAACGGTGCCGCCTGTCTCGCGATCACCAGCATGGGACAGGAATTTAAACTGGGAACAATCGATGACTAGTCAAACCAAGGGTACGCATGAATACCAGGACGATCCGCGCAACGCAGCGATCATCATTGACATCAACGGCGAGTATTTCGCCCGCGAGGAGGCCCGCGTATCGGTTTTTGACAGCGGCTTCGTGCTCGGCGACGGCGTCTGGGAGGGCTTGCGCGTGCATCACGGCAAGGTCGCATTTCTCGACCAGCACCTGGAACGCCTCTACGAAGGCGCCAAGGCACTCGACATGGATATGGACGTGACGCCAGGGGAACTGGCTCAGCGCATTGCGCGCCTGCTGGCAAAGAACGCAATGCACGAAGGTGTCCACATTCGCCTGATGGTGTCCCGTGGCATCAAGGCGACGCCTTACCAGGACCCGCGCATAACCATTACGCCCCCAACCATCGTTATCATTCCCGAGTACAAGAAAGCGCTGCCGGAAACCGCTCACAAGGGTATACGTCTGTTCACGGTGCACGTGCGCCGCGGCTATCCCGATGTTCAGGACCCGAAACTCAACAGCCACTCCAAACTGAACTGCATCACCGCCTGCATCCAGGCGGCCAAGGCCGGCGCCGACGAGGCCTTGATGCTGGACCCGCACGGGTTCGTCGCTACCTGCAACTCGACACATTTCTTTATCGTGCGCAAGGGCGAGGTGTGGACTTCCAGCGGTGACTACTGTCTCGGTGGCATTACCCGCGGTAACGTCATCCAGCTATGTGAACAAAACGATATTCCGGTACGGCAAAAGAATTTCAGCCTGACCGATGTCTATGGCGCCAACGAGGCTTTTGTCACCGGCACCTTTGCTGGCCTCGCACCGGTCGCCGAGATCGATGGTCGCGTGATTGGTGATGGCAGGCGTGGCCCGATGGTCGAAAAACTGCAGCAACTCTACCTCGCCATGCTCGAGGCCGAATGCGCCTGACGACATGAACGAGACACCGCTGCGCATAGCGATGTGGTCGGGACCGCGCAACATCTCGACGGCACTGATGCGCGCCTTTGAAAATCGTGAGGATTGCGCAGTCTGGGACGAACCCTTTTACGGCTACTATCTCGCCGCCACCGGCAGCGATCACCCGGGGGCGGCGGAAGTGATCGCCGACCAGGGCACCGACAGCGACGCCATCATTGCGCGCTGCATTGGCAATGCCCCCGGGGGGAAGTCGATCTTCTACCAGAAACACATGACACTCCACCTGCTTGAGCAACTGGATCGCTCGTGGCTCAAGGCACTGGAAAACTGTTTTCTGATTCGCGAACCGGAAGCGGTGATCGCGTCCTACGCCGCAGTGCGCAACACGGTGACACTTTCCGACATTGGCTTTGTGCAACAAGCCAAGCTGTTCGAAGAAGCACGCCGTATCAGCGGGCAAACACCACTGGTAATCGACAGCCGCGAATTCTTGCTCGATCCGCGGGCCATGCTGGAAGCGATCTGCGCCAGATTTGACATCGAATTCAGCGACAGGATGTTACGCTGGCCACCCGGCCCGCGCGACACCGACGGTGTCTGGGCGCGCTACTGGTACGACTCGGTATGGCGCTCAACTGGTTTCGCCCATTATCGTGAGCGCAGCCACGACCTTGACGACCAGGAGCGCAAAATCGCGCAACAGGCACGCCCCTACTATGAGGATCTCTACCAGCACCGCCTGCAAACATAGCTGAATTCAGCATCTACCAGAGCCCCCTCGAATGCAAACTATCTAACAAATTTACGCCTTTCGCCCCCCTGTGCATCGGGGTACACTGGCTCGCGCCGCAATAATTATCAGGATAATGGCTGAACCTCAGATAATCACCCCCGCACCCGGATGTAGAATCGTCACGGATGAAACCGATGTTGTGCTTTTTGCACAACCGCCCGAAGTGCTTAAAGGCTTGCTGCGAGAAAAAATCACCCGCTTCGATACACTGGTGCTGACCGACATTCGCGAAAAGGATGGCGCACTGCTCAACAACCTGGAGTTTCCACTCTATTTCTTCCTGTTTATTGCCAGGGGGCTTGCTGAAAAACGCAAGCTCAACCTGGTCGGTGAGAGCGAAACCATCAGCCAGGCGATGCGACTGCTGCGCTTCACGCTGATCGGACCGACCCGCGCTGAACTCGACAAATGGCATACCGACGACGCGCTCAAGCAGGAATGGCTCGGCGTCTCCGCGGCGCTGGCAATCAAGGATAGCGATGGTAATGTCAGGTCTGTCGACGATTTTTTTAACCTGATTCCCTTTGACAACAAAGTCGCCGTAGCCGGCGATTTCGCCATTGAACACCAGGGTGTCGATCGCTACCTGGTGTCAAGCTCGGGCGGTGATGTTTACGTGGATTTGAACGACGGGGTCGAGGTTGTGCCGCCCTACCCGGTACCGATTGATTACGTGCCGGGTGGATTGTCGAAGCTGGGCATCGAGGTTCTCGGCGGTGCGTCCGGGTTTTCCACCGATGAACCCTGCTCCGGGCTTGCGCTGTGCTACAACGGCGATTATCTGCTGATCGATTCGATTCCATTCCTGGACCAGCATTTGTTTGCCCGTGGCATATCCCGCAACCAGGTCTCGGCAGTATTCCTGACTCACCTGCACGACGACCATTGCTCGATGTTTCCGCTGATGGAGATGCCGCATCGCGTCGAGGTGATCACCACCGAAGAAATCTTCAACATGGCGATGGAGAAACTTTCCTGCAGCCTCGGCTGGTCGGTGGAAGTGGTGCGCGAGCACTTCCAGTTGCTGCGCGTAAAACCCGGTGATTCGTTGAATTACTACGGGCTGAACATCGAGGTGCACAACACTGTGCACAGCATTCCGACTATCGGCGCCACCTTTTCGACATTGCACAAGGGCATGTTTCGAGATGTCTGCGTGGTCGGTGACAACCAGAACATGTCGGCGGTGCGCAGTATGGCCGAGGCTGGCATCGTACGCCCGCAGACGCTGGCCAACCTGGAACGCCTGTACCGACATCATTTTCACTTGCTGATTGCCGATGGCGGCGCCGGAGATATTCATGGCGACCCGGCGGATTCGCTGCAATCGCAGGCCGAGCGCGTTGTCTTCGTGCATGTCGACAAGGTTCCGGACGCCTTGCAGACGACTTTTTCACTGGCCAGTTCGGGCAAACGCTATACGCTGCTTGAAGGCGACAGCATGATCTACACCTCGCAGATCAATCACTATCTGACACTTTGGCTGGGGCAGCCCTTTCCCAATCGCTGGATGCGTAACTTGCTCGCCGAACAGGAAATCTACCGCTACAACACCGACGACGTCATCATCGTGCAGGAAGCCTCGACACACGGCTCGGTCTACCTGATTCTGACCGGTTATTGTGATGTTGTGCGTGTTGACGAAAACGGCCGCGAGATCGTGGCACTGCTGCAGGCCGGCGATATTATCGGTGAAATGGCGATATTGACTGGCACCGGGGTGCGAAACGCCAGCGTTGTCGCCAAGACCCCTGTCACTGTCTGCGTTTTCGCCGAGGAAACCTTCCGCAATTTCATTCGCTACAGCGGCTTGCAAACGGTTCTGGAAGATCGCTGGTTACTGCGTCCGGTCGTCAAGTTGCTACCACAGTTTGCCGATTTGTCTTCCACCGTCACCGAAAAGATTTCGCGCATTGCCAAATGGCAGGTGGTGGAAAGTGGCAAGACCCGCTGGCTCGATGACGCGCATTTGAATATTTTCGTAGAAGGTTTCGGCTCCATCGTGAACGAAGACGGTAGCCAGGAGAAAATAGTCGCCGGTGAGGAGCTTGGTTTTCGACCCTATGCGGCCAGTCGTGCCGTGGAAATGATGGCGACAACCGATTGCGGACTGATCACTATTGAAGCCAATGCTTATCAGGACATGCTTAAGCAGACCCCTCAACTCAACTATCAAACCCGCAAGCGTCTGACCCTCGAAGACGACGACAGTGTCGACTGGCTCCTCGGAGAAGTGGCAATTTACTAGCAGGCGCGTTAGCATCCTGTTTCCCTGTGGTCGTCGCAATCAACCCGAAAAAATGCCGCTGTTAAGCATCAAGAATCTCAGTATCGAATTTCCGAGCCGATACGAAACCGACTATGCAGTCGAAGATGTCAGCTTTGACCTGGAGGCGGGTGAAATTCTGGGCCTGGTCGGGGAATCCGGCGCCGGCAAATCGACCATCGGCAATGGCATAGTGCAGTTACTGAGCCCACCGGGCCGGGTCTCCAGGGGTGAGATTTACCTGAACGACAACAAGATTTCAGATTTTAACGAGCAGCAGATTCTCAAGGTTCGCGGTTCGCGTGTCGGTTTCATCTTCCAGGATCCGATGACTTCGCTCAATCCGCTGTTCACTGTCGAAAACCAGATGGTGGAAACCATTCTGACCAATCTCGATATCGACGATGCCGGTGAAGCCAAAAAAATCGCCATTGATCTGCTGGCCCAGGTCGGCATCCCCGACCCCGAGGTGCGCATCAAGCAGTTTCCGCACCAGTTCTCCGGCGGCATGCGCCAACGCGTGGTCATCGCGATTGCACTGTCCGGGGAACCCGAGCTGTTGATCGCCGACGAGCCCACCACGGCGCTCGACGTATCAGTACAGGACCAGATCCTGTCGCTGATTCGCAAGCTGTGCAAGGAGCGTCAGGTCGGCTGCCTGCTGGTGACCCACGACATGGGCGTCATTGCCAATATCACCGACCGGGTTGCGGTCATGTACCGTGGCAAGCTGGTCGAACTCGGCAGCACCCGCCAGATTTTAACCGCACCTGTACACGACTATACCAGGAGCCTGATCAGCGCGGTGCCACGCTCCAGCGTCAGGATCGATCGCTTTCCATTGGTCGAATACATCGAAACCACGGCAAAAGGGCTCAAGCAAATCGACGTGTCGACGCACTGGCTGGGTCAAAGCAAGAAACACAGTGGCGGCGAGAATCTGCTCGAAATCGAAAACCTTAACCTCAGCTTCATCACCCAGGACGCCATCCTGGCGCGCAATCGCAGGTACCTGCAGGCGACCAGCGACGTCAACCTGCAGATCAAGCAGGGCGAAACATTTGGCCTGGTCGGCGAAAGCGGTTCCGGTAAATCGACAATCGCGCGCATGGTTGCCGGCCTGCAGCAACCGGATAGTGGTTCGATCCGTTTTGACGGGGTCGAGCTGATCGGCAACCCGAATCGCGAGGCCGTGCAGCAGATTCGCCTGCAGATGCAGATGGTGTTTCAAAACCCCTATTCATCGCTCAACGGGCGCATGAAGGTAAACGATATCATCGCGGAACCGATCCGTTTTCACCGCTTGACCCCGGCCGACCAGGTCAGCGGGATCGTTGGCGACCTGCTCGACCACGTCGGCCTCGGACGGCAGATGGGACGGCGTTACCCGCATGAATTTTCCGGTGGCCAGCGCCAGCGCATTTCCATCGCGCGTGCGCTCGCCTGCCGACCCAGGTTGCTGATTTGTGACGAGCCCACCTCGGCGCTGGACGTGTCGGTGCAGGCACAGATTCTGAACCTGTTGAAGGACTTACAGGACGAACTGGGGCTGACGATGTTGTTTATCAGCCACGACTTGCCGGTGATTCGACAGATGTGTGATCGGGTTGCAATCATGCGTCATGGGCGCATACTTGAAACCGCGGATTCAGAGGCCTTCTTCGAAACCCCGCAAAACGAATACAGCATTGAGCTACTGTCACTGATGCCGCGCTTCGATCGGATTTACGAAAACGAGCCCGCTGCAGGGCCATAAGAAAAATTTATTTTTACGGGATTTTTTCGGTTTTTGATTAAAACCGTTGTAGGCATAATAAACGACAAACTGGAGAAAGTAACATGAAAAACCGTTTTTTACTGATCACCTGCCTGCTGACGGCGAGCCTGCTATCCGTCAGCACGGTAAGTGCAAAAGATCTGCGCATGGCGTACGACGCCGACCCGGTGACCCTCGATATACACGAACAATTGTCCGGGGGTGTATTACAGCTGTCGCACATGTCTTTCGACCCATTGATCCGCTGGACCAAGGACCTTGCCTTCGAACCTCGCCTGGCGACCAGCTTCCAGCGCCTGAATGCGACCACGGTCCGTTTCAATCTGCGCAAGGGCGTCAAGTTCCATAGCGGTAACATGATGACCGCTGAAGATTTCAAGTGGACCTTCAACCGCCTCAAGGAAAGCCCTGACTTCAAGGGAATTTTCACTAATTTCGCAGCGCTGAACGTGGTTGATGACCATACTATAGACCTGGTGACCACCGGACCTTACCCGCTGGTGCTGCACACGGCGACCTATATCTTCCCGCTCGACAGCAAGTTTTATACCGGCACCGATGCCAACGGCAACGACAAGGCGGCGATCGTCAAAAACGGCGCTTCTTTCGCATCTACCCACCTGTCCGGGACCGGACCATTCAAGATCGTCTCACGTGAACAGGGCGTCAAGGTTGTATTCGAGCGCTTTGCCGATTACTGGGACAAGAAATCGCCGGGCAACGTCGATCGCATCGTATTTACGCCGATCAAGGACGAGCAGACCCGCGTTGCGGCACTGCTGTCCGGTGACGTCGATTTCATCGCGCCGGTATCGCCCAACGATTTCGATCAAATTCGCGCTTCCAGCAATTCCGAACTGATTACCATGCCGGGGACTCGCATCATTACCTTTCAGTTGAACCAGGAACGTCGCCCCGAGTTTCGTGACCAACGCGTGCGCATGGCAATCGTACACGCGGTCAACAACGATGCCATCGTGCAGAAAATAATGAAGGGCTTCGCCACCACCGCAGCGCAGATGAGTCCTCCGGGATACCTCGGCCACAACCCGAAACTGAAACCGCGCTACGACCTTGATCTGGCTAAGAAATTGATGAAAGACGCGGGCTACGCGAATGGATTCAGTGTCACCATGATGGCACCGAACAATCGCTATGTGAACGACGACAAGATCGCCCAGGCGGTTGCCGCCATGCTGTCGAAGATCAACATCAAGGTGGACCTGCAAACCATGCCCAAGGCACAATACTGGCCGTCTTTCGATGATCGCGCCGCGGACATCATGATGATCGGCTGGCATTCGGATACCGAGGACAGCGCCAACTTTTACGAGTTCCTGGCGATGACCCCGGACAAGGCTACCGGCATGGGTGCTTACAACTCGGGTAACTACAGCAGCTCCTTTGTCGATGAGCAGACCATGAAGGCCAACATGGAAACCGATACCGCCAAGCGTGCCGAAATGCTGCAGGCGATCGAAACCAAGTTATTCCAGGACGCGGCTTTCATTCCACTGCACTGGCAGAACCTGGCCTGGGCAGCGCACAAGGGCGTCAATCTAGATCCGGTTATCAATGCGCTCAATTTCCCATACCTGGGTGACCTCGTAGTCAAGTAGGTGACTGCGTTGTCCGCGCGCAACACTCTGGCTCCGGGCGTTTTATGCCCGGAGTTTTTTTTGCCATCCATTGCCGGCGATGACTCGAAGCGATGATCCAGTTTTTAATTAAACGGGTGCTGCAGGCCGCTCTGGTGATGTTCATCATCAGCATGTTCTGCTTTTCGATCCAGGATTCGCTCGGCGATCCAACGCGTGAAATGGCGGCGATGTCCATGTCCGACGCCGAACGCGATAACCTGCGTGAGAGGATGGGGCTGAATGATTCGCTGCTGGTGCAGTATGGGCGCTTTGTCACGCGCGCGCTCAAGGGAGACCTCGGTACCTCCTACTTTTTCAAGGAACCCACCCTCGACGTGATCCTGAAAAAACTACCGGCAACGCTTGAACTCGTTATAGCCGCATCGTTTTTGATCATTACGATTTCGATTCCGCTCGGCGTTTTCTGCGCCATCAAACCGCGCCACTGGTTTAGCCGTTTCACCATGGCGGTCAGTGTCATCGGCATCTCGATCCCGGTGTTTCTAACCGCACTGGGAATGATTTTCCTGTTCTCGGTCACGCTTCGCTGGATGCCGTCCTTCGGCCGCGGTGAAACCGTGCAGGTATGGGGCTCCTGGAGTACCAACTTTCTGAGCTGGGATGGTTTCATTCACATCGTCATGCCGGCGATTGCGCTGTCTTCGATCATGTTACCGCTGTTTATTCGCCTGGTACGTGCGGAAATGCTCGAGGTACTGAGCTCCGAATACGTCAAGTTTGCGCGCGCCAAGGGCCTCAGCGACGGGCCTGTCTATCTGAAGCATGCCCTCAAGAATACGATGCTGCCGGTAATCACCGTAGGCGGCGTGCAGATCGGAATCATGGTGGCCTATACCATACTGACCGAATCCGTATTTCAATGGCCGGGCATGGGTTTCATGTTTCTCGAAGCCGTGAATCGTTCCGATATTCCGTTGATCACCGCCTACATCATGTTTGTCGGCCTGGTGTTCGTGGTGGTCAACACGCTGGTCGATCTGCTTTACGGCATCATCAACCCGATGGTAGACCTGGTGGGACGCCGCCAATGACGCTGCTGGCCAACTTCTGGCAGCAGTTGCTGCAATCCGACCTAATCCATTATTACAAACGCGATAAGATCGCCATTGGCAGCAGCGTGGTGTTCCTGATTCTCGCGCTGATGGCGCTGTTCTCGCCGTTACTCGCACCGTTTGATCCCTACGACCTCTCACAGATCGATTTGATGGACTCGGAAATGCCGCCCGCCTGGCTGCCTAACGCAGACCCGCGCTTCCTGTTCGGCACCGACGACCAGGGTCGCGACCTGTGGAGTACCATCCTGTACGGCATGCGCGTGTCGCTGCTGATCGGCATTTTCGCTGTGTTGCTGCAGTCGGCCATCGGTATCGTCATCGGCCTGGTGTCGGGCTATATCGGCGGCCGCGTCGACAGCGTGCTGATGCGCATCGCCGATGTGCAGCTGTCGTTTTCGACACTGATGGTCGCGATCATCGTGCTCGCCATAGTCAAGAATGCCTTCGGTAGTGAGACCTATAGTAGTTACGCAATGCTGATCCTGATCCTGGTTATCGGTTTATCCGAATGGCCACAGATCGCGCGCACCGTGCGCTCATCGGTGCTCGGTGAAAAGGAAAAGGAATACGTTGACGCGGCACACGTGATGGGCTTCGGCCCGGTCCGCATCATGTTCAAGCACATCCTGCCGAATTGCCTGTCGCCGATTTTCGTTATCGGTACCGTACAGATCGCTAACGCCATTATCACCGAGGCAGCGCTGTCCTTCCTCGGCCTTGGCATGCCCGTCACCGAACCCAGCCTCGGCTCGCTGATCAGCATCGGCAAGGAATACCTCTACTCCGGCTCCTGGTGGATTACCCTGATTCCGGGCTTCTTCCTGGTAGTGATCGTGATTGCGATCAACCTGCTGGGCGACTTCCTGCGCGACGTGTTCAACCCGCGTCTTTACAAGGGCTGACCCTGAATCTCCCCGGTTGGATGCGCCCTTTTTAAGCTACTTGTGCAAAGGGTGTGAAACAAAAAACTTCCAGATACTTCGCTTTACATCGGGAGCATCGGGGAAACTATGATTGCCCGGGTTGCCACCATACCAACCATGGCCCGGTCCTTTCAGGAACAGTGTTTCGATGACCGATTTCCCAGCGCCATTTCGATACCGGCTATGTTCCCAACTGGCACTTCCCGCTTGTCCGTTGGTTACCCGGTACGAATGCCGAGTGTCGATATCGAAGCAATGCCCCCAACTGTCTCGCAAGACCCTGGCAGATTGAATATCAACTTTGTCGTCATTTTCCGAGTGTACAATTTGAATGGGTATCGGGCGTTCGGCCTCCCCCATTTCAGCCTGCATTGCCGACACAATCGAAGCGACCGGCCGATTACGGGGAAGCCTGTTGAAAGCGTGCCGGACGGCCACGGCTTTCTCCGCGTAGGGGACGCCTGCAACTGCCGCACCGGAGGCTATCTTGTCTGCATGAGCCACCATCATGGCCACGGCCATGCCGGCACCCGACGATAAACCGGTGACATGAATACGGCGGTGATCGACGGCATAACGACTTTTGATTTCCTCGACAATTTGCCACAGGTCTTCCACCTCACCGGAACCGGCGTGGATTTCCCGATCGAACCACCAGCCCCAGCAGTTTCGATTACGCATACCGTGGTAGCTTGTTATAAATGGGTAGGCCACCAGGAATCCATGCCGGTCTGCCAATTGATTAAAACCGGAGATTTGCTCGATGTCCCGATTGTCCTGCTGACAGCCGTGTAAAACCACGACTAACGGACGCGAACGTCGAACGATAGTCCCGCGCGGAACATGGACCAGGTAAAGACGGGTTCGCGAACCCGGATAAGATCGAGCACTAAAGGTATGTGTCTCATCATCCGGTAATGATTCTCGCCGGCGATCACGCCAGGCGACCAACGCTGCCCGGATACCACCTCGAAATCGCGGCTTTGGCAGCAGTTTTAACCGGGCCCATCGCAAAAGCGCCCCGACTTTGGCCAGGGGGTTAGCCAATTTCATAGATTTATTCATTTGAATTTAATTGCCGGTTCCAGTTTGTAGCAGGGCATGCCATCCATTGGTCATGATTTATCTAAAAATTAGTCAACAACCTTTTCAGGTGCCAGGAATTGATGACTAATTTACAGAGCAGTTTGCTAACCTAATAGAACACTGGCGAGAATTCACAACTTAATTCTTCGCCGGGAAAGCCTGATTACATACCTACCTTGAATTAACGAACCGATTCCGGCATGCAAGCCAAAGCGTCACCACACAGGCTCGACCTCATTTGGTGCAATTTCTGCGTCCAATCGATGCGCTAGAGGTTGATTTGAAGCCGTCCTGCGCTGGTCAGACCTCATCGTTCATTCAGTGAGTTAATGCGCTCGCCTTCCTGATAAGAGGCGCTTATCGCTCTTTACCCGGAGGCGCTCTTCGGCCATTTTCCCGAGAGGTTTTCCGCAGTCCGTGATCTGCGTCTCTACTATCCCGATGGTGATTCGCTATTATCAGATTTACCCTTAGGTCAGTTAACCGACCTTTCACCCACCTTCCATCGGTGGGTTTCTTTTGCCTCCGGTTTGCTCCGGGGCTGATACGGAAGCGCGCTACCAGGACTTCCGAGTTCGTCCAGATACCGTCACCGGTAATTTCCAGATACTGCCGCCCTCCCTCTTGGCAGCCAAATATCAATATAGGAAAATGAAGCGTAATATCACCTTCCACTAAGGAAGTGAGGAATCGAAATGATTGAGAAATACGAATCGGTCACTGGTGGCTGTTTTTGCGGAGCCGTACGCTACGCAGCCGAAGTAAATTTGCATGACGCGTATTACTGCCACTGCCAGGCCTGTCAGAAACTCACCGGGTCACCCGCTACTGTAGGTGTGCTCGTCAGGCCTGGAACATTGAGCTACACAAAAGAGGAACCCAGGTTCTTTCAATCTTCGCCATTCGGGAAATCTGGATTTTGTCAGAACTGTGGATCTCCAGTCATATGGATGTCGCCAGAAGATGAAGAGTGGGCCAATGTTTATGTGGGTAGTCTCGATCACCCGGAAAATGTGGTGCCGAGCAAACATGATTGCGTGGAAAGTCAATTGCCCTGGCACAAATTTGCCGATGACCTGCCCCGCAACCGCAGTGACGATGACCCGGAATTAATGAAGATGTGGGCAAAATTTGGATTGTCGCATGACGGTAAACCGCTTTAGTTCGAGGGGTATGATGGTCCGATAGTAGACCTCCTGTCGCGTCCACCGAGCTTCTCTGAATGTCCACCAGGAGATTCTCCCGGCAAAATACTGAATCAATCGACGCTGACCCCTTTGAACCATTTTGACTTATACCTTCCCTATGCCTGAAGGACAAATTTTCAATTCTGCATGTGATAACATTCGCTCACTATGATTTCGCTTGAACAGTTTATTGACCGTGAACAGGCTTGCAGTTGAACTCGTATCGTCCTGTGAATAATTTCAGAATCTCGATAATCTTCAGTCTATTGCTGCTGGCTACAGCGTCGCAACTTTCGGTACGTGCTGACGGATTCGATTACCCGGTTACACAGATAACCGACAAGATACATGTCATATTCGGGCCACTGGAATTACCCGACAAAAATAACCGTGGCTTTCGTAACAACGTCGTCATTGTCAGTACCAGCAAAGGAATTGTATTAATGGACCCCGGGGGAAGCGCCTGGTCTGGCGACATGGTGGCTGCAAAGATAAAATCGATGACCGACATGCCAGTAGTCGCTGTATTCAACTCCCATGCACACGGTGACCATTGGCTGGGTAATGAGGGCATCAAGCATCATTTCCCCGATGCCGTTATTTATGGTCACCCGAACATGAAGGCGCGATTAGAGCAAAGTGACGGGTTATTCTGGCTGGAAACAATCAACCGCGTAACCGACAACAAGGCGAATGGAAAAGAGGTCATAGCACCTGACAGGACTGTCAATAATGACGATGTGATCAGCATAGGCGATACGGACTTTCGCATCTTCCACTTTGGAAAAGCACATACCGATAATGACATCATGGTGGAGATCGTCGGGGAAGATACGCTATTCACCGGGGACGTTGTGCGCAACCGGTTTATCGGCCTGATGGAAGATGATTCGAGTTTTACAGGCAATATTGAAGCCATCGAAAAAATTGTCGCGATGAATTACAAGTACTATATTCCCGGCCACGGTAATTCGGGAGATGTTGAAATACCGCTAACCTACAATACCTATCTCAAATCGTTGCGTAAAGTTGTCAAACAGATGTTCGACGAGGGCATGGAAAGCTACGAAATGAAGCCAGGTATAATCGACGCTCTCGCTGATTACCGGCAGTGGAGAGGATTCGACACGCGGCTGGGTGGGCAGATTAGTCAGGTTTACCTGGAGATCGAAAAGGAGGAGTTCGAATAATTTATTCCGTATTCAGCATTGCTACTGGCAAAGCACAACGAGTTTAACAGATCGTAAGCCGCCCCCCCTTTGGTTCGCCAAAAACGGACACCCAGTTAGAAAATGACTGAATCGATTCTGAGCTTCCTGAGCAATAAGTTTTTCAACAGACTTAAGCGCATCACCTGACCAAAACGCCACTCGCGGTGAGACGGATCAAATTTACTACCGGTGTCGAATTGTAATGGGTAAAATCTCCCGCCACATAGATGTCACCACTGCCATCGGTTGTATAAGCAGCATCACTGGCACTGCCGTTATAGTTAAACCCCTCGCCAATGAGGAATCCTGTATCGATTGAACCATCGTCGTTTAAGCGCACAACATCCTGGTTATTGGTATTAGTGGCATGAGCATAGATATCACCACTGCCATCAACTGCAGGAAGGATGAAGCGCCCTCCCTGGAAATGGAAAACACTGGTATCTACAACAAACCCAGTGTCGAACGACCCATCGCTGTTTAGACGAGCAAGACCATTTGCAGTCTTACCGTTATACCCACTAAAAAATCCTGCTAGGTAAATATCACCGCTGCCATCAGTAGCCACTGCGATATCCGTCACCCATTCGTTAAATCCGGAGGGGCCGGTATCAAATCCAGTGTCAATCGATCCGTCGTTATTTAATCGAGCAATGTAGGGAGCGACATTCCTCGAGACATAAATGTCACCACTGCCATCGGTTGCCGGGGTAATGCTATCTCCGCCCGCTGCAAAACCAGGATTAAAATCAACATCGAGCGAACCATCGACGTTTAAACGAATCGGCCCATCAACATAGACATCTCCGCTGCCATCGGTAGCCGGAACAATCGTGCTAACCTGACGCTGGATTTCTGTGCCGGTGTTGAAACTTTCGTCGAGGCTACCATCCAGGTTTAGGCGAGCTATACCACTGATAGTAGAATCAATGTAACTTAAATAACCACCGACATAGACGTCTCCGCTTCCATCGATGGCTGACACAATAATCTGGGGGGAAAAGAAATCTGTACCTGAATCAAAACCTTGGTCAAGCGAACCGTCATTGTTCAAGCGGGCAATATATTCGACAGCGCGTTTTTTAAAGTGTGTAAAAGAACCCACGGCGTATAGGTCGTCGCTTCCATCCAATGCCGGGGCGATCGAAGAAACACTCCAATTAAAGCCATCCCGTCTGAGTGAGCATGCTGTCCCATTCCATACCCAGTCCTCTCCCGGTTCACCGCCAGGACACTCGAAGCGAACGTCAACATCACAAGCTGCAAGTAAGGAGACAAAAAGAAATAGAGCAAAGTTGCTGAGTAATCTAGTTTGCATGTTTTGGGACCTTTGAAACGCAGGGGCAACAATAATCCGATAGTTTTGATTAGCAACTAATATATGGGAAGCACTATCTCCAATAGCCAGAAGGATCATATATTGTTACTTTATTCGCAAATAGATCATGTCAACGGTTGAATATAAAGATATGCACCCCTCCAGAGTAACGCCTCGGTTAATCTTGAACTTCTCACTTAACCAGGCAGAGCTGGCGTGCTTGGGCGCCTCGAATGGGTTGATATCGAAAGCCTGTTTTTCCCATGCGCGGGTCGAGTTTCGCCAATATAGATTAGCTTGCTGAGTCCGTCGAAACGGCCGGCAGCGGACACCTGACAAAAAAGTGATAAAATGCTATTCGAGAAATAGCGTTATAACACTGCTGTTTACCCCGACAACATTTACCAGGAGTCTGGTTTTTTATTTCTATTGGAGAGACGCTCCAGGGTTAAGTACAGGTGATTTAATACGGGCCGAACTAAACCGGAGAGCCTGGCTTAAAACCATTCTGCTGACCCGCGAAAGAATATGGATATGAATAATGACAGCGCCAGAATCCTGGCCGTTAAGGTACGAAGCCTGCCACCATCGATGTTGGACGCGAGCTTGCTGGCCGAATACGTCAAGACCGGTGAGGCATACGATTTGTCAGATTTGTGCAGAAAAAGCGATGTTTCAATCAAGCAAGTCGCCCATATAGTCGTTGCAAGCGGCCTTGATGAAGTCGACAAACTGCCCGGTTACACCATGACAAGTGAGATTTTCGAGTTAGCTGAAAACCTTTACTCCATTGGCGAGTCGAGGCGGCATTGGCAACTAATGCGCAACCGGCATAAACCCACTTACCTGGAAAGTCGCTTATCGCGAGAAGGGTTGAAGCGCCTTGAGCTCGATCCTGTGAAGAGTTTACGCTATTACGCGGATATCTATTTCCGCGCGTGGGCGGTATTCTGGGATGACGAGTTCATCGTTCGCATGATTCACAAGATCGATAGCCGTATCATTGCCAACCTGCCCGAAGAACTGATCACCGAAAACATTTGCTTAGCCGCGGTGGCCAAAACGGGTTTAATGCTGCGTTACGTGCCGGTGTTGCTGCGCAGCCCAGTAGTCTGCACCCAGGCGGTACAGAATGATCCGGCAGCAATCGCCTTTGCGCCCGGCCATCTGCGCGACCAAATCAGGGAATTGCAGGCTATCAAGTTCGATTAAAGCCATTGGTTTTTGATGTCGACCCATAACCAGTATGGCCCTTGTTGTGCAGGAGTGACTTCAAGCACGAAAGGCTCATGGTCTTTACCTGGCTGCTTGTCGCCACTGCCTTTAAGATTTTGATGATCTGTTTTCTCTGGCGGGCTCAACTGCCCGACGCAAAAATCTATCTTTAACGAAAAGGAGGGCATTCAGAAAATGGTCCTTGGGCCTCGGTCTATTACCTCGCTGAACAGAGCGCGGTGACGTGGTGTGCAATCTGCGCCATGGGTATTGTGATGCTTTGGACGTATCGAATCAGCCGGACTTTCCCTGGATTTTGCAACTTTTGTGTCAGTTTCACCGTGAGAGTTGAAATGAGTTAAGCGGTCATAACGATACAAATTTAACTCGTTTGGGTGATATAAATCAGGTAGCTCCATCCGGATAATATAAGGATGAAGAATCGATTCCGGGTTTCACAATTAGCTCTCGTTAGTTTTCTGTTATATGTCCCGCAGGCAGAGAGCCGCTGGTATGACCAGGAAACACTAGAACAAGGTTCTATCGTTTTTCAGCAAAACTGCGCCAGATGCCATATGGCCGATGCCGAGGGTACTCCTGACTGGAAACAGGCCGATACCAATGGCAATTATCCGCCACCACCGTTAAACGGGACTGCGCATGCCTGGCACCATTCCATGGATTTACTGAAAACAACCATTTTAGAAGGCAGTGTAAACAGCGGAGGGTTAATGCCGGGATTTAAAGATGAGCTCTCGGACACGGAAATTGATTCGGTAATCGCCTATTTTCAATCAAAGTGGCCTGACGACCTCTATCAAAAATGGGCGGCCCAAAATCAGGAAGTTGAATTTCCTTCGACTCCACCAACCCGGGTGAAAGCAGGGAGTACATCTCAAGATAATAATAAACTTACACACTTATTTAGAATGAGACTCGGAAGTGACAAGGTATCAGATCCGGTCAAAACACCCATAGATGGCATTTACCAGACTCAATTTGGAAAGAATTATGCGTACCTGGCTAGCAATGGGCGTTATGCCTTCCTGGGCGATTTACTCGACCTGGAACAAGATCAAAACTTAACCAGCAATGCCAGGAGAGAAATCGCAGCTCCTGCGCCTAACAGCCTGGCGACAGAAATCAGTGGAAATTCAACCAGCCGGAAAATGACAGACTTGCTAAAGTTGAGGCTAGGTGGCAATACGGTTTCCGAACCGGTAAAAACACCGGTCGATGGAATCTACCAGGCCATATCTGGTTTAAAATTTGCGTACATAACGAGGGATGGGCGCTATGCATTCGTCGGGAGATTGATCGATCTTCAACAAGGCCTGGATCTGACGGATATCGCTAAACGAGAGTTAGTAAAAGCGGAAATGAATCTCTTTGCTAGCGAAGACAAAGCTGTATTTCCCGCGATTGGAGCAGAAAAAGCAGTGATCAATATTTTTACTGATACTTCCTGCTATACCTGTAAAAAATTATTCGAGGAAATTCCCAATTTACAGGCCGCAGGTATCTCTATTCAATACCTGCCTTTTCCTGATGAAGGACTGAATAGCCCAGGGTATGAAACCCTCAGACAGGTATGGTGTGCCGAAGATAGGGCCAAGGCGCTTACTATCGGCAAAGGCCTGGAAGAAGGGAACCTGCCTGCAGGAAATTGTATTGATGGTGACCTTGTTGATAAAGCCTATGCCCTGGGTAATCGAGTTGGAGTGGTAGGTACACCGGCAATCTTCAAACAAAACGGAAAACAAATAAAAGGCTATGTCCCCTACCAGCAACTGATTCCGAAAATTCTAAGTAATTGAGATCGGATCGAACCGTTGCCTGGGATCCGGTGAAAATTATTGACACTTTGGTGGCAGATAAGGTCTTGATTGACGACTGATTGAAATGTCGAGGAATGGCTCTCCCGGGTCGTTAGCAAAAGCCTGATATTATCTGGCGAGGACCTGTTCTCTGCCGAGGAGACTCTTAACTGGCTGGGCCAGCAAACAATCTTCGGCCACTTTCGGACCCTCATCACCTGCTAACTTGATTGAGGCATACCGGAGGCAGGGTTTAGCCATTCGCGGTCCAAATGCCGTTATATCGACGCCGTACGCCAGCTGCTACAGAACTCTTTTGCGTAACTCTTTGCCGGGCTTAAAGTGCGGAATATACTTGCCTGAAACATTAGCTGGTTCCCCGGTTCGTGGGTTTCTTCCGCTTCGAGATGGATGATAATGCAGATTAAAACTACCGAATCCCCTGATTTCTATCCGCTCACCTGCAGACAGACTATTGCTCAATATGTCTATCAAACTATTAACCGCGACTTCAACATCCCTGGCGGCCAGGTAGCTCTGGTTTTTAGCCAATACTTTGACCAGGTCTGACTTGGTCATCGAGGGCATAGATTTTTTTGAAACATTTCGATCCATATATCAGGGCCTGCAGTCCTGGCTTTATTGTCAAAGCAGCTTAGCCAAATCGATGAATTTACGGCTGGAAGCTGATCACACTATATTCAATACTCTAGTCCAGATTTAACAAACTGCTTTATAGCTGAGTACGCGATCCGAAACCCCAAAGCTGACACCGACGGTTCCAGCCTGAGCTTTCTGGTGCTGCGATTATAGACATTCAGAGAAAATAATTTGAATTTGAAGAATGAAATGTTCTCTTTCGCCGGATGAATTTCGAAATGGAAAACCCAGGTCAGCCACTGGGTCCATGGCAGGGTCCTGAACAGGTGCCCGGCCGTCAACGCTCCGTCGACGTAGTAGGCCGTCGTGGTCAGCCAGTGTCCGAAATCACCACCAGTATCGAAACTGCCCGCAGGAAGTCGACATAGCGATTGCGCTGTGGCGGCGTCTGTGCCGCGACATTCAGGGCCTGGCTCCAGATCTGCATTTACAGGCACCAGTGGCGGAGATCGGCAGATTATCTCCCTCGCATAATGCAGGATGGATGACCGGCGTCAGGTGTAATGAAAAAAATCGGGCAGAGGGATTATTGAGGGGGACAGACCACCATTAACCAGGAGCTCGCTTCCCTGGAGCAGACACTCCATATTGGTTGCGTGAAGTCGGAAATCTGGATCCCCCCCGATCGGTCGACACTGATAACAATTCGAGCCGCCAATTTTATATTTAAGGTTAGATCAGGCACACATGGATCAATTGAGTCTTTCAAGAAAACAGCAAATGGGCCATAATTTTTTATCAAATTATAGAACACTCAAAGATCAGGGGCCTAAATGTCGGACACTCTCAATTACTGGACCCGCCGATCACCTTTCTTCGAATGTGCGCGTCGCGCTGGTAACAAGGGATGGTCGGTTGCGAACCATATGTTCCAGCCGCATTCCTACCATGACCCGGTAACCGAGTACTGGCACCTGGTCAACGGGGTAACCTTATGGGATGTGGGAACCGAGCGCCAGGTAGAAATTTACGGGCCAGACGCGGCGGCTTTCGTCGATCTCCTGACGCCGCGCAATGTCACCAATGTCGAGCCGGGAAAATGCCGATACCTCATCATAACTTCGGAGGAAGGCGGAATTGTCAACGATCCCGTCATGCTGCGCCTTACGGCGGACCGGTACTGGCTCTCCTGTTCAGATAGTGATCTACTGTTATGGGCAAAAGGTATCGCCGTCTTCGCCGGCATGAACGTACAAATTCAGGAACCCGATGTAAGTCCGGTCCAGATTCAGGGGCCGAAATCGAGGGCGGTCGTCGAATCACTCTTCGGGGAGGATATTGCCAGTCTTGCATACTACAGTTTGGTGGAAACCTGCCTGGACCATATTCCGGTGGTCGTGACACGTACCGGTTGGAGCGGTGAGTTCGGCTACGAAGTATTTTTACGCGACAGTCGATATGGCGAGGAATTGTGGAACCGTATTCTGGAGGCCGGAAAGCCGCAGGATATTGCCGTTACCGGCCCATCTGATATACGTCGGGTCGAGGCAGGTATCCTCGGATACGGTTGCGATATCAGCCTCGATATAAATCCGTTCGAGGCAGGCATGGAGCGCCTGCTCGACCTCGATAGCGAACGTGAGTTCATTGGCAAGGAATCCTTGTTGAGAATTCGGGAAACAGGAATAAAACGTCGTATTGTTGGAGTCGAGTTACATGGAGAACCGTTGCCGCAAGGTACGTTCAATAGACGCTGGCCGGTCATAGCAGACGAGAGGATCGGTGAAATGCTGGTCGCGTTGTACTCGCCTCGACTGGCAATGAACATCGGATACGCCATGGTCGCGAGCGAGCATTCAAACCTCGACACGTCGATGAACGTCGAAACGCCGCTCGGCACATTAGCCGCAAAAGTCGTGGAGATGCCGTTCGTCAAGCCGGTCAAATCCCAGGACTGTTAAAAGCAAAGGAATTTTCCGCGCCCCTGGTGGCGGTGTTGACGTATCCCTGATCTGGACTTGATCGGGAATCCACTCCTGGATTGTTACCAAATTAAGTATCCATGTGATCCATAGCGGTTTATTCACCGTAACGTAATAATAAATTTCTATTCCTTATAACCCACGAGGCCTAAAACATGGCAAATGATATTGTTCTTTACGGATTCGATGGCAGTACATACGTACGCACCGTAAGAATGCTGCTCGCAGAGAAGGGCGCTGATTATGAGCAGGTGCCTGTCAACGTGCTTGCTGGCGAACCACTGCAACCCGAACATCTCGAGAGGCACCCCTTTGGCAAGGTACCGGTGATCGATCACGACGGCATGCGTATCCTGGAAACCAGCGCTATCACGCGCTATCTGAACGAGGTTCTCGAGGGGCCATCCTTTATTCCTGGCAACGTGCGTGACAGTGCAAGAATGGATACGGCTATCGGCTTATTTGATTCCTATGGCTACGGCGCGTTGATTGGTGTCGCCGGCTATTACCTTTTCCCTGACTTCATCGGCAATCCCGATGAGAACTTCCTTAATGAATCGATCGAGCAGTCGCGCAAGCTGCTCAGCCTGATCATGAAGATCCGAGGAGACTCTGACTGGATTGCTGGCGATACGCCCTCGCTCGCAGATTTCTTTCTGGCGCCGGCCTGTTTTTACGTGGCCATGGTCGAAGATTCTAGCAAGGTGTTTGACGTGCCCGGCTTCCAGCAATGGTGGGACCGAATGCAAGCACTTGAAAGCTATCGCATCACCGAGCCAGACCTCGGGTAGGATCTGGCTGGACCTCGTTGCGGTCTTATCAACGAGTTCCCACTTGCACTGCACATACCAGGGATAACTGCTTGTGCGTTGTAAGGCTTGATCCCATTACTCATCTTGATGATGCAGATCAACCTCTATCAGTATTATCAGAGCATCATCACTGATAACGAGAATCTACAGATAGATTCAATTTGTGAGGTTTACTGTCATGAAAATAATAGCCAGTGGTATCTTAGCTTTATTGATTTCTTTCACAGCATCCGCCCAGGAGAAGCCACACGCTTATTGGGCGTTAGGTGGATCGCTATTAACCTTTGATGATGGTTTCGATTCGATCAAACCTAAACAGCTGATCGGGCGATTGGGTTATGATTTCAATGCAAATTTCGGGATTGGTTTTGAAGGTGGTTTCTCTTTGCTTGAAGATGATCTGTTTGGCATTGATTATGATGTCTCTACAACATTTTTCTATCTCAAGGGCGCCATACCGATCGGAAACGACACCAAATTGTACGCAATGATCGGTCCAACCAACGTTGAATTAACGGGCTCCGCTGGGGGGCTTTCCATATCAGCGGACGACAATGACACCGGAATTGGATTTGGCTTCGAGAATAACCTGGGGACTTCTTCGATTTTCGTCGATTATATCAAATACAACGATAACGATGGTGTAGATGTTTATGCAATTAACCTGGGTTTAAGCATTCCCTTTTAGCAGGTCTTAAAAAGCGGTACGAAATGGAGATAACTGGCCTGTATTTGTACATTACGTCCACGTGCAATTTGTGCAACAGGAAACCAGGAGAACACGACCAATCGTATCAACTGTTCAAGCCCGGTCCACCAAATCGGAGCAAGACTAGCTAGTCGCCGATCATTTATGAATGGAGGCTATTCGCTTAGCAACGTCTTTACAGACCTATGAACTGAGCTCCCCGGGTTACCCCCCGCGCGATTGTGGAACCAACTAATACCAAAGATATATTGGCTTGTCGGACGGCATCACCAATAATGCGCGTCCTTGCGAACAAAACCTGGAGTAATTCCCCCTATGTTTCACCCTATAACCATTCCCTTCGGGGCCGTCATGCTGCACAACGTGGTAAAACTGAAACCCGGCGTCGACAGCGAAGATGTTGAAATGGCCATCGGCGAAATGTGTAACGTCGTCAAAAACACCTATGGCAATGAAGGCGGCGGTTTTATCGGCGGGCAGGTTTTTGAGCATGCTGGTTTCGTTTCCGAACAGGGGTCCTTCGACCCAACCCGCAAAAGCGATGACCACATCGTCATCATCACTTACTGGCAATCCTTCGAACAGCATGAAAAATCGCATGCCGACCATATCTTCAAGGAAAAATTCAGTCAATTAGCCGAGTATTGTTCGGAAACCTATGAACTCGGCTACAAAATGCTGTGGCAGGGCAGTGCCGAGGAATAAATCGAGGACGTTAAGCTTGATTCAGGAAATGTCCGCGGGGCACTACTATTCTTGATTAATTGAGTAAACTGTCCCCGGAAAGAAGCCGCAAAGAGAGCGTTTCGATGCCAAGAAACATACTGTTCATCATGTGCGACCAGCTGCGCTGGGATTACCTGTCCTGTTATGGCCACCACAGCCTGCACACGCCGAACATCGATTCGCTCGCTACCCGTGGCGTACGTTTTGACAACGCCTATTGCCAGGCGCCACTGTGCGGGCCATCGCGTGCGAGCTTTTACAGCGGACGCTACATGTCGAGTCACGGCGTCATGGCGAATGACGATCCCAGTCGGGTCGACGAACTTACCATTGCCGATTACCTGCGCCCCTCCGGCTATCGGAGCGCGCTGGTCGGCAAGGCACATCACCGGAAAAACCGTGACCTGTTGACCACCCTCGGCATCGACTCCGAATCGGAACTGGTCAAATACTCTGCCAGCGGCGGCTTCGAGCCTTTTGAACTACACGATGGCCTGCTACCAGGTAAACGCCAGAACGGTTATAGCGCCTACCTCAATCGGCAGGGCTACCCGGGAGACAATCCGTGGCTGGACTACGCCAATAGCGGTGAGGATAGCGACGGAAATATCCGCTCGGGCTGGCGCCTGCGCAATTCGATTTACCCAGCGCGCGTGCAGGAACAGCATTCGGAAACGACATTTACCACCAATCGCGCTATCGATTTCCTGGAACAACAGTCCGCCGATCGTCCATGGTGCCTGCACCTGTCTTACTTCAAGCCACACTGGCCATTGATCGCAGCTGCACCCTATCACGACCTTTACAGGTCCAAAGACGTCCAGTCGGTGGCACGCGCCGATACGGAACTGCGTAATCCACATCCGGTATATGCCGCCTTCATGGAACAGGAATACAGTGAGAGTTTCGCCCGCAGCGATGTGCGCGAACGCGTCATCCCGGTTTACATGGGCCTGGTGCGGCAGATAGACGATCAACTCGGACGCCTGTTCAACTACCTCAAAAAGACCGATCAGTTCGACAACACGCTGATCGTGTTTACCAGTGATCACGGCGACTACCTCGGCGATCATTGGCTCGGCGAAAAGGATTTGTTTCACGAACCCTCGGTGCGCATTCCGCTCATCATTGTCAACCCGAATTCAACCGCAGACGAGACCCGCGGCAGCGTCTGTACCGAGATGGTCGAGTCGATCGACCTGTTACCGACCTTCGTCGAATTCGCCGGCGCCAATATCTGCCACGAACGCGTCGAGGGACGTTCGCTGATGCCGTTGTTGCGCGCACATACCGCGCCAGCCGACTGGCGTCGCTACGCCGTCAGCGAAATCGACTACTCGGAACGTGGAGTGCGCAACCGGCTCAATCTGTCCCCCTACGAATGCCGCGCGACGATGATCCGTGAACAGCGTTGGAAATACGTCCACCATCACTGCTTTCGACCGCAGCTGTTCGATCTTCAGCAGGATCCGAACGAGCTGGTAGACCTCGGCGAAGAGTCCGCGTATGAAGCAGTGCGTCGCAACCTGCAGATGCTGCTCGTCGACTGGCGCCGACGCCTGAAACCACGCGTCGGTGTACCCTACGACAACCTCGCCGGCATGGGTCCCGATCGCGATGAACAGCGCGGTATCATCATTGGCCGCTGGTAGCGGGTAAGCCCTGCCCCGGGGTAGTGCGTCGTATTGCCGGTTCTGCTAGGATGCGGTCTGGAATCCACTACAAAAATCAACCCGATAAAAGCGCCGCACCAATGGCGAATCGTCACCTACCAGCAGGCCGTTCATGCAGCATTCAAGATTTCCGCTAACCCCGGTCACGCAAAGTCGTCTTGCCCAGGTCGATTTCGACAACCTCGGGTTCGGCAGTACCTTTAGCGACCACATGTTCAGCATGGTCTACGAAGATGGCGCCTGGACCAACCCCGAGATCATGCCTTACCAGGCGCTTGCCATCGAGCCCGGGGTCGCGATGCTGCATTACGGGCAAACGGTGTTCGACGGTTACAAGGCGTTTCGTGGTGAGGATGGCCAGGCACGCATCTTCCGTCCTGACCGCAATGCCAGCCGACTGCACGATTCCTGCCAACGCCTGTGTATTCCGATCATGCCGCTCGCGGAACTGACCGAGATCATGCTCCAGGCAACGCGTGAACTGATCGAGCTGGATCACGCCTGGATACCGTCGCAATGGGGACATTCGCTTTACATCAGGCCCCTGGTGATCGGCACCGAGGCCACGCTCGAAGTGCGCGCGGCCAACCGCTATCGCTTTCTGATCATGACTTCACCGGTCGGCAGCTATTTCAACAACCTGCAAAAAGGCGTATCGCTGCGCGTTGAAGATCGCTTCACCCGCGCCGCCAGCATCGGCGGACTGGGCGCGGCCAAGACCGCTGCCAACTATGCCGCCAGTCTTTTACCGGGTGCACAGAGCAGGGCGCAGGGTTTCGACCAGGTGCTGTGGCTGGATAGCAACGCACACCGCTACGTCGAGGAAGTCGGCGCGATGAACATATTCTTCAAGATCGCGGGTCGCGTGGTCACGCCGCCGCTGGGAGGTTCGATCCTGCCCGGCGTGGTGCGCGACAGCGCCCTCACCTTGCTACGCGACTGGGATATCCCGGTAGAAGAGCGACGCATCGCTATCGACGAGGTCATCGAGGCCTTTCGTAGTGGAGACCTCGAAGAGGTATTTGGCGCCGGCACAGCGGCGGTTATCTGCCCGGTCGCCAGCATCGGCTACCAGGACGAGATCTACTCGATTGCAGGCACTCCTCCGGGTGAACTGACGCTGAGGCTTTACGATGAGCTTACTGGCATTCAATACGGTAAAATCAAAGATCGCCACGACTGGAATCAATACGTTGCATTACCAGACTAGAAAATAGATATAGGCACCGCTAAACCGAACAGAGAAATCATCATGTTGCCAGCCACAAAACGGTTAATTAATGTCACCCTGCTGCTATTAACCGGGGCACTGCTCAGTCCACTTACAGTCGCTTATGCCGAGGACTCAAAGACAGCCGAGCAGTCGCTTAACATCGATAGCATACTGGCTGAAATCGATCGAGAATCCAGAAGTATTAGCAATCTCGGGAAACGCCTGACTGATGCAGAAGACATCATAAAGATCGCTCTCGAATCGCGTCTGATCCGCTCACGCATGAATTTACTGGAGCAGAACCTCGCGTTTCTCAGGCAGGTTGCCGAGCTGGAAAAATCTTCTGCCAAGAACCAAAAATATCACCAGCAGGCGCTCACTATCCTGGAATCCCAACTGCGGGCCATCGAAACCTCCATCGGTGCCCTGCGCGGGAGAATTGTCCTGCCAGAGGCCACCGCTTCGGCTGCTGAACAAGCGGCTATCTTCAGCCAGATCTTTGAAGAAATCGACCGCTTGAACCGTATCTACCAGATTCAGATTGCCACCATCGAAGTTGCACCCCGTTTCGGTCGCGATGTAACTGCAGAAAAAGCCGCACTCGAGCAAAGCCTGTCGGATCGGGCAGAGAATGGCTCGGTGTTGCTGGAAATGGCCACGAGCGACATCAAGGCCCTGCGCGCGAGTATAGCCGCGGTCCCCGATGACGCGGAGTCCAAAGCCAGGCTCAATGTCCTGACTACTCACATTACCAATCTGGCAAGCAATGTTTCCAGTGTTCTCGCCATGATGAAAACCCTGGAAATGGATACAACTGAATATCAAAACCAGTTACTCCTCGCCACGGGCCAGATCACCTCGGACATATTTCAGGTCGGCGTTTTTACTAACCTGCTGGTCGGCTGGAGCGAAACCCTGTGGGCCGGAGTCATCGAAAGTGGCCCAGGACTGATCTTCAACCTCTTCCTGCTGGTGATCATTGTCTATGTCTTCTACAAACTTGCCGGTCTCGCGCAAACGCTGACCGAGCGGGGGCTTGAGGACTCACGTTTCCACCTCTCCCAGCTATTGAAACGCATGGTGGTATCGATCGTGCGCAACACGGTGCTGATACTGGGCGTGTTGATCGCGCTGTCACAGATTGGCTTCAGCGTCGGCCCCCTGCTCGCAGGTATGGGACTGGTCGGCTTTGTCGTCGGCTTCGCCCTGCAGGATACCTTATCCAATTTTGCCGCCGGGATGCTGATACTTATCTATCGACCCTTCGACGTCGACGACGTAATCGAGGCCGGTGGCGTATCCGGCCTGGTCAGTGAAATGAGCCTGGTGAACACCACCTTCCTGACCTTCGATAACCAGACCATCATCGTACCCAACGGCAAGATCTGGGGCGATGTCATCAAGAACGTTACTGCGCAAACCATACGCCGCATAGATTTGGTTTTCGGGATCGCCTACAGCGACGATATCGAAAAAGCCGAAAAAGTGATGGCCGAAGTTGTCGCCGCTCACCCCGCGGTGCTCGAGGATCCACCAGCCATGATCCGCCTGCATGAGCTCGGTGAATCTTCGGTAAACTTTATCGTCAGACCCTGGGTCAACAAGGATGACTACTGGGAAACCTTCTGGGCATTGAACCGGGCGATGAAGCTGCGCTTTGACGAGGAAGGTATCTCGATTCCGTTTCCGCAACGAGACGTGCATCTGCACCAGCAGTAACCCACCCGGCCAACGGGTCGCCTACTGTCGATGTTCCCGACATTCACAGGTTACAGGTGATAGTAGGTCTGGTTGAGATACTCGATCACGTCATCGACCTCGTCGTCAAACCAGGTCAAACCGATCGTATCCTTGCAGTAGCGAACCTGCCGACCGAGCCCTGCCAGGTCACGGACATTACGCTTGTCACGCGTATAAACGCTCGAATCGTGACAGCCGGTGCAATGTTCGAAGTGCAGATCATTGCCGTTTTCGATATCCGCGGCCCGGGTAATTCCACACCACAGGAGTAGTGCAAATAGTGGAATGAGTTTCATGATTGCCTCCACGGCTGGCGCATTCAGTTAACGAAAAATCGCATCATCCATTCGCCCCAGACCTGCGCATCCGGCTCGCCCGCGGCGATGCAGCGTTCGGCTTTGACGCGTTCATCCGCGGACAGGCTGTCAGTTGTATTCAGAAAATTAATCATGGCGCGAAGAGGTTGCTCCGGGTGTCCCTGGAAACACAGGATATTGTCACCAATGGTATAGCCGTAATCATCATACTCGTCGGTGCGCGCAAACGCGATGGCATCCTTCGGCAAGCGTGTCACCCGCTCCTGGTTGAAGTGGTACAGCGCGGTGGTCGGCGCCTGCGGTTGCATCCAGCCGAACTGTCCGCTGATGTGCAGCGGATAATTACCAATCACCCAGCCCTGCTCGTTATACCCGACATCGCCACCGAAGGCGCAGGCGACCAGTTGATGACCGAAACAGGAGCCGATAATTCTGAGGTTACGCTGGTCAGCCTCCTGGACCACCTCGATTAGTCGAGCGATCCAGTCATGGTCATCGTGCACGCTGCAAGGGCTACCGGTCACCAAAATGGCGTCATAGTCATCGAGTCGTTGCGGAAACTGGTCTTTCGACGTAAAGAAAATATCGAAGTGGGCGGCCGGATTTACCGGCTGCAACAAATCGATGAATTTCTGTGCATCGGTAATACCGAGATCGTCGGCCCAGTAAACTTCCGGAACCGAATCCAGAATGGCGATCCTGATGGCTTGATTCACGCTGATTCCTTTGCTCACTCGTTGACTCGAAAGGCAACCATACCTGAAAATCCGCATACTATTAACCCCGGATGCCATCATGACACCAGAAGAGTTTCGCCAGGCAGGCCATGCGCTCATCGACTGGATCGCGGATTATCGCAGCGATCTCGAGCAACGGCCGGTTCGCGCCCAGGTTAAACCCGGTGAGGTAAGCGCAAGTTTCGCGGTGGGCGCACCGCAAGCTCCACAAAGCGCCGAACACATACTGGCAGAGCTCGAAACCAAAATCGTGCCCGGCATTACCCAGGTGCAGCATCCGATGCATTTCGGCTGGTTCCCGTCAAATGCATCACTCGCGTCCACGCTCGGCGATATCGCAAGCTCCGGGCTCGCTACCCTGGGAATTTCCTGGGAAAGTTGCCCGGCGGCAACCGAGCTGGAACAGGTGGTTTGCGACTGGATGCGTCAACTCACCGGTTTATCGGACAACTGGCAGGGCTGTATCCACGACACTGCGTCCACTGCCTGCCTGACCGCTCTGTTGCTGGCGCGCGAACGTGCCAGTGAATTTTCGCAAAACCGTGGTGGCCTGCAGGGAGAACCACAGGCGCTGATTGTATATACCACCGACGAAGCGCATTCATCGGTGGTAAAGGCCGCTTTACTGGCAGGATTTGGGGAACATAACCTGCGCCGGGTAGCGATGGACCCGCACAGCCGTTCGATGCTGGCGCCCTGCCTCGCGCAGCAGATTAGCGACGATATCAAGGCTGGCTTCAGTCCAGCCGCCGTGGTGGCCTCGATCGGCAGCACCGGGGTGACCGCAATCGATCCGCTCGCCGAGATCGCCGGGATCGCCACGCAATACGGTTTGTGGCTGCACGTAGACGCCGCTATGGCCGGCAGCGCCATGCTGCTACCGGAATGCCGTCACCTCTGGCAGGGTGTCGAGGCCGCCGATTCGATCTCCTGGAACCCGCATAAGTGGATGGGCACGATACTCGATTGTTCGCTGATGTACGTCCGCGATGTCGAGCACCTGGTGCGCGTGATGTCGACCAACCCGAGCTATTTGCGTTCCACCGTGGACGACGAAGTGCGGCAATATCGCGATTGGGGCATTCCGCTGGGGCGCCGCTTTCGAGCCCTCAAACTCTGGTATCAGCTCAGCATCGATGGTGTCGAGGCGATTCAAAACCGGTTGCGCCGCGATCTCGCCAATGCGCGCTGGCTTGCTGACCAGGTTAAACAGACACCCGAGTGGCAGGTGCTCGCGCCAGTTTCACTGCAGACCGTGTGCATTCGCCACCAGCCTCGCGGCCTCCACGGCGAAGCGCTCGATCGGCACACGCTCGCCTGGGTACAGGCCATTAATCAGTCCGGGGCAGCTTTCATGAGCCCATCCCTACTGGACGGTCGCTGGATGGTGCGCGTCTCCATCGGCGTCGAAGCCACCACGCGTGCACACGTCGAGGCGCTGTGGCAATTGCTCCAGCAACAGGCAGGCAAGGCGCTGAATACCCCCATCGATGTTAAAAATCAATAAGACATCGGTGAGAAAAAAGGATACATTACGCGGTTTTTACATCCACTATCGATAAGCACGAAACTATGGCCACGATCACCTGGAAAATGGAAGACGGCAGCGAAATAGCGGCGGACGTCAAAAACGGCTTGAACCTGATGGAAGCCGCAACCGCAAACAATGTTCCTCATATAGAGGGCGAATGTGGTGGATGCCTTTCCTGTGCCACCTGCCACGTCTTTGTCGACCCGCAGTGGTTTGCCAAAACCGGGGAAATCGACGATATCGAAGATACCATGCTCGAAATGACCGATGTCGAACGCGAAGACAATAGCCGACTGAGCTGTCAGATCATCGCCTCGGACGAGCTCGACGGCCTGGTACTGTACGTTCCCGAACCGGAATAAACCGTGACCGCCCCCATCGTCATCGTTGGTGCGGGACAGGCGGCAGCTTCATTTATTGCGCGACACGTGGCGCTCTCCAACCCACGATCGGTGTTGTTGATCGGCGAGGAACCACATCCACCCTATCAGCGGCCGCCGCTGTCGAAGAAATATCTGCTCGGTGAACTCGAACGCGAACGACTGTTCATTCGTCCGCTGGAATGGTACCGCGAGCAAAATATCGGGCTGCGCTTCGACACCCGGGTCGATGCTATCGAGCCCGACCAGCACCGCGTGCTCACTGCAAGCGGTGAATCCATCGCATACGACAAGTTGCTGCTGTGTACCGGTTCCAGCGCGCGCCGCTTACCCGATGCCATGGGCGGATCCCTGGACGGCGTGTTTACGCTGCGCAGCATCGCCGACATCGATAACGTGGCGTCACAATTTCAGGCGGGACGCAAGCTGCTTATTGTCGGCGGTGGCTACATCGGCCTGGAGGCAGCCGCCGTGGCCCGTAAACTCGGCCTCGAGGTCACCCTGCTGGAAATGGCTGAGCGCATTCTGCAGCGCGTTGCCGCTGCAGCGACTTCCGATTACTTTCGTGAACTGCATCAGGGGCATGGTGTGCAGATACACGAATCCGCCCGCCTCGCCCGTCTATTCGGAGAAAACGGCAAGTTGCGCGGCGCCGAACTCGAGTCCGGCGCGATTATCGACGCCGACCTGGTGCTGGTGGGTATCGGCGCCAGCCCCAACATCGAACTTGCGCAGGCCGCCGGTCTCGCCTGTGATATCGGCATTCGCGTCAATGATTTTTGCCAGACGTCAGACCCGGATATCTACGCGGCCGGTGACTGCAGTTGCTTTACGCGCAACGGTCAGACCATACGGCTGGAATCGGTGCAAAATGCCGCCGACCAGGGCGACCTGGTGGCGCGTCGCCTTGCAGGGGAAGACGTGCGCTACACGGCGCTGCCTTGGTTCTGGTCAGATCAGTACGACTGCAAGCTGCAAATCGTCGGTCTCAACCAGGGGCATAATCACACCGTGATCCGCCCCGGCGCCGGTGCCGCCAGCCGCTCGATCTGGTATTACCGCGATGACGAATTGCTCGCCATCGACGCGATGAATGAACCCAAATCTTACGCCTTCGGTCGTAAAATCATCGAGGCCGGTATCAGTCCAACACCACGACTGGTCGCCGACCCGATGACCGATTTGAAAGCCCTGGCCATGGGTAAATAGACCAGCACACTTTAATTCTGCCAACCCAGCCCCTTTTGCGGCCATCTGCAAGCTTCAGGCCGCCACCAGGTGGGTCGCCCGCGGTCGGGTATAAAGGGGGATGCTGCCTCAGCCCGGTTGCAGATGCAGATTGAGTGGCCGATTCAGGCTGCCCGGCTCGAGCGCGGTTTCCACCAACAGGTTGCGCTTCGGCAACGACCGGGGAACGCGATATACGGTGGCACTTTCTCGCCCGAGATCGACATAGGCTTCGAAACGCTGGCGGATATCGCGCACATAGTTGACCGGCTCGCGCCCGTTGACATAACCGAATCGCGCCTTGCGCGCATATTCTTTTTTTGCCAATAACAGCATCGCCTCTTCGGTATGGTCAAACCAGCGATCAGGGTCGTAACCAATTTGCTGCGCCAGGCGACGCGCATCCTGCACATGTCCAGCACCGGCATTGTAGGCTGCGAGCGTGAACCAGATGCGTTCCGATATTGGCAGTTTTGAGTCGAAGCGGTCGCGCAACCAGTCCAGGTACATGATACCTCCCTTGATATTAAGAGCCGGATCACTGGTGTTCTTGACCCCCATCGCCTTGGCCGTGCGTGGCATCAACTGCATCAATCCGCGTGCGCCGACCTGCGACTTCGCCTTGGGATTGAACCTGCTTTCCTGGTACATCTGTGCGGTCACCAGGCGCCAGTCGAAACCGTAACGATCGGCATACTTGCGCACCAGTTTATCGTAAGGGGAAATCTGCCCTCGCTGAGGATCCACCACGCGCCCACCAGCCAGTCGCTGCATCGAGCGTCGACTCTTGAAATACTTGATGTAGGTGACGTTGTAAAATTCGCTTTTGTAGACTCGCTTGACGAAAGCGTCGAGAGCCTGCTTCAGCTTCGGGTTACGTTTGCGCAGCGCGACCGCATGCGCGGCTGTTTCGTCGAGCACATAGGCTGAACGCACGGGGACACCATTGGCCAGTTCGATATCGAGCAGATGCTCACCTGCCATGGTGGCGTTGTACTTACCACTCGACACCATCTTGATCAGTTGTTCGGTTTCGATATTATCGTCGGCCGCACGCAGCTGGAAGCGCGCGCCGGAGTGCTGCAGCTTGGACAGGCGTTCCCAGTAGCTACTGTGATGGCGTACGAACAGTGTCTTGTTATTGAGGTCCTCGAGTGTCGTGGCTGGGTCATTTTGCTGTACCACGACGTGTTGACGGGCATAGTGATAGGGCCTGGAAAACTCGATACCGAGGCCGCGCTGGCGCTTACTGGGTTCGATAAACCCCAGGGCGATGTCGGCACGCCCTTCCAGCAACCAGCTGGTCATTTCGCGGTGGCTGGGCGGCACCACCACCTCGAGCCGCAGGCCGTGGTAGTCGGCAAATTCACGTGCCAGTTCGTACTCGAATCCCATCAACTCGCCGCGGTAAAGAAAATATGATGCCGCATTGTTGCGCAGCAATACACGCAGCACACGCCGCTCCTTGATTGCATCGAAATCGTCGATATAACGCCGATCGCGGTCTTCGACCATGTGCTCAAGCTGCAGGAAGCGATTGATTTCACTGACTAATTGCGGCGCATTTTTGCGGATTCCCCAGGCAATATCGCGCTGACCGCTAAAATTGGTGGCGACACGCAGGTCGTCACGATAGCTCAGGTATATTTCAACCAGGTTACTGTCGAGGATGGTGGCATCGACTTTACCTTGCGCAACGTAGTCGAGCACCGTCTCGGTTTGCACTCCATCCGGAATTTCAAGAATCTCGATATCCGGATACCTGTTCTTTTTTAGCCAGGTGAGCGCGTGCCAGAAGGTCGAGTCGCGATTAACCATAACGGTCTTACCATTCAGATCGCGCACCCGTTGAATCGACTCGTTACCGGAGGCGACAATCACTTGCTCGTTGACGTGATCGACCGGCACCGAAAACGCCATCTTCTCGAGGCGTTGCGGGCTAATGGTCAAGTTACTGATGGCAATATCGCCCTTGCCCTCGAGCAGGGCAGGGATCAGTTTGGAAAAGTTATCGACCAGCACCAGTTCCGGAATAAGACCGTGCGACAGGGCGAATTCCTCGGCGATGCGCTGTTGTTCAGCGAGTGGAGAACCCTGCCGTGGCAGGTACGCGGCATTGGCGTTGTCGCCCGTCAACAGGATGCGCAGCTTGCCCTGGGCGAGGATTTCCATGAAGTCGCCGTTGAAGCTCTGCGCCTGCTCCAGGTTGCTGTAGGTCAGGTTTAGGTAGGCCTGGGTCTGGGTAGAGAGCATTGAGCTAACGACCAGCAGCAAAAACCCTGCAGCGGAATTTACGACCAGTTTATGGGTAGTAGTCAAGCTCATAGGCGAACACTAAACCGCTTTATCATCCCTTTGTCAAAACTAAAACCAATGGAGCAAGTCCTGTTTCGCGCCATCTCAACCCGCATGCAAAACGTCATTTCAACCGGCGAGACCGAGTGCAGACAGTGCCCCGAGCCTCGTCAAAACCAGTTTTCGACGGCGTTCAGCAATCCGCTCATCCTCTTCGACACCGCTTCCGGATGTGTTAAAAAAACCAACATCAATAGGCAATGTCCACAATGCAATAAACCATACGGCCATTTGGCACCTCGACTACAACTTCGTCACCCAGTTCACGTTTCAGCAACGACCGCGCTAACGGCGAATCGACGCTTATGTAATGCTCCGCGTGATCGAATTCGTCCGGTCCCACGATGCGGTAGCTAATCACCGCCTGATTCTCATCTTCGAGAGTAACCGTGGCACCAAAAAACACTTGCCCCAAGCTTGCCGGTTTTTGCGAGACAACGTTGAGATCCGGTAGACGTTTTTGCAAATAACGAATACGTCGGTCGATTTCCCGCAATTCCTTTTTGCGGTATATATATTCAGCATTTTCCGAGCGATCTCCTTCCGCAGCGGCTGCCGATAGTGCCGCTACCACTTCGCGCCGTTTCAACCACAAAGCCTTCTGTTCGGTCAATAAAGCGCGCATGCCTTGCGGCGTGACATAGGGTGATTTAGCTGCTGCGGGAGGGCGATAGCGGGTCATCTGGTGATCCAGTGGCGATGCTGCGATGAGCCCTGCATGGGGCAGGCTTATTTGCGAAACTGGGAAATCTGCACTTCGGTGCCGTAATCGGCATAGTCGCCATCGGAGCGCTTGCCGCGAAATTGCCCCCACTCTATCGGTTCGTAGCGGCTCGGATTACGATCGTTGGCCACGGTCGGCAAAGGGCTTACCCGAGCGTCGGCAGCTGGATTGAAGAAAAACGGCAGGCTGTAACGGTCACAGGCATCCATCGCCAGCACCCGGTGCACCGGCGCATGATAAACGTCGTTTGACCAGACCTGCATCATGTCGCCGGTATTGATGACGATGGCTCCCGGAACCGGCGGAATGTCATACCAGTAACCATCACGATGCACCTGGAGGCCGCCAACTTCGTCCTGGATCAGCACTGTCAGCGCACCGGCATCGGTATGATGATGCACTCCGAGGTCGGCAACCGGCTGGTAATTCTCGGCGGCGCCTTCGATGGGATCGTGCACCGGATAATAATTGAGTCGCAGGAATCCGGTGTGATTGCTGGCGAAATCGGCATGCATGAACTTCGCCGGTAAATCGAGGCCGATACAAAAAGCTTCCAGCAGCTCAAGCGACAGTTTCGTGCAGGCCTCGAAATATTCCTGCATGGACGACTTGAAAGCGTCCTGCTGTGCCGGCCAACGATTGCTCTGGCCGTAAATCGGATCCGTCCCCTCGCGGGTGAAATCGAATACCTGTTTTTTATCGCGCTGATTCTTGGTGAGTTCATTGTGGTAAAAACCCCAGGGATTTTCACGACTACGTACCACCGACAGCTTGCTTTCGATCGGCAAATTGAAAAACTCACGGGTCTGCAACCAGACATCCTCGATCAATTCATCGGCGATACCATGGTTGGTCACCTGGAAAAACCCCCAACTGCTGCAGGCCTCGGCAATTTGATCGACCGCAGGACGGGCTTGTGATGCACTGCAATCGACGCGCAACTCGGCAATATCGATAATCGGCACCTGCTCCAGTAGTGATGACTGTTGCGCAACCGGGTCTTTGTCGAGGTCCTGTTTACCGTGGAGCATGCTGTCGTTCAACCTAATTTATCGCGGACAGGCAGTATAAGTACTAGTCGGGTATTCGTAAAACCGGATCGCGGTCAATTCGTCATGGCCTGGTGCATTTCATCGACATAACTCTGGTCGAACACCATACCCGGATCGCGGTCATAGCTGAATAACGCGACAATGCGTCGCTGAGCACCGATCACCGGTTTAACGCGGTGCAAGGACAGGTCGCCCATGAATACATTGAAATCTCCGAGGCCCATCGGCGGTCGCACTGCAGAGCGCTGCGGGTCCGCCACGACGCGCTTGACGCCGTCATAGTTTTCGTCCTGCTCGGAACGAATAAATGGCGCGTATTCGAATTCGCCACCCGCCTCGGGAGTCTGCAACAGCAACGAGAAGACAACGTCGTTGGTATCGAAATGCCAACCGTCCGTGTCGCCCTCACCGGCTATCTTCGAGGTCAGCGCGAAGTGCGGGCAGTCGCTGCGATAAAAGGTCTCAAAGCCGCAGAGCTGGCGCAGAAACTCGGTTAACGGTTGCCAGTAATAGATCAGCCGCAAGGGCGAATTGTTCGGAATCTGGTAATTGAGCACCTGGTTATAACTACATCGATGCCGTAGCGCGCGTGGATGGTCATCTGGCCAGTCGCTTGCGCCGCCGTCGTAAACATAGGCATTGCGCGCGTGCTCGTAACGGCAGGAGCGTGTCCGCAGGGCTTCCAGTTGGCGCACCATGATAGCAATAGCCTCAGGGCGAACAAACCGTACCATCGAAAACAGCGCTCCCTGTTCGAGCGCACGCCGGCCATCGTCCAATAATTGCGCAAAAACAGGATGATCGGGCTGATCCAGCGGATAACGATCGAGGTCAATTAGCTGGCGAATATCGGTTGTCGGCATAGTCTGTAACGTTCCCGGTCGGCGTTTGCTCATCAAATTGGCAGGGCTGTGGCCTGTGCGCAATCTTGCGACGAGCCCGCAAATAATTCAACTGTGAATCGACGCCTCGCCTGAGTATCTCACCGCTTTAGGTAGCGATGGCGTCGTCGGCCACTACATCAAGACGGCTCTCGGGAGTAAAGCCCGTCACAGGCACTTTACGGCGTCCGCCCCGGGGAATCGGGAGGTATTCCGCCTGGCAGCTGATACCCGCGTCCAGCACCAGGCTGGCCTCAGTATCAAAATCGAGGCCAGCGGCGAGCAGGCGCAGCCGCTCATCAAAGGTTTCGCGACTGACGTTACAGATCTGCAGGAAACCTCGCGAGACTCTGGAGCCGGTAATTTTCATAAATCCCAATTGAGCCATCCGGGCCATAGCCGTCTAGCAAATAATGCGGGTAGCGCCAGGCGCTTTTTCTTATAATGGCGCGCTCGCCCACCTGCCGCTGGAGCAACAGATCGTCATGTATATACCTGAGCACTTCAAGGTTTCCGCAGAAGACGAAATTTTCTCGTTCATCGACGCCAACGCCTTTGGCCAGCTGATTTCGATCGATGCAGGGCGGCCTTACGCATCGCACCTGCCATTTTTGATTGCGACCGATCACACACGGATGCACTGCCACCTGGCACGCCAGAATCCGCAATGGCAGCAGCTCAATGACCAGCAGGTGCTGGTTACTTTCCTCGGGCCACACGATTACATTTCACCGAGCTGGTACCAAAACCCGGGTGTTCCCACCTGGAACTACCAGGCCGTGCACATCTATGGGCATTGCCGGGTACTCGATGATGACGCGGCGGTTGCCGGAATCGTCGAAGCGCTCAGTGCACGCTACGAATCCCGCTTCGAAGCTCCCTGGCAACCGCAGTATCGCGCGGCCATGCTGAAAGCGATCATCGGCGTCGAAATCACCATCGACGAGGTTCAGTGTAAATACAAACTGAGTCAGAACCGCCCCGCAACCGATCACCAGGGCGTTGTCGACCAGCTAGACCAGCTGGGCTCGGAGCCGCTCGCCAATGCGATGCGCAAGAGCCTGTTCTGAGTTCACCAAACCCGCAGATCGAGATTTTTACCTATGACCGAGCCACTATCGCAGCCCCCCGAACGCGCCGAAGGTGACGTCAACCTGTCACCGCGTCGCCAGCAATGGTCACAACAACACCTGGACGCTGCGACGCGCGCCATTCTCGATGAAGATGCAGAGCTCTTTATTCATCAGTCGCTGTCGACGCCCTGCCTGAACGCCCTGCAGGGTAGTGACGGGATATATCTCGAGGATACCCAGGGTCGCAAGATCATGGATTTCCACGGCAACAGCGTGCACCAGGTCGGCCACGGACACCCGCGCGTGATCGCGGCCATCAAGGCGCAACTCGACCAGCTGCCGTTCTGTCCGCGACGCTATACCAACCAGGTCGCCATCGATCTCGCACGACGCCTGGCCGACCTTGCCCCCGGTGATCTTGACAAGATGCTGTTTGCGCCGGGCGGCACTTCCGCCATCGGCATGGCGCTAAAACTGGCACGCTATGCAACTGGACGGCACAAAACCATTTCGATGTGGGACAGCTTCCACGGCGCTTCTCTGGATGCGATTTCGATCGGTGGTGAAGCCCTGTTTCGCAAGGACGTCGGTCCGCTACTGCCCGGCACCGAGCACATACCACCGCCCACTCGTGGTCACTGCCTGTTCAATTGCAGCGACGAAGCCCACTCGGGTTGTATCGAGTACCTCGACTACGTACTCGGCATGCAAGGTGACGTGGCCGCGCTGATTGCCGAACCGATGCGCTGGACCACGGTCGAGCTGCCACCGCCCGGATACTGGAACAAGGTCAGGGAACTGTGTGACCGCCACGGAGTGCTGCTGATCTTCGACGAAATACCCTCGGCGCTGGGACGCACCGGCAAGATGTTTGTCTGTGAACATTTCGCCGTGGTACCCGATATGCTGGTCATCGGCAAGGGGCTGGGTGGTGGCATCTTCCCGATGGCTGCGCTGATCGTGCGGCGATCTCTCGATATCGTCGGCGATCGTGCACTTGGCCACTATACCCACGAAAAGAGTTCGGTGGGCTGCGCCGCCGCGCTTGCGACGCTCGATTGCCTAGTTGAAGAGCGCTTGATAGAAGCGTCAGCTGAACTGGGTGCACATGCGCTCACACGCCTCGAAGCGATGCGCGAGCGCTATCCAGTCATTCACGAGGTGCGCGGTCTGGGCCTGCACTTCGGTATCGAACTGCGCCGTGACGGCAAGCCCGCCAGCGACGAGGCCGATACTGTTCTGTACCATTCACTGTCGCAGGGACTCAGCTACAAGGTCGGCGCTGGCTGCGTGCTAACCCTGTGCCCACCGATGACCATCAGCCGCGCACAACTGGATACGGCGCTGGATATTGTAGAGGCCGGCATCCAGTCACTCGATTAATTCAAAGCTGACCGTCTTCCTCGAGTACCTTGCGCGCGACGCGAAAGCATTCCAGGGATTGCGGCACGCCGCAGTAGATGCCGACGACGTGAATAATCGCGCGGATCTCTTCCTTGCTGACGCCGTTGTTGATTGCGCCACGACAGTGGATTTCCCATTCATGCATCTTGCCGAGCGCGCCGATCATCGCCAGGTTCATCATCGAACGCGTCTTCGGCTCGATAACGTCATCACCCCAGCCGAATCCCCAGCACCAGGCCGTCATTGCTTCCTGGAAAGGACGGGTAAAATCATCGGCGGCGGCCAGGTTTTTCTCGACATACTCGGCACCGAGAGTCGCCTTACGCTGCGCCAGGCCTTTTTCAAATAAATCGTTATCCATTTGTTACTCCTCAAAATTAAAAAATGGCATCCCCGCGCCAGTGACGCTCTCGTGCGTCATCCCCACGCACGCGGGGATCTTGTCCAGAGTCTACGATCTCCGCAAGACAAGCTCCACAAGATTCCCGCGTGCGCGGTGATGACATCAATGATTAGTAATAACTTTAATCTTCCGCACGCGGCAAAAGATTCTGCGGATCATACACACATTGTTCGACGATTACCGCGCGGCGCGGCGCACCCATTACCAGCACCTCAAACTGGTTACCGATCCGATTTAATGCCGGCTTGATGTAAGCAAAGGCAAGATACCGCCCCTGGTCATAGCCGTAGCCGCCTGATGAAACCTGACCGACCGGACGACCCTCGTACCAGACAGATTCCGAACCGAGCGGGTCACACAGCACCTCACCGGCGGCGGGTTCATCCAGTTGCAAGTAGGCGAGCACCCAGCGTTCGGCAGCCGCCAGCGAGGCCGTCGCTCCCTGGAAACCTCCAGCGCGCGCAAAGCGCGCGACGTCGCCTTCGGTGATGGTAACTTCGTTGGTAATTTCCGAGCCGGAGCGATAAGCCTTTTCCATGCGCACCGCGTTCAGGGTAGCCGAACCGATGTGCACCAGGCCGCCACTGTGCGACGTCGCTATCAATGCGTTGTAAACGTCGAGCATGCCGTTCATCGGTACGTGTAACTCCCAACCCAGTTCACCGGTATAGGTGACTCGCAACGCGCGCACCTCTGCTACCCCCGCGACCGTAATCGACTGGCTCGACAACCAGCGAAAACTGGCATTATCGAGCGTCGCGTCAGTACACTCGGCGAGAATGCGGCGCGCGGCCGGGCCGGCCAGCATGATGACGCCGAGCGCTTCCGATACGTTGGCAAAGGTCACGCTTTCGCCAGCCAGGACCTCTTCCTGCATCCAGTTCAGCAAAGCGGCTTCACGCACCGCCGCATAAACCAGGTAGTAGTGATTTTCAGCAAGTCTGATAATCGTCGCTTCGCCTTCGATGCGCCCATTTTTCATGACCAGGTAGGTCAACGAGATACTGCCGTCTTTCCGTGGCAACCTGTTGGACTGAATGCGCTCGAGAAATGTCTCGGCGTCCTTGCCGCTGATCTCGATCTTGGCGAAGGCGGAAAGATCTGCAATGCCGGCATGTTTGCGCATACCACGCACCTCGTTACCGATGATGTCGAACAATGCACTGCGGCGAAAACTCTCGACGTGCTGCTGCGCAATGCCATTCACTGCATACCAGTACGGACGCTCCCAGCCATAGACATCTTCGTAGACTGCCCCCTTGCTTTTCAAGGTCTCGTATAGCGGAGACAGCTTTGAATGCGACGGGCGCAGAGCGGGACGGTCGAGATGCGGATAGGGAATTTCGTGGCGCAGCAGATAATCTTCCTTCGCCTTGTTGATGCGGTAATCGTCATCGATACGCGCACCGAAGCGACGCGGGTCGAAACTGCGCATCGACACATCGGCGGCACCGTGCACCATCCACTGGGCGAGATACTTGCCGGCGCCCGGCCCCCAGGCGATACCGACCTGCGAACCGCAACAGCACCAGAAATTCTTTACCCCGGACGGACCCAGCAACATATTGCCATCGGGCGGATGGGTGATGGCACCGTGCACCACGCTCTTGATACCCTTATCGGCCAGCACCGGCATGCGTTCCAGTGCATTTTCGAGCCACGGCATGATGCGATCGTAATCCGGTTCGAATAATTCGTTTGCGGATTCCCAGGGCGTGCCATCGTCCCACACCGAGGCCGCATTGGCCTTTTCATAGATTCCGATCAACCCGGATTTCTGCTCCATGCGGATGTAGCCCGATACCTGCGAATCGTCACGGATGACCGGCAGCTCTTTCCCCAGGTTCTCGAATTCCGGCACCGTGTCGGTGATCAGGTAGTGATGCAGCATATTGGCAATCGGCAGATCGACACCGAGCCAATGCCCGATCTGGCGCGCATAGGTACCGCCCGCATTGACTACCATCTGCGCCTCGACATCCCCCTGCTCGGTGTGCACCACGAAGCCATGGCCAGCGCGCGTAATCCCGGTCACCCGGTTCTGGCGCACTACGCTGGCACCCATCATGCGCGCACCCTTGGCCATTGCAAAGGCGACCCCGGCGGGATCGACATGACCATCATGCGGGGTATAGAGCGCCGCCATGACACCATCGAGATTATAAAAAGGATGCAGTTCGGCGATACGCCCGGGATCGATAATTTCCATCGTGTGGCCAAGCCCCTTGCCCACGGACAGTGTGTACTTGATCCAGTCGACTTCATCCTGGGTATAGGCGATGCGCAGGCTGCCGCTGCCGTGCCAGGTGCAGGACTGACCGGTTTCATCCTCGAGCCGCGGATAGAGATCGGTGCCGTAGGCTGCCATCCTGGCGAGACTGTAATGACTGACTGAATGCGTGATCTGGCCGGCCGCATGCCAGGTAGAGCCGCTGGTGAGCTCAGCCTTCTCCAGCAACAGGACGTCGGTTTCGCCCTCCTTGCAGAGATGATAAGCGAGTGAACAGCCCATGACCCCGCCGCCGATGATGACGATTTTCGCGCTGGATTGCATCGAGTGACTCCGCAGAAATTTAATGTTGCCTTGAAAGATTGGCAGATGATACACTTGTGCTATTAAGTAAATCAAGCACACAAATGTCACAAACTACGCGAAATTTCACGGTGATTGAAAACGTCCTGCCAAAGACCCAGGAAGAAGTGATCGCACGCCTTTTGCACGACTTTGACGAACTCCCCGGCCAGTTGCAGCTGTGCGCCCGCTTTATCATCGATCACCCCCACGAAGTCGGTTTACAATCGATGCGCACCCTCGCCACCGATGCCGAGGTGCAACCCAACAGCTTCGTGCGCCTGGCACGCCACCTGGGTTTCGAGGGCTATGACGCGATGCGCGAGCGCTTCCGTGATTTCGTGCGCGGTGGCATCGGCAGCAGCCCCGACCGGGTGCGCTGGCTGCAGCAACTGGGTCGCAAGGGCGGCAGCGCTGCAGTTTTCGGCAGCATGGCCGAGGCCTGCCTGGAAAACACTGAAAAGATGTTCGCCCAGCAATCCGTCGCCGATCTCGAAACAGCGGTCGACCTGATGATCAACGCCCGACGCGTATACGTACTCGGCCTCGGCCTCGCCTACCCGCTCGCCTATAACTTCTGGTACGTCGCGCGCATGGGCTTCGATCACTTCATCCTGACGCCGCGCCACGGCAGCCTGCCGTCGGACGACATCATCCGTATGGATGAACGCGACTGCCTGCTGGCAATGACCTTTCAGCCTTATCGGCGTGATACGCTCGCGGCCGTGCAACGCGCCAGGAAAACCGGCGCGAAGGTGATCGGCATAACCGACAGCAATGCCGCATCACTGTGCCGCGAAGCCGATATCGGCCTGGTTGCGCCAACGCATACACCACAGTTCTTCCACTCGAATTCGGCGGTGACGGCGTTACTCGAAAGCCTCTGCGCGCTGCTGGTGGTGCGTGGCGGTGATACGGCGAGCCAGGCCGTTGAGGCGTTTCACCAGGCCCGCTGGGAGGAAAATATTTATGATGAATCCTGAGCTTGATGCAGCTGGCGCACCGGTACTCGGGCTGGAGGCGAAGTACTTCAACGACGAGGCGCTATTCCGACGTATCGTTGACCAAGTGTTTTTCAAAAACTGGCTGCTGGCCTGTCATGCCAGCCAGATCAGCAGGCCCGGCGACTACCACACCCTCGCGATCTACGACCAGGATATCCTGATCACACATACGCGTGACGGTGAGATCAAGGCATTTTACAACGTCTGCCAACATCGCGGTCACAAACTCGCCGCAGGCAGCGGCAATCGCAAATTGCTGGTTTGCCCTTATCATTCCTGGTCTTACGACCTGACGGGGAAGCTCAAGGCCGCGCCGCACGTCAGCAAGGTACCCGGTTTCGATGCGACAAAGATCTGTCTGACTGAAATTCGCGTCGAAAACTTTCTCGGCTTTGTGTTCATCAACCTCGATCCCGACTGCGCGAGCATGGACGAAACCTACCCGGGCATACGCGCGGAAATGACCAGCCTGTGCGCCGATATCGAGCAGCGCCAGTATGCCTATCATCACAGCGCCGACGAGGGTTGTAACTGGTTCGTAGCCATCGAGAATTACAACGAATGTTATCACTGCGGTAACTGTCACCCGTCATTTGCCAGGGGCATCATCGACCCCTCGACCTACTCGATCGAGCCCTATGGCAACACACAAGTGTTGCACCATACGTCAGAATCTTCACACAGTGAAGACGCATGGTATGACACCAGCGGCGCCGATTACGGCAGCTTCTACCTGTGGCCAGCCACTTCCATCCAGTTCTATCCGGGCGGCGTAGTCAACAGTTTCACCTGGCGTCCGCTCGCGGTCGATGACGTGCGTGTTTTCCGAACGTTTTATTCTAACGACGGCGGCGTCGATGAAACCCTGCAAAAAGTCATCGACAACGACCGTGAAACGACCTTCCAGGAAGATCTCGACATCGTCAAGCAAGTTCAACGCGGCATCAACTCGCGCGGCTACCGGCCGGGACCGCTGGTATTGAATCCGGAGGGCGGCATCAACAATGAACGCCCTATCCAGAAACTACACGAATGGCTGCGCGCAGCCGTCGCTTAACAGGAAATCGATCATGACTTCACCCGCAGCCAAAACCAGCGCCGACACCCTCACCCAGCGCGAGCTCTTTGCAATTGCTGAACGCGTTTTACCGGGCGCGGGCCTTGGCAGCTACTCGCTCGCCGATGACATTCGCCTGATCTTCGCCCACGGCAAGGGTTCGCGCATGTGGGACGTCGATGATAACGAATACATCGACTATGTCGGCGGTGCCGGCGCACTCATTCTCGGTCACTCACACCCGGCCGTGGTCAAGGCGGCGCAGGCACAGTTCGAACGCGGCGCGCACATGTTCGGCTCGCTCAACGATGTCGCAATTCAACTGGCCGCGCGCCTTGTCAACGACATCCCCTGCGCCGAAAAAATAGCCTATGCGACCACCGGATCGGAAGCCACCGGTTACGCGATGCGGCTCGCGCGTGCCTTTACCGGGCGCAGCAAGATATTGAAATTCGAAGGCGCTTACCACGGTAACCACGACTATGCGATTGTCTCCACCTTCCCCAGGGAAACCGGCAATTACCCGCAGGGTAGGGCCGATTCGTGCGGACAACCCGAGGCAACGGTATCGACCATGCTGGTCTGCCCCTACAACGATCTGGTGACGCTGCGTAAAATTGTCGCCGAACACCACACCGACATCGCGGCGATTTTCGCCGAACCGGTGCAGCGCATCATTCCAGCCGAGCCCGAGTTCCTGCATGGCATTCGCGCGCTCTGCGATGAATACGACATCCTGTTCGTACTGGACGAAGTTGTGACCGGATTTCGCCTGGGCTACGGCGGCGCGCAGCAGTGGTATGACATCAAGCCCGATCTTTCAACTCACGGCAAGGTTGTCGGCGGCGGTGGTCCGTTGTCCTGTATTGCCGGTCGTGCCGATGTCATCGGCCTGTCCGACCCGAAACTGAAGGGGCAACCGGGTTACACCTATTTCAACGGCACC
>JAJDOF010000015.1 GCA_022340305.1 Gammaproteobacteria bacterium
CACGGTGCGCGCAAGTGCAGCAGCGTATTCCTGATACGCAAATCCCACCAGCGCAAGGTGGCTGATGTCGCGCCCGAGTTTGTCGGGCTGGAGTGCGGTGACTGTTACGTGTATGGCGTAGGCATGGACCTCAATGGGCATTTCCGCAATCTCTCCAGTATCTACGCATTGCCCGAAAAGGTGGTTTGATGCTGGCCATTATCGGAGGCAGCGGGCTCTACTCGTTGGGCGATGATTTCCATCTGGATGATCAGTGCTCGCGCAAAACACCCTATGGTGAAACCTCGGCGGATGTTTTGCTGGGCTGCTGGCAGGATATCGAGATCGCTTTCCTGCCGCGCCACGGCGCGGGTCATAGCATAGCCCCGCATGCGGTCAATTATCGGGCCAACCTGTGGGCGCTTAAACAGGCCGGGGTCAGCCGGATCATCGCGGTCAATGCCGTTGGTGGCATCAGTTCCGAGATGGCACCGGCAACACTATCGATTCCGCGGCAATTGATAGATTACAGTTCCGGGCGCGAGCACAGTTTTTGTGATGGTCGCGACGGGCTTGTCCACCACGTCGATTTCAGTCAGCCCTATAGTGCAACTTTGCGGGCCAGTCTGAAACAGGCGGCTGCCCGGCTCGACCTGGCGATAGTGGATTCGGGGACCTATGGCTGCAGCAACGGCCCGCGCTTCGAGACAGCTGCCGAGATCGAGCGTATGCGCCGCGATGGCTGCAGCATTGTCGGTATGACCGGGATGCCAGAAGCGGGGCTGGCGCGTGAGATTGATATTGAATACGCCTGCCTGGCACTGGTGGTCAACTGGGCAGCCGGTATTGCCGACAGCGAAATAAGCATGGAGGAGATCATGGTTAATCTCGAGCAGGGAATACAACGCTTGAGGCCGCTGTTGCTGGCGACTGCGAAGTTGATCGAGGCATGAATTTCTGCAGCCAGTGTGGGCAGCCGGTAAGCCTGAAAATCCCGCTGGATGATAACCGCGAGCGTTTCGTCTGCGATCACTGCGGCTACGTCCATTATCAGAATCCGAACAATGTTTGTGGCGCGATACTGACGCGCGGAGACCAGGTTCTGTTGTGCAAACGCGCCATCGAGCCGCGGTATGGGCTATGGACCCTGCCCGCCGGATTCATGGAAAACAATGAAACGGTCGCCGAGGCGGCGGCGCGCGAATCGCTGGAAGAAGCCAATGCCGAGGCCGGCCCACTCACGCTGTTCGGTATATTCAGCATGCCCTACATTTCGCAGGTCTACCTGATGTTTCACGGCGAGTTGATGAGCGATATATCGCCAGGTGTGGAAAGTCTTGATGTCGGGTTATTCCGGCGCGAGCAAATTCCCTGGAAAGAGCTCGCTTTTCCGGTCATTACCCACAGCCTCGAACTGTTTTTTGAGCACGGGACCGATAAGGTGCATCACGCCTGGTTCAGCCGAGGACCCGACCGCAAGGTAGTGCTGCATTCCATAGACTGAGTCAGCGACTGCCTCGACTTCCAGGCTGTTGGCGGCTTAATATGCCAGCGAGATATCGGTAAACTCGGAAACCATCGACTGGTTGCGACCGTTGTTCTTGGCCTCGTAAAGCGCCACGTCGGCCCGCTTGATCAGTTCGCTGATGGATTCACCCTTGACGATGGCGGCGCAGCCAAGGCTCGCGGTAACCGGAGCATTGTGATCGAACGGAGTTTTCGCCACCAGCTGGCGAATGGTTTCGGCGATAGGCAGCAAGTCTTCTTCTTCGATGGTGGTGCAGCAAATCAGGAATTCTTCGCCTCCCCAGCGCGCGACGAAATCACTGCTGCGAATCGCGCTGGCAATGGTTGTCGCCAGCTTTTTCAGCACTTTATCCCCGGCGTCGTGGCCGTACTTGTCGTTAATCAATTTGAATTTATCGATGTCGAGCATGATGATGCCGAAGCGTTGATTGTGGCGCTCGTAGCGCGAAAACTCTTTATGCAGAATCTGGTTCATGTGGGTTCGATTGGACAACCCGGTCAGATTGTCGGTCAGTGCCATGCGTGTCAGTTCATTGTTGTCTTCGAGTAATTCCTTTTGCGTGTCGAGCAAAAATTCAGTGCGTTCGTATATTTTCTGTTCCAGGTAGCTGTTCATGTCCTGCAGTTGGCGCGACAGCTTGCGACCATACCAGATCGCGATAAAGGTTACGGTCAGGCTGATCAATACGGCGATAATCGAAAACAGCGTAATCCGCTGGCGGCTGGCTTGCGCATCCTGGTTCTCCAGCAGCAATGCTTTCTCGACATCCATGCGCTGCATCTGAGTCAGCTCGGACAGATGGGCCAACAGCGGGGCCGTTTTGGGCAATACCTCGCTCAATAACACCTTGCTTGCCTCGTCTCGGCTGCCATTTAGGAACAACACTGAAACTTGCCGGTTGAGATCGCTGATGTCTTTGTCGAGATCATCGATGGCTCGCATAACATCACGCTCGCGCGCCGCCAGCATGGGTTCCAGTCGGGCGCGCGTGGCTGCATAGGCGCCGCTCATACGACTGAAATTCGGCCAGGATTCACTCTCGATAAAGGTCTTGTCGCGCAGCAACATCGACTGCATGAAACGGGTTCGATTCTGGATGATGGTCGACAATTCATTGATCAGGTTGATCTTCTGTAATTGCACGTTGACTTGCCGGTTTAACTGCGAATCACCGCCGTTGATGGATTGGAATCCCATATAGGAGAGAGCAATCATCATCAGGATGATAATGGCGAAGCCAAATGTCAGCAGGCGAGTCGGGTGATACATTTAGTATGGATGAGTCCCAGGGAAAGAGATCCAGAGGTGATAAATAGTCATTAAACTGGTTCCACGATAGAAGCGCAAATTTTTTGTTGAACATCATCGATATTACGAAAGATCACCCCGTGGGTGTCGCTATCGAGGATGATCCTGGTTTTGTGCTCGGCGATGATCAGGTTGTCGAGTTCCTCGAGGCTGGAGGGATCGACTACAGGATCTCGATCTCCCTGGTAAAGGTAGACATCAGCGTTGATCGTGAGTTTATCGTCGCGCAAATGGTCGATAAAACGCTGCAACTGGTAAAGCGCTCTAAAGGGAATATGCTGGTAGTTAACCTCGGGATTTTCCGGTTGGTTTGCGGTAAACGGCATAAGCCCCTCGGAATTGACCCAACTGACCAGCTTGTTGGCATGATGGACCAGTGGCACGAACACCATGTTCTTGTTCTTGAAATTCAACGGTGCGCACACGCTGGTCACTGATTTAATCTTGACTTGCGGGTTGTTTGCCGCGTGATGTAATGCGAGCAAACCACCGGTCGAAAAACCGACGATGTGGACAGCTTGACTGAATGCCTTGGCGATATCGTAGCCTCGCGTAACCGAATCCGCCCATTCATGCCAGTTGCGCTCACGCAGATCCCAGGGTGAGGTGCCGTGGCCCTTGAGACGTACACCGATGGCGTGACAGCCGGCCGCGTGCAGGCGTTCGCCCAGGCTTCTCATTTCTGCCGGGCTTGACAGGAATCCATGAATTAACAGCACTGCGGGTGCCTTTTTGTTGCTGGACCTGAGAAAAAACCAGTTGGCGTCCGCGTTTTGCGTTTGCTGTGAATTGATTTCCTGGTAGCGTTTGCGCTGATATCGCTGTCGGTCCCATTGGTAGCCCAGGATCTGATCGTTGAATCGATATTCGGCTAGCGCTCGCGCGGAGAGCTTGTCAGCGTCTTTCATCGCCCGATCGACGATGCGCGTCACGCGTGACAGCGGTTGGACTTCATTCGCATAGACGATGATCGGATTCTCGGTGCGGACTTCATCGATTTCGAATTCCGCGATCAACTTTTTGTCGAGTACGTAGTGAGCATCTTCGATGTGGACAAGCTGCAGGTTGCGTGCGGTAGTGAGGAACTGGTCGAGACGAATACTGCCCTGGTTGACGATGGCATCGTATTCTTCCGGGTTGCACAGACTGCGGTGCAGCCGGTGCTGGGTCTGCTGCAGCAGCTTGATACCGAGGTATAGCATCTTGTGCAGGCGTCCACATTCGATTCGCGTCAGCTTCTGTTCACACAGGCGCATGATGATCAGCGAGGCGATGTGGCTCAGATTGACGGTGACGGCTTCATACATCGAGTGCATGTAATCGTCGCGAACTTTATTCGACTTGGCCTTCATGCCAAAGGCATGGATACGACCAGCGAGATTGGTTTTGCCGGGTTTGAGTTCGAATAGCTGGTTCAATGACTCGAATTCATGTACCGCGTTTGGCAGCATGCGTTTCTCCCACCAGCGCCAGTAGTTGCCAGCGACGATGGGGCGTGAAAATCGAATGTCCATATCGGTTTCCTTGAACAGCAAATTCCCTTCGATAATCAGTTCTTCGGCAAAACGTTTATTGATGCTGCGATTAAACAGGCGCGCCGCCTGGTGCAGGATATTGTCGCTGACGCGAATCGGATAAAAGGTGATGTGACTGGGCACAATGACGGTGGGTTTGACTGCTTTCTCCATCAATTGCTCGACATCGTCGAAGCCGAGTTGCTCCGCCCAGCGCTCGATGCGACCATATTTGCCGGCCGCATGATCGTGCAGCAACGCAGTTTTGAACGCATCCAGCGCGAGCGCGATGACAGCTGGCCCACGGTGGTGTTTGCGGTGCTCGTTGGCGGTCCGGGAAAAGACGCTGTATTTCCCCTTATGGTCGACGACGCGCTTGTCCTTGACCATGCCTCCTTCCGGGAATATGACGAGTTTGCGCCCATGCAATATTTCCCGGGCGAGGAACGGGAACAGGCCGGGCATGTCATTTGGCACCACGCCAATGGAATACAAAAATTGACTGAAACGTTCATCTCCCTTGAAAAATTCGGGCGCGGCTACCGATCGGCAATAGGCGCCGCTGGCTTCATGAATCAGGTACTGGGGGATAAAGGTTTCGAAACGTGCGAAATGATTGAACAGGAATATATCGCCCTGTTGCACCGCGTCTTTCTGGCCCTCGACATCCTGGTGCAACTTGATGTTCAGCTTCAATAACTTGCGCGTGCTGCGGAAAGCCTTGACGCAGAAATTATAGATTCTGAAATTTATTTCCGGATTTTCCGGGGCGACGGGCATTTACTGATTACCTGTATCGGCTTGCATGATGGGATATATCTGTTTCTGGCTCGATAGTTGCGGGTAAGTTCCGTCTCGGCGCGAAACGCGATCCTGCGTGAAAAGGTCGAACCTGCTCACGATATCTGCCGGGCGCATATCAGGCTGTATTGCTCAGGCGGAAACAGGCTCGTTGCCAGCGCGCCACTTGATGTTGCAACCCACGCTTGGAATTTGTTCCCCGCTGATGTCGTCGCCTGCGAGTACCGAGTTGACCGCAGCCTGCAGGTCTTTACCCGTTATCGGCTCATGGTTTCCGGGTCTGGAATCGTCGTACTGGCCCCGATACACCAATCGATGCGCCTTATCGAACAGGTAGAAATCGGGGGTGCAGGCAGCCTGGTAGGCCGCCGCAACCTGTTGTGTCTGGTCATACAGGTAAGGGAATTCGAAACCGCGAGCGCGGGCAAACTCTGCCATTTTCGCAGGGCCGTCCTGCGGATAACCGGCCGCGTCGTTGGCGCTGATCATCACCACTGCGAGGCCGCGCCTGTGCGCGCTGTTAGCAAAGCTCACAAAGGAATCGATGACGTGCAGCACGTAAGGGCAGTGGTTGCAGGAAAATACCACCAGCAGGGGTTTGCCCTGCTGCTCGGACAAGCTGACCTGGTTGCCCGTGAGGGGTTCAGGCAAGCTGAAAGCGGGTGCGCTGGTACCGAGGTCCAGCATCGTTGAAGGGGTTTGTACCATGTGGGTATTGCTCTAATCGAATCCAGCGGGATTATAACCCGAATCGGTAGCCGCGGTTAAGCGCTGCCGTGGCCTGCTGGCAGAAAACTACCATCTCGGCGATGGTCGGATGGGACCGGTTACAGACTATCGAAACTCTTGTTGATGGCGTCGGCGAAAAAGCTGACATCGTCCATTTGCATGCACAGGGGCGGACAGATGCGCAGCACGTTGCGATAGGCGCCGGATTTGCTTGCCACCAGGCCGAATTCGCGCGTTTTTTCAAACAGGCGGAGCATGGTTTCCGGGTCAGGTTCGCGGCTGTCACGATTCTTAACCAGCTCGATTGCCATCATCATACCCCGCCCGCGCACCGCGCCGATGACCGGGTGTCGGGTTTGCAATTCCTCGAGCACTGCCAGCAGGGCGCCACCGACCTCGCGTGCACGTTGTTGCAGCATGTGCTGCTCGATGACGTGCAGCACGGCCCGGCCGGCTGCGCAGTTCACCGGGTTGGCGCCGTAGGTATGGAAATAGAACTTGCTCGACATGGCTTCGGCTATTTCACGTTTTACGATTACCGCAGCGAGCGGATAACCATTGCCGAGCCCTTTCGCGGCAACCACGATATCGGGCACGATGGCGTGTTTCTGGAATGCCCAGAAGTGCTCTCCAGTGCGCGCCATACCCGACTGCACTTCATCCACGATAAGCAATCCACCGGCCGCGTGCACGCGCTCCAGGGCGCCACTGATATAGCCTTCGGGAAGTGGAATAATGCCCCCGTATCCCTGAATCGGCTCGAGCAACATACCGGCCAGACGCCCCGAAGTGGCATAGTGGATAGAGGCGTCCAGATCGTCGAGATACGGTTCCACGCAGGCTCCGTGGATACCGCGATAGGGATCGGGCACCGGTACAAACTGGATTCCACCGAGCAGCGGTACATTGTGGCGGAAAGCACCGATGCCGGTCACCGACTGGGCGCCGAAGGTGGCGCCGTGATAAGAGTTTGTCAATGACAGGGTATCGATATTGCCGGTGTAACAGCGTGCCAGCAGCAGTGCCATATCAATGGCCTCGGCACCACTGTTCATCAGGTGCACAACCCATTCTTCGCCTGCAGGCATGGTACGGGTCAATTCTTCGGCATAATGAGCCGGCATCGGATGGAAAAACATCGTGGTGCAGTGCTGTAATGTCTGTGCCTGGCGCGTCACCGCACGTGTCACTACCGGGTTGTTATAACCAACGCTGATGGTCAGGTTCTGGCTCAAGCAGTCGAGATATCGATTACCTTTTTCATCCCACAGATACTGGTCCTGGCCCTTGCTGAAAATCAGCGGTTGCTGATAGGGCACGAAGGCCCGTTGCGAGGCGGCGTAGTAGCGGTTACGGCGCCCAACGATGGCATCGGTATCCCAGTCGAGTTCGAGTTCGTGCTGATCGTGATCGAATTGTGATGGCATCGCCTGGCCCGCGCCCAAATCGTAAACCTGAACATAGCGGATACCGGCGACCGAAACAATCCGGGTAGCGTGATTTCCGACTGTTTGCGGGAATTTTATAGCGCGGCACCCATTCCGGCTTTCGCTCCAGGTTGCATGATCCCCTGCTTGCGTGGGGATGACCATTTGAAAAGTCCCGCCACGAAAGTGGCGGGACAGATTGTTAGAATTTTTGCTGGATTTCCCGGGCGACTCGTTCTGCCGACAGGATCGCGCCGTTCATGTAGGACCAGTACTCCTCGTCGTAGGCCTCGCCGGCAAAAAAGATATTACCCTCGGTTTCCCACTGCGCGCCCCACCAGCTGGTCATGGTTCCGACCGACGGGGAGGTGAATGCGCTGCGCGCGAGGGGATCGTCGAGCCAGTTGGACACCAGCGCCTTGCCGGTATATTTAGCGCTAATACCGGGCCAGATGTTCTCGGCCTGAAGCAGGAAACGTTCTGCATCCTTCTTATGCGCTTGTCCATGCAAGTTTTTGCTTTGCAGGTGCCGCGCTTCGTAACCGCCGTTGTAGTCAACCATGACGCCGAGCGGCGACGGGTTGCCCGGTTCGCCCTCCCAGGTGGAGATGAACTTGTCCGGGTCGGAATAGGCGCGCGCCGCCTGGTGCACCGGAACACCACTGATAACCTGCGTCATATCCCAGTGGCGGTCGGTGAATTCGAGCATGATCTTGCCGTTGTCGGAGACGTTGCTATCCGACAGGAAGGCATCCTGCTTTTGCGGTGAAAACCCGTTCCAGATATCGGGAGCGATATAATCGAGCTCCTTGATCAGGTTCATCGGTAGCGACAATACCAGCACGTCGCAGTTGACGATCGACGCATCGGCAAAATGCAGCGTGTAGGGACCGCCATAGGCGCCGTGGATCTGAGTGAGTTTCTTGTCCGGGATGACCGAGCCCGCAGGGAGCTGTGCCGCCATGGTCAGTGGAATCAGGTCGTTACCGCCGACCACGTGGAGGCGCTCGTCGGTACCGGCCAGCGGCAGGCCGCCCGAGTTGTGGGTGTTCCACGCCAGCAGGTAAATCAGGTTGAGCGCCGAGTTACCCTCGGTAATTCCGTACTCGGCGACGAGGTCGGTCAGCAATAACTTGTGCACCCAGTGGCTGCGGGAGTAACCGAGGTCGAGCTCCATCCAGTCAATTGCGTCCTTCCAGTCGTATTCGTAGTGCTTGGCGTTATACGCATTGTAGAATGGCTGCCACGGTGCCTCCTGTTGTGCCCGTTTCATGGTTTCGTACAGCCCTCCTGCCCACTCGTCCATCAGGTCGGATTCGCTGTAAAGCTGGTCATTGATCAGGTAGGTTTCCTCTTCGCCGACGCTGAGCTTGTTGGCATCTTCGAGTTTCAGGCCCAGTTGATGTGCAAGGTTACGAATCGCGGTGTGCTCGGTCGAAATGAATTCCCCACCGTATTCAACGACGCGGTTATCGTTGAAAAAGGTCCGGTCGGAATACATGCGCCCGCCGACGCGGTCGTTTGCCTCGTAAACCGTCGAACTGATGCCGTATTGCATCAATCGATGTGCGGTACGCAGTCCGCCGGAACCGCCGCCGACGATCGCGATCGAGGGTTGGCTGCCACCTCCGCCGGCAGCAGCAAGTGCCCCCGGGGTGACGGCCATCATGCCTGCGCCGAGCCCGAGTCCGCCGGCGGCCCTGAGGAAATCGCGGCGCTGGCTTGCGAGCTCACGTTCCTGCTGCAACTTCTTTCTGAGTTCGCGATCCCGTTCCATCAGCTCCTTAACCGGAATACCGGTATCGTCTGAAATTGAACTGGCGCGGTGAATTCTGCGCAGCATGGCGGTGATCGAGGAGTAGTTCATGTGTTTCATTGTGTTTTCTCCGGTGGTTATTATCGGTTGTCCCGGCGCGGTAAACAGGGGACTGCCGCAAAGTGCGGCACTTCAATTGAGGGGTGAACAGAAAGACCGTTTGCATGGGAATTCTGCTTAATTCCTGCCTATACTTATAGTTGTGAAATCGCAGAAATCTATGAATTGACTACCAAATCACAGCCCTTCGAGGACTCGCAACCCTCCGGTCTGCAACAACTGCGTGCCGAAAATACAGCGTTGCAAGCAGAGCTGGACAGGCTGCGGGAATTGATGGATTTTCAGCAATATCGACGCCATGAGTTTGCCAAAATGCTCAAGGTGGGATTCTGGGAATATGACGAAATAGCGCGTAAGCCGATCCGCTATTCGCCCGAGATAGCGAATGTGCTGGGTGTCGATGACGCTCGGCTAGAAGAATTATTCCTTACCGCGAATGCCTTCAGGGGCATAGTGCATCCCGATGACGTACAGCTCTACGACGATAACCTAAGCTCGCGTTCCCATTTGAGCGGTAGCGCACCGTATGTATTCGAATACCGTGTTCTCGCCTCGCGGCGCGAAACCCGCTACATCCGCGAATACGAGCAGGGCGTGTTCGATGCAGATGGTAACCTGGTGTCGAGTTTCGGCCTGGTACAGAATATCACTGCAGAGCGCACCGCTGTAAATGCGCTCAAGGAAAGCGAGGAACGCTATCATTCACTGTTCGAGCAGATGCCGCTCGGCGTGCAGGAAGAGGATTACAGCGAAGTCAAGAAGGTTGTCGACAAACTGCTGTTTCAAGGCGTGGAAGATATCGAGACCTACTTTCGCGATGATCCCCGTGCTTTACTTGAGCTGGTCAAGCAAACCAGGATCACCCATGTCAATGAAGCCCTCCTGCGCATGCATAGCGCGGATGATCGTGAGCAGTTTTTTGCCATCGAGGCGGATGTTGATGACTGGTGGGATATGCAGTGGGTCGAGTATTACGCAGCAGAAATCGCGGCGCTGGCTGGCGATAGAAAAATATACGAGGCGGAACGGGTCGATTCGCAGGTCGACGGCAGTTACATTGAAACGCGATCCATTGTATCCCTGGTCAGCGGTTGCGAAGACACCTGGGAACGGGTGATCACCATCCATGAAGACATTTCCCTGCGTAAGCGGGCGGAAGCATCGCTGATCGAGGCCAAGAACCACGCTGAACTCGCAAACCAGGCCAAGTCCGACTTCCTGTCGAGCATGAGTCACGAATTGCGCACCCCGTTAAATGCGATTCTCGGGTTTTCGCAATTGTTCTACTACGATCGCGACCTCGACGAACAGCATCTTGCCAACGCGCGCGAAATTAATCGCGCCGGTAAGCACCTGATGTCGCTGATCGACCAGATACTCGACCTGTCACGAATCGAGGCAGGCGAGATTGAACTCTCGCTGGAACCGTTATCGCTGCAAAGCATTTTGAGTGACAGCGTCACCTGGATAACTCCACTGGCCCGGAAGCGTGACATCGGCATTGATTTTGATGCGTCCCAGTTTACCAGTCTGAACGTGGTGGCGGACTCGATCCGGCTCAAGCAGGTTTTTCTTAACCTGCTCGCCAATGCGGTGAAATACAACCAGGATGGCGGCCGAGTGTCCGTCATTATCGATTCCTCGAATGAGGCTTCGATTCGGATTGGCGTGCGCGACACCGGTATCGGTATTTCAGCTGAAAAATTGAAGGAAATGTTTCAGCCATTCAATCGACTGGGTGCGGAATTCAGCGGCATCGAGGGTACTGGTATCGGTCTGGTAATATCGCGCCAGTTGGTTAGCCTGATGAAAGGCGAACTCGAGATAGAAAGCGAAGTCGGCGTTGGCAGTACCTTCTGGGTCAGTTTGCAACAGGCGCCCGCGCTCAAGTCCGTGGACTCGGCGTCTGCAGCTAATCAATCGATCGCCGGAAAATCGCTCGGCCACATCAAGGCGTCCCGCATCCTGGTGGCTGAAGACAATTTGATTAACCAGGAGTTAATGACGGCACAATTATCCCTGCTTGGCTATCAGGCAGACTACGCCGACAACGGTGCGCTGGCGTTGGAATGCTGGCAACGGGGCGGCTACGATCTACTACTGACCGATATTCGCATGCCCGAGATGAACGGTTACGAACTGGTACGCAAGATCAGGATGCTGGAGCAGGACAGCGGCGGCCGCGCACCGCTAATTGCAATCACCGCAAATGCCCTCGAGCACGATGTGAAAAAGTGCTATGCCGTCGGTGTCGACGACGTGATTGCAAAGCCGGTGGACCTGGACGTACTGCGTAGCGCGCTAGACAAATGGACGCCTGTCGATAGAGTACAAACCGCGCCAAAGGCGGTTGTGGGGAATTTTGCTCTGAGCACAGATGATTCGATTGATTTCGATGTGCTGAACCAGGCAACGGGCAATAATCCTGGCCTGCATCGAAGTTTGCTCGAGTCATTCAGGGAAGCATTGGCCGATGAAATCGACAATATTCAGCAGGCCTTTGCCTGGAAAAACGGTGAACAGATCGCCGAGTATGCTCACAAACTCAAATCTTCGTCGCGTAGCCTGGGGATTACCGGCCTGGCGCAATCCTGCGAACAAATCGAAACCGCGGCAAGGTCAAATGCCTGGGATGAACTCGAAAAACGGATGCCGGGATTTCTGCGGTTGTCCGCTGCAGCGACCGAATCCATCAACGCGTTTACCGGTGAAGGGACAAAGCCGGGCAGTCAAGCTGCCGACGACCCTGTATTGCAGTTTGGCCTCCCCAATGAAGAAGACGATATCACCCAGTTCAGTATCAGGGTGCTATTGGTGGATGACGACTACATCATGCACCGGGTTACCACGGTGATGCTCAATGACCTCGGTTTTTCCAAGGTTATGAACGCGATGTCCGGACCGGCTGCCCTCGAGATCCTGCAGGCCCGGATAGACTACGTCGACGTTATAATCTGCGACTTGAACATGCCGGAAATGGACGGTGTCAAATTTATTCGGCACCTGGCCAATCTCAAATTCCCGGGTTCACTGATTTTAACCAGCGGTGAGGATTTGCGCATATTGAGAACGGTAGAAAAACTGGCCAACGAGCACGAATTGCATGTGCTCGGAATACTCCAAAAACCGGCTACGCCGGCAAAACTGGGCGAGCTGCTCGATTCGCTCGACCAGGTGCAGCAGGAAGGTACGATCATGATGGCGGACAACGTCACTCTGCCGGAGCTGGAAAATGCCATCAACAACGGCGAGCTGGATACCTTCTTCCAACCCAAAATCGATATTGTGTCGGGACGGGTTGTCGGTGTCGAAGCACTTGCGCGTTGGCACCATCCGATGAAGGGATTGATCAGGCCCGATGCTTTTATTTCGATGGCTGAAGAGCACGGTATCATTAGCAGTTTGACCGATGCGGTGTGTCGCAAGGCGATGGATTACGCTGGACAACTAAATGCGATGGGCCATGATCTCAACGTGGCTATCAACCTGTCGGTAGATTCGTTGGACGACCTGGAATGGCCGGAAAAGATTAGCGCTATCCTGCAAGAGTACGGTCTCGAGGCAGGCAACATCTCCTTCGAAATCACCGAAAGCCGCTTGATGGAACACGTTTCGGTAGCCCTCGATATCCTGAGCCGGCTATCGCTCAAGCGATTCAACCTGTCGATCGATGATTTCGGGACTGGCTATTCCTCGATGGAACAGTTGCAGCGTATTCCTTTTTCCGAGTTCAAAATTGACCGCGCTTTCGTACACGGTGCTGCGCGTGAGGCTTCTGCCCTTGCTATCCTGGAATCCAGCGTGTTGCTTGCTAAAAAGCTCCATATGAAGGTGGTCGCGGAGGGTGTCGAAGATCAGCAGGACTGGGACGTGGCAGCGCGTGCCGGTTGCGATCAGATACAGGGTTATTTTGTCTCTCGACCCTTGTCCTTTCCGCAGTTGTTGAAGTGGTTGGACGACCCGCAAAATCAAAAAAAATTTATTCCCGACGCTTGAAATCCCGCCAGCAATTCCCACTTATGCATTGTGATCGGCACGTCTCTTCGAGAGCGCCGGCGCTTACATTAATTGCTTCTATTGGAGAATTTGTTATGACTACTATCGATTTATCCCCCTTATACCGTAACAGCGTTGGTTTTGACCGTATGGCCTCCCTGCTCGATAACGCTTTGCGCAGCCAGAAAGCCGGTGTCGGCTTCCCGCCCTACGATATCGAGACAACCGGGGAAGATCGCTACGCGATTACGCTGGCGGTTGCCGGATTCGAGGATAGCGAACTGGAAATCCAGGTTGAAAATGGGGTGCTCTGCGTGAGTGGCAAGAAAGCGGATGAGGTTGAAGAGAAATCTTACCTGTACCGCGGAATTGCTAATCGCAGCTTCGAACGCAAGTTTAATCTCGCCGACCACGTCGAAGTTCAGGGAGCCGATTTGAAAAACGGGCTGCTGACGGTCAACCTGATCAAGGAAATACCCGAGGCGATGAAGCCGCGGACGATTGCTATCAATCCCGCCGGCGCGACCCTCGAACACAAGGAGAAATCCGAAAAAGCCGCCTAGGCAATAACGCATGAGGTGACTCCGACCGGGGCCGATTGAACGGCCCCGGTTTTTTTTGCCCGATCAGCGGCTCAATCGTGACCTTATCACCTGGCGGGTTTTATGCAGCGTCATTATCGATAGGCAGCGCGAATCGCGGTGACCCCTGTGGTTAGTGCATTGAGCGCTACCGGGCAAGTGGTCGAGGCCTGATCTTATGGTTCGCCGTGGTCGATAACCAGGTGATGGGTGAATCCCTGTGCGATCAGGTAGCGCCAGGCGCCGATAATTTCCGCAGGCAGGGTATGCGGAGCCTGGTAGCCGAGCGCGGGATAGCGCTGAATGCGATCGATATCGCCGACCATTTCGTCGATCACCCCCAGCACGCCAACGACATTGGAAACCTCGTCGGGAAAGATTATCTCCGGCGCCGAAAAATAAGCCTCGATTCCCGGCCAGTAGCGTTCGACCGTCAGCTTTACGCGCAGCAGCGAGTAAGGTTTTGATATGAAAGTTACGCTGGAGGCATTCGCTAACAGTTGTCTGGAGAAGGATATATTTTCACCGAAATTAGTCGCCCCGGATTCGACGATAATTTGTTGCGCGGCAATGCCGTTGGAGCGCGCCCGCCGATAATAAATTTCGGCCTCGGGTTCAGACCAGATGTGACGGGTCCAGTTGCCCGTGTTACCGCTGAGCAACAAGGTGTCGGCATAGCCCGAATGCATGAGCTCACAAGCATGATCGCAGGTACGCAGGTCGTAGGAACAGCAGAGCACGATCGCGTCGCACCGGGCGCGACTGTTCAACGCCGCCAGGTAGTTCCAGATTTCAGCGGCGCGCTTGATGGTCAGGGTATCGGAGGTCATACGCGGGCAGTATATCGGTAAACGGAAGTATTGCGTGCAGATCGGTCGCGAACGTCGGGCGCGAACGCGCCAGGTTGGTAGCGGGAGGGGGACTTGAACCCCCACTCTGTTGCCAGAACTGGATTTTGAATCCAGCGTGTCTACCAATTCCACCATCCCGCCAGCGAGCGCGCATTCTAATTCAAATTATATCCAAGTGGTAGCCCAGACGGTATCATACGCCGTTTTTCAATCCGGCCCTGCTTAGGCAACTTACCTCCATGCAAATCAAAGATTTCGATTTCGACCTGCCTGCCGAACTGATTGCGCAAATACCATTGCCCGAGCGCAGCGCGTCACGGTTGCTGGTCGTGGATCCCGGGCAGGCGAATTTGAGCGATCGGCGATTTGCGGATCTCGGTGAATATCTGCAGCCCGGTGACCTGCTGGTGTTTAACGATACGCGGGTTATTCCGGCGCGGCTTTTCGGCCGCAAGTCCACGGGAGGCAAGGTCGAAGTGATGGTGGAAAGGGTGCTTGACGCCGAGTCCCTGCTGGCCCATGTGCGCGCCAGCAAGGCGCCGAAGCCGGGCAGCGATCTGATACTTGAAGGGCACATCGCCTGCCGCGTTGTCGATCGCGAGCAGGATTTGTTCTTACTGCGGCAGCTCAACGGTTCGTGGCTGGAGTTACTCGAGTGTTACGGCCACGTACCGTTACCGCCCTATATCCAGCGTGTCGACGTCGACGCCGATCGCGAGCGTTACCAGACCGTTTATGCCTGTAACCCCGGTGCGGTCGCCGCACCCACTGCCGGCCTGCATTTCGATGAGGCGATGTTGCAGTCGCTGCGGAAGATGGGTGTCGACACGGCACATTTGACCTTGCACGTCGGCGCCGGAACCTTCCAGCCGATACGCGGCGACGATATTGACAACCACGTCATGCATGCCGAACGCGTCGAAGTGCCCGCGGTGACGGTTGCAACTATCGCAGCAGCACAGCAGCGCGGTGGCCGCATTATCGCGGTCGGCACAACGGTGGTGCGCAGTCTGGAAACTGCCGCGGCAGCGGGTAAACTGTCGGTTTATGACGGGGAATCGCGCTTGTTTATCAAGCCGGGGTATCAGTTCCAGGTCGTTGACGCCATGCTGACAAACTTTCACCTGCCGCGATCTACCTTGCTGATGCTGGTCAGTGCCTTTGGGGGTACGGACACAATGCGCAGGGCCTACGCGCATGCTATCGACGGCCAATACCGCTTCTTCAGTTACGGCGATGCGATGTTCATATCCGCGCGCGCAACACAGGATACTCGATGAAATTCACTCTCGATAAATGCGTTGGCCAGGCACGCCGTGCGCGCCTCGAATTCGCTCGCGGTAGCGTGGAAACTCCTGCCTTTATGCCGGTCGGCACCTATGGCACGGTCAAGGCGATGACGCCCGAGGAACTGGTCGAATCCGGTGCACAGATCATCCTCGGCAATACCTTCCACCTGATGTTGCGCCCCGGCACCGACATCATCAAAAAGCATGGAGATCTGCACGACCTGATGCACTGGCATGGTCCGATACTGACCGACTCGGGTGGATTCCAGGTGTTCAGCCTGGCGAAGATGCGCAAAATTACCGAGGAGGGAGTGACTTTTGCGTCGCCGGTGGACGGCTCCAGGGTATTCCTGAGCCCGGAAGTGTCGATGCAGGTGCAGCGCGATCTCGGCTCGGACATCGTAATGTGTTTTGACGAATGTACGCCCTATCCGGCGCCAGCAGACGTGGTGCGTCGCTCGATGGAATTGTCGCTGCGCTGGGCCGAACGCAGCAAGGCGGCATTCGGCGATAACCCGAATGCACTGTTCGGTATCGTACAGGGTGGTGTCGATGACGCTTTGCGTGCCGAGTCGGCGCGCGGCCTGATCGAGATTGGATTTGACGGTTATGCCATCGGCGGCCTGTCGGTAGGAGAGGCTGCCGATATTCGTAACCGTACGCTGGACGGTGTTTTGCCGATTTTACCCGCCGATAAGCCGCGCTACCTGATGGGTGTTGGTAAACCCGAGGATCTGGTCGAAGGCGTGCGCCGTGGTATCGACATGTTTGACTGCGTAATCCCGACCCGCAATGCACGTACCGGCTATCTTTATACGCACGATGGCATTGTACGTATTCGCAACAGCCGCTATGCCGACGACATACGGCCGGTAGACGAGAACTGCGGTTGTTACTGCTGTCTGCATTACTCGCGCGCCTATTTGCGACATCTCGATAAATGCGGTGAGATTTTGGGCGCCCGGCTAAATACCATCCATAATCTATACTACTTCCAGGAATTGATGCGCTGGATTCGTGAAGCTATCGAAGCAGATCGCTATGATGATTTTTGCGAGAACTTTTACCTGCGTCACGAACCCCGGAATTAAACCCGAAACTGCCGTTTCCGTCTTGTCGTCAGCGCGTCCGGGTGCCATAATACGCGCCGCTTGAGGGCAGGGGCCGCGGCCCCTGAAGAATCGTAAACCAAAGGTTGATCGCACATGAGTTTTTTTATAAGTGATGCTTACGCGCAAGATGCGTCAGGCCAGGCCGGCACGCTGGAACTGATTTTGCCGCTGTTGTTGATGTTCGCCATCTTCTATTTTCTGCTGATTCGTCCACAGCAGAAAAAAGCCAAGGAACACAAAGGGATGGTGGAAGCGCTGAACAAGGGTGATGAAATTGTGACCACCGGCGGTCTGCTCGCCAAGATCACCGATGTTGACGACAATTTTCTAACCTGCAAAATATCTGCCAACGTCGAAGTCAAGATTCAGCGCTTTGCAGTCACCTCGGTATTGCCCAAGGGCACTATCAAGAACCTCTAGACGCTATGGTCAATCACTACGCTCCCTGGAGATACGTTCTTCTGCTGCTGATTGTTGTGATCGGCGCCCTCTATGCGGCACCGAATCTCTACGGTGAGGACCCTGCGCTGCAGATCAGCCATCGAGTCAATCTGATCGATCAAGCCGAAGTCGCTAACATCAAGAGCCTGCTCGAAAACGAGGGCGTGGACTATCGCTCGATCGAACTGGATGGCAACAACATCCTGGTGCGATTCGCCGCGGAGGAAGAACAGCTGCGTGCGGCCACCCAGGTTCGCGACGCACTCTTTGAAAACGACCGGCGTTACACTATCGCGCTCAACCTGGCGCCGGCCACTCCGGATTGGTTGACCAGCCTTAACGCGCTGCCAATGTATCTCGGCCTCGATTTGCGTGGTGGCGTACATTTCTTGATGGAAGTCGATATGGAGTCGGCGATCGAGAAGTCACTGGAGCGATCTGCTGGCGAAATGCGCAGCTTCATGCGTGAGGAAAAAATACGCTACAAGGCGGTGCAGGCATCCAGCAATAGAATAAACCTGCGCTTCGCCAGTGCCGAGGCCCGTGATAGTGCGCACCTGCTGCTCGAGGACGAGTATCGTGATTTCGTGTTTGCCGATAGCAACGACGACCGCAGCTGGTTTATCGATGTCAGTTTCAACGAGAGTGCGCTCGTCGAGGAACAGCGTTCCGCCATCGAGCAGAATATCTCGACCTTGAAGAATCGCGTCAACGAACTCGGTGTAGCCGAACCGGTGATCCAGCGCCAGGGTGACAAGCGCGTGGTGGTGCAGTTGCCGGGTGTACAGGACACAGTGCGTGCCAAGGAAATACTGGGTGCGACCGCTACCCTGGAATTTCGACTGGTGCACGGCAGTTTTGCGGACTGGAGCGCCGCCGCGGCGAGCGGCAATGCGCCGATCGGCAGCCGGCTGTATAAGCGAAGCGACGGTTCGCCAGTACTGTTAAAACGCAACGTGATCGTCACCGGTGACCAGATCGTCGGAGCGGCCTCCGGTATTGACCAGCAAAGTGGCACGCCGGACGTTTCCATCACCATGAATTCCAGCGGGGCAGACCGCATGGCGCGGGTAACGCGCGAGAATATCGGCAAACCTATGGCGGTAGTGTTCATCGAGGATAAGTTCGAATTCACCGAAGTCGATGGTGAGCGCAAGCGTGTTCGCAGCACCGAATCCCAGGTCATCAATGTCGCCACCATTCAGGACCAACTGAGCAAGCGTTTCCATATCACCGGTCTCGACAGCACCCGCGAGGCGCGCGACCTTGCCCTGTTGCTGCGTGCCGGTGCTTTGCGTGCACCGATGGTCATCGTCGAGGAACGTACGGTTGGGCCGAGCCTCGGCCAGGAAAATATCGACCGCGGCTTTTTGTCGGTTATTGTCGGTTTCATTGCGGTATTGCTGTTCATGGCAGTTTACTACAAGGTTTTCGGCCTGGTTGCGAACCTGGCGCTGGCCCTCAACCTGGTGTTGATGGTTGCAATATTATCCATATTCCAGGCCACCCTGACCCTGCCCGGTATTGCCGGTATCGTGCTGACCGTGGGCATGGCGGTAGACGCCAACGTGTTGATCTTCGAGCGTATCCGCGAAGAACTCAAACTGGGTAACACGCCGCAGGCTTCGATTTATGCCGGTTACAGCAAGGCCTTCGGCACCATTGCGGACGCTAACATTACCACTTTTATTGCGGCCATCGTGTTATTTGGGTTTGGTACCGGCCCGATACAGGGTTTTGCCGTCACCTTGATGGTCGGTATCGTATCGTCGATGTTCACCGCAATTTTCGGCACGCGTGCCATCATCAACCTGATTTACGGCGGTAAACAGGTTAGCCGACTGGCGATTTGATTATGGCTTTAACTCTACTCAAGAATTTTGATTTCATGGCATTGCGCAAGCCAGCGGTAATGCTTTCTGGCGTTTTGATACTGGCCTCGATCGTCAGTCTGTCTACCTTGAAACTGAACGTAGGTATCGATTTTACCGGTGGCAGTATCATCGAGGTTGGTTACCAGCAGGCGGTTGAGCTGGAGCCGATACGTAATGCGCTGGAAACCAAAGGTTTCGGCGACGCCATCGTGCAGCATTTCGGCAGCGCCAGCGAAGTGTTGATTCGCCTGGTGCCGGATGTCAACAAGGACAAGGCCGAGCTGAGCTCTGAAATAATTACCTTGTTGCAAACGACCAGCGAGACCCCGATCGATGTGCGCCGGGTCGATTTTGTCGGCCCCCAGGTCGGTGAGGAGTTAACCGAGGATGGCGGGCTTGCGGTACTTTATGCGCTGATTGCGATCCTGATTTATGTCGCCTTTCGTTTCGAATATCGTTTTTCACTTGGAGCAGTTGCGGCCCTGGTACACGACGTCATCATTACGCTGGGGGTTTTCTCGGTACTGCAGCTTGACTTCGACCTGAGCGTGCTGGCCGCTATCCTGGCGGTTATCGGCTATTCGCTCAACGACACGATAGTGGTGTTTGACCGGGTACGTGAAAACTTTCGCAAAATTCGTAAGAAGACATCGCTGGAAGTGATCAATCTATCGATAAACCAGACCATTTCCCGTACCTTGATGACTTCTTTCACAACGCTGCTGGTATTGCTGTCGTTGTTTTTTCTGGGTGGTGGAGTGATCCACGCTTTCGCCTCGGCATTGATCATCGGTGTCGTGGTCGGTACCTATTCCTCAGTCTATGTCGCCACTACCTCCGCGCTGTTGCTCGGCATAAGCCGCAGCGATTTGCTGCTGCCTGATAAGGAAGACGAAGAGATGGCGCGACCTTGAGCCTGGGAGACGAATATGCATCTTGATCCCGAATTGATCGACGAGTTAAACCTGTTGCGGCGTTTCAGCATGGGTGGACCGGTTGCCATGAATGTGCACGATAACCCCGATCCCGCGGTCACTGCGGCAGCCGAGCGAATGTTCGAAAAAGGCCTGATCACCGCGCCCGACGGTGGACAGCTCAGTGACGCTGGGCGCGAGGCGGTTGAACACATGGAACGCCTGCTGACCTTGCTCGATCCGCCGCTGGAACCTATCTAGCGAGTGCCGCCGTAGGGCTGACGGCTGCCTGCCGGTTTAGCGAAATAATCCTGTATGACGCCCTACCTGTCGTGGTGGGGGTTTGAGCTAAAAAAGGGTTCCCTGTGATAGCCAGGCAATCAGCTGCTAACATTGACCCAATCAGCTGGCGCTAGTGTCACGGCGCTGGCAGAGCAGTGCCCGGCAAACCCGGCCGGGTCTTCATCATCACCATCGGTGGTGATGATATTCCCCGGTTTTTTTCGTCGAACGCAACCGTCCGGATCATTACCAATACCCGCTGGTCCTGCAGGTAGAGCAGCAGGATTTCAACCGCTCCGAAATCGTTTTGCCGTCACCTCGGTATTTGCGCTCGAGGTGCCGCTGCTTATCCGGCTGAACCAGGCCGATAAATAATCAACATTAAAATGAATCGCAGCTGTACTTGTCGTTTTCCCTGCAGCGATCGCTCTGGATAACTTGATCACCTGGCGGCCGGCGCAAAACTGTGGTGCATGTCGTGATCCGGCCAGACGTTCAAGCAGGCTGTAGTTTAGTCGCTATAATTGGATGATTGCAGCAATTCTACGCCATGGCCTGGGCCAATTCGGGCGGGACCATGTCAACCCGGGAATGGTTTAAATGCCGGCTAACAACAGGGAATATTAATGGGAATAAATATGACGGTTTCCGCAAGCGGTGATCGAGTCACCATCGCTGTAGCCGGCAAATTCGATTTTCAGCTCTACGACGAGTTCCGTGCCTCCTTTGTCGAAACCGCGGGTATTGGTGTAACCTACCGGGTAGATTTAGCAGATATCGAATACCTGGACAGTTCGGCGCTCGGCATGCTGTTGTTGCTGCGCGAGCACGCCGGCGGGGATGGATCTGATATCCAGATTACCAACGCCTCGAGCGAAGTTCGCAGGATCCTGGATGTCGCTAATTTCGGTAAATTGTTCCAGTTTTAACGAGATTCGCCAATGAATAAAAACCTCGAGAAACGCGATTTCCTGCGCATGCCAATCGATTGCAGACTCCGCTATTCTGTCGTCGGCGACAACCGAGAGTTTCAGGGCAAGGTCATCAACCTGAGCAACAAGGGTATTTTATTTACCTCGAGGCAGAGGCTGGAGGTCGGCAGTCTGCTCACTCTGGTACTCACCCCGAGCCAGACCAATACTCCCCCCATGCATGCCACGGTCAAAGTGACGCGGGTCGTCAGTAACCGGGTGCAGTACGAGGTGGCCGGCATTATCCGCAGAAAATTCGACTAGGGAAGCGCTGATCGAGTTATGCAGTAACAACTTGCGCTCAGACAATCCGTTGTCGTCCAGGCTTAACCAGCGTCTCCCTGGTTTGTCGCGTAGTGGGTTTTGACGTAGTTCTTCACCAGACCGATAAATTCCTGCGCGATATTATCGCCTTTCAGGGTCACTGTTTTTTCCCCATCCTGGTAAACCGGCGCGACCGGTTGCTCTCCGGTGCCCGGCAAGCTAATGCCGATGTTGGCGTGCTTGCTCTCACCGGGACCATTGACGACGCAACCCATAACCGCAACTTTCATTGATTCGACACCCGGATACTGATGCTTCCAGGTGGGCATGGAGCTGTCCAGTTCCTGCTGAATCTGCTGCGCCAGCACCTGGAAATACTCGCTGGTGGTGCGCCCGCAACCGGGACAGGCGGTGACGCTGGGCGTAAAGGAACGCAGTCCCAGCGATTGCAGTAATTGCTGTGCCACCTTCACTTCGCGCTCACGCGACGCGCCAGGTTCCGGCGTCAGCGAAATGCGGATGGTATCGCCGATGCCCTGATTGAGCAGGATGGCGAGCGCCGCACTCGATGCAACGACGCCGGGGTCGCCCATACCGGCCTCTGTCAGACCCAGATGCAGCGCGTACTGGCAGCGTTTTGCCAGGCTCTGATACACCTCGATCAGATCCGGTATGCGACTCATCTTGCAACTGATGACGATACGATCGGCGCCGAGACCAATGTCCTCGGCAAAGGCAGCGCTCGACAGAGCTGATTCAATCACGGCCTGGCGAGTGACCGCCTGCAGCGATGCCGGGTCAGCCAGGTTGGCATTACGTGTCAGCAGGCCCGCCAGCACCTGTTGATCGAGACTGCCCCAGTTCACGCCGATGCGCACCGGTTTGTCGTAGCGGCAGGCGATCTCGATCATGTCGCTGAACTGTCGGTCGCGCTTCTTGCCATGCCCGACGTTGCCCGGATTGATACGAAACTTGGCCAGCGCACGCGCGCTGGCGTCGTGCTGAGCGAGCAGCTTGTGGCCGTTAAAATGGAAATCACCGACCAGTGGAACGTGACAATCCTGTTCCGCCAATTGCTCGACGATGTAGGGTAGCGCGCGCGCTGCGGCATCGTTGTTGACAGTGACGCGCACCAGTTCCGAGCCGCTTTCATGCAGCAGTTTTACCTGGGCCACGGTCGCCACGATATCGGCGGTATCGGTATTGGTCATCGACTGCACCACGACCGGCGCGCCGCCGCCGACGGTGACGCCGGCGATATCAACGCTGTGCCTTTGACTGCTTTGCTGACTGGCTTGATTCATGGTTCCGTGCGAGAAATCAGGGGCGCTTATATTAAAGAACATTGCCTGTCAGTGAAAGCGATATGCGGTCGCTTTGGTGATGGTCTGGCCGCAGTTGCGATTCCCGCTGTTTCGCAGGTGCGCTAAAACCATTAGAATTCCAGTCTGTTTTAGATGGGAGTAAGCGTGTTTAGCCAGGTTAGTGTCATTGCCTTTGATCTCGACGATACACTGTGGCCGTGTATGCCGACGATCCATCGGGCCGAGGAAATTCTCTACCAGTGGCTGACGCGGTATTACCCGCGCATTACGCATAACTTCGACCCCGAGCAGATGATCGCCTATCGCCGGGAATTCAGTGCACGCGAGGCTCGCTATGCCATCGATATGACGGCCATGCGGCGTGATTTTCTGCATCACCTGGGCGAGATCCACGATTATGACGGGCAGCAGGTTGCGAGCCAGGGTTTCGATGTTTTTTTTATCGCACGCCAGCAAGTCGAATTTTACGATGACGTAATGCCCTGTCTGCAACGACTCAAACAGAAGTTTCGACTCGGCACCCTCACCAATGGCAATGCCAGTGTCCAACACGTGGGACTGGGTGATTTGATCGAGCACGCCGTTGGCGCCTCTGACGTTATGCGCGCCAAACCAGATCCTCTGATTTACCAGCACCTGGCCCAACGCTTCGAGGTGCAACCCGAAGAGATCCTTTACGTCGGTGATCATCCGCACTATGACGTGGTTGGCTCCGTCAATGCCGGGTTCCACGCGGTGTGGATTAATCGCGAGCGCATGGAATGGCCGGCGGACTTGCCGCAACCCACCTACCAGGTGAGCGATTTGCACCAACTTGAGGCGTTGCTCGAAGGTCGCTAGTTCAATGCCAGGGGCCTCTAATCACGTCATCAACGAGTAGCTGGCACCCGAGACCATCAGTTGCGTGCAGACTCAGTCAGAGGCACCCCTGATAATTTCAGCCATGATTGAAGTCACCTTTTGCGCCAGTATCGGTTGCGCGAGTGCGGTAGGGTGTATACCGTCCTCCTGCATTAGTGCCGGATCGCTGGCTGCCACCCCTTCGAGGAAGCGGGGCAGGTAATGGATGTCAAATTCGGCGTTGATTTTGTCGAATATCTGCTGAAAACGGGCATTGTAAGCTGCGCCGAAATTGGGTGGCATACGCACTCCGATCAGCAGTATGGTGACTCCCTGTGAAGCGGCGAGGCGCACCATCTGCCGCAGGTTGTCGGTGCTCTGATCGAACCCTAGTCCGCGCAGGCCGTCGTTACCGCCAAGCTCGATGATCAAATGGCTGGGTTGGTGCTGCCGCAACAGTTCGGGCAGGCGTTGCAGGCCACCAAAGGTAGTTTCTCCGCTGATACTGGCATTGATTACGCTTGTGTGCGCAAAACTTGCCCCTATATTGGTAGTGAACAAATGCGTCCAGCCCTGTTCGACGGGGATATTGTGGGCGGCGCTTAAACTGTCGCCTAAAATCAGGACTTTGACTTCCGCGTGTTTTGCAGCGTCCGCGCTGTGAACGCCGAGCAACATGAACAGGACCATGGCTGAAAATAATCTCTGCATTGCATTAAATCAGGTCGCAAAGACCGTGGATACTCCGGAAGGAAAACTCGACATCCTCGATAATATATCACTCCAGGTCGAATATCAGGAAGCAGTTGTCATCAAGGGTGCGTCTGGCTCGGGTAAAACTACCTTGCTCGGCTTGATGGCGGGTCTCGACCAGGCGAGTTCGGGCGACATCTTGTTACTCGGCCATAACCTGATGCAAAAAAACGAGGAACAGCGCGCGGCGATTCGCTCCGGTCAGGTGGGCTTCGTATTCCAGTCATTCCACCTGGTGCAGGGCGCCAGCGCAGTGCAGAATGTCATGTTACCGCTGGAACTGAGTGGCATCGGGGATGCACAGGCCAGGGCGCTGGCAAGTCTGCAACAGGTGGGCCTGGAATCCAGGCGCGATACCCTGGTGGAACATCTCTCCGGGGGGGAGCAGCAGCGCGTCGCTATTGCGCGCGCCTACGCCACCCGCCCGCGGATCCTGTTTGCCGACGAACCCACCGGTAATCTCGATGCAACGACCGGTCGGCAGATAGCTGATTTGATGTTTGCGCTGCGGGACCAGTCAGGTACTACGCTGGTGCTCGTGACCCATGAAACCGAGTTGCTTGAGCGCGGTGATCGCCAGATTCTGATCGAATCCGGCCGACTGGTCAGCGACGGATAAGCGATGAAGGTTAAACGCGCTACTATCCACGCCTACTGGCTGATGTTCATCGCCAGCGTGATTACTGTCAGCATTGTCACCTCGAGTCAGTTGATAACCGATCGTATCGGCCTATTGCTCGACCGTCAGGCAAGTGAACTGCTGGCGGCCGATCTGCTGATCGAGTCGAGTAATGAATTCAGCAGTGACTATCGCGCACAGGCCCAGCGTGATGGTTTGCAGGTCAGTCAAAGTGTCAGTCTGCGCAGTGCCATATTCGTGGACGACAACCCGAGCCTGATCGCGCTGAAGGCTGTCGACGCGAATTACCCGCTGCGCGGTAAGCTGGAAACTGCTGGCGAAATGACCGGGGATCGGCAGGTTACCACCGAGATACCGGCCCGTGGCGAAGTCTGGGTCGACAGCAAGCTGGCGTCGCTGGTCGGTAGTCGGCTGCAGCTGGGCGAACAGTCCTTCGCCGCCAGCCGCCTGATAACCTACGAGCCCGATCGTGGCGGCGCCATTTTCAACCTCGCGCCGCGGGTCCTGATGAATCATGAAGATCTCGCCAGCACCGGCCTCGTCGTGCCGGGTAGCCGGGTCAAATATCGCCTGATGTTTGCCGGCGCCGCCGCTGATGTGGGGCGTTTCAAGATCTGGCTGATGATAAATATCAAGCCCGGCGAGGAAATCCAGGATCTCGAAAATGCGCGACCTGAAATGCGCCGGGCGCTGGAACGTACGCGCAAGTTTTTTGCGCTCGCTATTGTGCTGACGCTGGTCATCGCAATGGCAGCGATTGCAATTACTGCGCGCTACACGGCCACCCAGGAAGCACCCAAGGTGGCGATGTTGCGTGCCTTCGGCATCTCGCAGATCAGCCTGCTCAAATACTATTTGCGCCAACTTGGTGCGCTGTGGGTCACGGCGACCCTGGTCGGCATCGCAATCGGCTGGTTCACCCAGTTTCCACTGCAGTGGGTGCTCGATGGCTGGTTTGGCAAGGCGCTGCCACAGGTCAACAGCCTGCGCCCCTACCTGACGGCGGCGCTAGTCGGTTTACTCGCACTGGCCGGTTTCTCGCTTCCCTATCTGGTCAATGTCACCGCCACCCCGCCCATGCAAGTGCTGCGCACCGTTGTCAACTCGCGTTCCTGGCTGCGCGGACTATCGATTTCGGCTAGCGCCATCATTGCCGTATTCGCGGTGCTGATGCTGTTGATGCAAAGTTCGCTGCTGGCGGTGGCAACGCTCGCCCTGGTGCTGGCCTGCGCCCTGATACTGCCATTGCTGCTCGGCTGGATGGTACGTGCCCTGCTGGTTTCGTCGCAGCGCCGTTTCTGGTTGCGCCAATATCTGCTGAGTCGATTGCGCGCTACCTCGCGCGGCGCTATCTATGTCATGTCGGGATTCAGCCTGGTGTTGATTGCCATTTTATTGATTGCAGTGGTTAAGGATGAATTGATCGGCGAATGGCAGACGCAATTGCCCGAGGGCATCCCCAATTACTTCCTGATCAACATCCGCAGTGAAGATGTCGGTGGAATCGAAGCCTTCCTGCGCCAGCGTGGTATCGAAGCTTCGACACCCTATGCGTTGGTGCGCGCGCGGATGACGCAGATCAACGCGGTGGATGTCGACAAGATTGACTTCCGCGATCCGCGTGCCGCACACTCGGTGACCCATACTTTCAATGTCACCCATGCCGAGGAACTGCCCGATCAGAACCAGATTGTCGCCGGCGAGTGGTTGAGTGATAACGATGACCTGGCCCAGGTATCGGTGGAACAGGGGTTGGCCGAACGGCTGGAACTCGAGGTCGGCGATCGCCTGACCATGGCGGTCGGTAGCCAGCCCCTGGAAGCCAGGGTTAGTAGCATACGTTCGGTGCTATGGGAAAATTTCAAACCCAATTTTTATCTGATTGCCAACGCCGAGCTGATCGAGTCGTTTCCGCAGACCTGGTTGTTGAGCGCGTTGATCGCCGACAGTGACAAGGCCGATCTGAAGCAGCTGTTGCAGCGCTATCCGTCAGTGACGCTGCTCGATATCAGCGAATTGATGGCACGCGTGCGCGCCATCGTCGACAGGGCCTCTGTCGCGCTGCAGTTTTTCTTCCTGTTCGCGCTGGCATCGGCCGTCATCGTTTTGCTCGCTGCGATTCAAACAGGCCGGCACGAACGCGAGGTGGAGTCTTCGCTGTTGCGTGCTCTCAGTGCCAGTAGTGGCCAGCTGTATCGGGTTCACATCCTGGAATATACCCTGATGGGTGCCCTGATCGGGTTTTTCTCGGCGGCGTTTGCCACTGTCGCCGGCTGGGCGCTGAGTGAATACTTTTTCGATATCGAGTTTCAGCTGTCAGCCCGGGTCTGGATCTATAGCCTGGTCTCGGCCACGCTGGTTTTTAGTCTCGCGGGTACCCTGGTCAGCCGCAGGGTTTATAATGTTTCCCCGATGAAAGTATTGCGTTCCTGAGCGAGGCATCGTGAATTCCCCGCAAGACCAGCAATTTATTGAAGCCGTGACCAGTAAGTTTGGCTGGGACGAGCAGTTCGCGCGCGCCTATGACTATGCCAGCAGTTCCGAGCATGTCGACAAGCGCCGACCGCGTAGCATCAACGTCGCAGCTCGGGTGCTTGGGCTGGGTATGGACCGTGAGGCGGTAATCGCCACCTTGTTGAGCGATCCCGGATTGCGCGCGCTACTGACAATCGAGCAGATCGAAACCGAGTTCAACGACACCATAGCGCGACTGACCAAGGGTGTTAACCAGTTAAACACCCTGAAGGAAGGAAAGCCGTCGCAGCTCGATAGCCCGGAGCAGGCGGAAAATCTGCGTCGTCTGTTGATGGCGATCATTAGCGATGCCCGCGTCATGCTGATCAAGTTGTGTTACCGGGTCGAACGCCTGCCATTGCTGAAACACGCCGATTACGAACAGCGTCGCGGAATTGCGCAGGAGACGCTGGACATATTCGCACCACTGGCCAATCGCCTCGGCATGGGTCTGCTGAAATGGGAACTCGAGGATCTGGCATTTCGCGCGCTTGAGCCGCAGGCCTACAAGCGAATTGCAAAATTGCTGGAAGAGAAGCGCAGCGAGCGCGAGGCCTTCATCAAACGTTTCGGCGATCATCTCAGATCTCTGCTGCAGGAGCAGGAAATCAATGCCAGCCTGCAGGGCAGGGTCAAACATATCGTCAGTATCTGGCGCAAGATGCAGCGCAAGAATCTCGAGTTTCATGAGCTTTTCGACGTGCGCGCGGTACGCATCCTGGTCGACAGCGTCGCCGACTGTTATGCGGTGCTCGGCATCGTGCACACCAGCTGGCAGCACGTCCCGCAGGAATTTGACGACTATATTGCCAACCCCAAGGATAACGGCTACCAGTCCTTGCACACCGCGGTGGTCACCGAGGATGGCAAGGTCGTCGAAGTGCAGATCCGCACTCACCAGATGCACGAGAATTCAGAACTGGGCGTGGCATCGCACTGGCGTTACAAGGAAGGCGCCAAGCTCGATCGGCGCATGGAGTCGAGTATCGCGCAAATGCGTGACCTGTTGCAGGGTAGCGCTGAAGAGGTTTCGGATGCGATATCCGAAATTTCGACTGTTGCGTCCAACGATCGCGTGTATGTGTTTACCCCGACCGGACAGATTGTCGATATTCCGCAGGGAGGCACGCCGCTTGATTTCGCTTATAGCATACACTCCGAGGTTGGCCATCGATGCCGTGGCGCCAAGGTCAACGGCCGCATCGTCAACCTGACGACGGTGCTGGAGACCGGTGATGAAGTGGAAATCCTGACTTCCAGGGAAAGCCGGCCCAGCCGTGACTGGATGAACAGGAATCTCGGTTTCATCAAGTCTGCCGGCACTCGTTCCAAGGTGCGTAACTGGTTCAATCATCAGGATTTCGAGCAAAACCTGCTCGACGGTAAATCGATTTATGACCGCATGTTGAGTAAGTTCGCGATACACGATGCGGATCTGAAAATGCTGGTGGCGCATTTTAAACGCAGCGATGCCGATCAATTTTTTGCTGATATCGGGCGTGGCCTGATCACCTCGGCACAGATGCTGGGATTTTTGCAGACCGAGCCTGAGCGGGATCCGTTCCGCAAGATAAAAAAGGAGGCTAAAACCCCGGCATCGAAGGACGAGGTCAGTATTCACGGGGTCGGAAATTTACTCACCCAGTTCGCGCGCTGTTGCAAGCCGGTGCCGGGTGACGCGATTGTCGGTTTTATTACCATCAACAGTGGTATTACAATTCACAAGCGCAGCTGTTCCAATATTCTGTCCCTGCCCGAAGACAAGTGTCAGCGTCTGATCGAAGTCGAATGGGGTCAGAAGGCCGGTTCGGTTTATCCGGTCGAGGTCAGCATGACGGCTTACGAGCGCACCGGGTTGATGCAGGATATCAGTACCATTCTGGCTAATCTGAAAGTGAATTTGCTCAACATCAACTCGAATACCAACCGCGATGAGCAAATCGTCCATACCCGGATGACCATCGAGATTCACAGCGTCGATGAACTGGTGACGATTATCGACAAGCTGTCGTCTGTGCCCAATGTGCAGGAAGTCAGGCGCATCGCCTGAATAGGGGGCAGCACATATGATTGGCCAGAGCGTGCCGGCAGTAACATCGAACCCATCCCCGGATCGCCGTTTTAGTATCGCGCCGATGATGGATTGTTCGGACCGGCACGCGCGTTATTTCCTGCGCCTGTTTTCCAGCCGCATGCTGCTTTACACCGAAATGGTAACCGCCGCCGCGATCCTGCACGGCGACCGTGAACACCTGCTCGGATTCAACCATGAAGAGCACCCGCTTGCAGTGCAACTGGGGGGCTCCGATCCGGATCAGCTTTATCGAGCGGCACAAATTTGCGCCGAGTTCAATTACGATGAAATCAATCTGAACTGCGGTTGTCCGAGCGATCGGGTGCAATCAGGAATGTTCGGCGCCTGCCTGATGCAGGATCCGTTGTTAGTCGCTGAATGCGTATCGGCCTTGAGGTCGGCAAGCGGCTTGCCGGTCACGGTGAAACATCGCACCGGAATCGACCAGCAGGATGACTATGATCGTTTCGCTGGTTTTGCCGCCACGCAGCTCGATGCGGGCGCCGAGGCGTTAATCGTGCACGCCCGTAATGCCTGGTTACAGGGGTTGAACCCGAAGCAGAATCGCGAGATCCCGCCACTTAACTATGAATGGGTATATCGACTGAAGCGTGATTTTGCCGACCACCAGATTATTATCAACGGTGGCATCAATAGCCTCGATGCCTGCCTGCACCACCTGCAGCAGGTCGATGGGGTCATGCTCGGGCGCGAACCTTATAAAAACCCCTTTATGTTGCACAAAGTCGATCCGGTTATCTTTGGCGAAGCACCGCTCGACGTGCCGGATCGAATCGCACTGCTGCAACGCATGTATCCCTATATCGAGCAGCAACTGGAGCGGGGCCTGCCCTTGACACGAGTGGTGCGACACCTGGTCGGACTGTTTCACGGCGAACCCAACGGACGGCGTTGGCGTCGTTACCTGAGCGAAAATGCATACCGCGAAAACGCCGGCATCGAAACCCTGCAACAGGCTGTGCGCCTGCTAGAATAGTTCGATATAGCAGCTCAACAATGCAGGAGGCCCCGTAAACGGAGTGGATGCCTGGGGCGTCATCAGTTTCCCGGCAGGCACCAGCGCAGCCGTTACAGGATGCCTCACCAGAAGGAGGACTAGTCCAGCATGAGCAAGAACCTGCGCTATATGATCCTGTTGTTGATCCTGTTGTTCGTGGCGGTGAACGAGGCGGTTATAAAAATGCGCTCGACCAGCTGGGAGCGTCCTCTGCGGGTTCACATATATGCTATCAGTGGCGATGCCCGGGCTGCCTCCGAAGCCTGGGTGGATGCCTTGACCACGGAGCACTTCAAACCCATCGAAACCTTCATGAGTCGCGAAGCGAAGCGCTATGGCGTTGCCATACAGCCGGTCAGAGTCGAGTATCACGGCCGCCTGGAATCCCACCCGCCGCAACCACCATCGGGAAGCAGCGTGCTTGAAAACATAGGGTGGAGCCTGCGCTTCAGGGCCTGGGCCTGGTATCGCGGCTGGACCACCGACAACGACCATAGCGATGTCGAACTGTTTGTCAGTTACTACGATACCGCAACCTCTACTTCACTGCGCCACTCGGTCGGACTGGAGGGTGGGTTGATCGGTATCATCAACGCCTTTGCCGACAAAACCTACCGGGGATCCAACCAGGTTGTCATAATTCACGAATTGATGCATACCCTCGGCGCGACCGACAAATATGGACAGGCGAATATGCCCGAGTATCCCCGGGGCTACGCCGAGCCATATCGCATTCCGCTTTACCCGCAGCGCATGGCGGAAATCATGGGTGGTCGAATTCCGCTGTCTGCGCAACTATCGAAGATGCCGGAAAATCCCGGCGAGGTGGTGGTGGGCGCATACACCGCTGCGGAGATCAACTGGCCTGTAGAAGGTCGCTAGTGCGCCCCGGTTTTGAGCCTGCGCTGTTCGCGGTTTTCAGCTGCCACGCAGGTAGACGTAGCTGGCACCGGCGGCACCGTCACGCAACTGGGCCGGGCACCATGCCAGCACCTGCGCCTGCTCGGATAACCAGCGCTGCACCAGTGGCTTCAATACTGCTTCGCTTGCTGAGCGATACCCTTGCCCGTGAATGATCAGAATCATACGATAGCGTCGTTGTATTGCCTGTGACATAAACTCTTCCAGTTCCAGCAGAGCTTCAGCCTGGCGGTATCCGTGCAGATCGATCGAGTCCTCGGGCCGAATGCCGCCCTGGCGAATTTTGCGTTGTAACTTAACCTGCAATCCACTATTGAAGTAACTGTCCTGTGCGCCCGGTGATGTCTCGTAAAAACCGGCCGATGAATCGACCGGGCGTGGATTCGATTTTCTCGCCGGGGTCGTGGGTTGGCGCTGCTGGTACAGATTGATGCGATCGCTATGCAGGCGTTTGACGCCCGGCAATAGCCGGGACAGTTCGGATTCATCATCATCATCATCGCTCATGCCAATAACCGGGGTAAAAAATTTAATTTTGTCAATAATATCCGAAAATTCTCTCGGACCTGTATTCAAATCATATAGAATCCCTTCCCGATGCATATTCTCATAACCAACGACGATGGCTACTCGGCCAGCGGTATAAAGATACTGACACAGGAGCTCGCGCAAGTCGCGCAGGTCTCGGTGGTTGCCCCGGAGCGCGATAAAAGCGGTGCCAGCAATTCGTTGACCCTGACGAGGCCGTTGCGTGTCAAATGCCTGGAGGACGACAGTTACCATGT
>JAJDOF010000020.1 GCA_022340305.1 Gammaproteobacteria bacterium
AAAATTCTCTACTACCTGCCGCTCGGCAGTGACGATGAAAACCTGATGCTGGAAAAGTTTACCTCGGTAACGCGTGCGACATTGAAAGGATCCCTTTTAATCGGCGTTTTGCAGGGAACGCTCGCCGGCGTTGCTTTCGCGGTTGCCGGCATCGACAATGCCGTGTTCTGGGGCACGGTGATGGCCGTGCTGTCGATCATACCCAGCATCGGCTCGGCGCTGGTATGGGGTCCGGCCTGCGTTATCCTGATCATGCAGGGTAGTGTCGCAGCCGGTGTCGCGCTGTTGATTTTTTGCGCGGTTGTTGTTGGTAGCCTGGATAACGTATTGCGACCGATGCTGGTGGGCAAGGATACCAGGATGCACGAACTGATGATTTTCTTCGGCACCCTGGGCGGCATCATGATGTTCGGCATTTCCGGTATTTTTATCGGTCCACTGATCGCGTCATTGTTCGTGACGATCTGGGAGCTCTATGGCATCGCATTCGCTGACTTCTTGCCGGAGGTCTATTACCACAAGCGTAGCGAGCGGGCTGTCGAGAAGGAAACAGGAGAGGAATGAGAAACTGCCGGGTCGACCCGTTGGAGCCCGCGCCCGTTCTAACGAACCTGTTACTTCGTTTCCACTGTGATAACGACTTTTCTCGCCAGCTGAAAATGCTTGATGTCAGCTCAGGCAAAATCAGGCTTTGGTGGCGGTTACCAGGAATACCGGGTAATCCCTCGCTTCGCCGTTAATGGTGTGTGCGGTAAAAAACTCAATCTGCTCAAAGCCGTTTTTTTCCATTAAACTGCACAAATCATCCCGGTCAAAACCGAAATGAAATATCCCCTGGGTGTCCGCGGGATGAAAACTGCCGTCTTCCTTGTCGAGATCGGCCAGGGCGACGGTTCCGGACTTCTTCAAATGTTGGTTAAATCGTTGCATCAGCCTGGCGGTATCTTCCACGTGGTGCAGAGCCATGGCGCTGACGATCAGGTCAAAGCGAGTATCGAGCGGGTGCTCGAGTAAGTCCTGGCAAACGGTATTCACCTTGCCCTTCAGTTCCGGCTTGGCTGCAAGCTTGTCCAACATCGATTGCGAGGTATCTGCGGCGATAATGCGGTTTACCAGGGGCGCAATCTGCGCGGCAATCAGCCCGGTGCCCGCGCCAAAATCCAGCACGGTCATCTGCTCATGCAGATTCACGTGCTCGAGTATCGAGGCGCCAACGGCGGATGCGAGCCGGGTTCGCCGGTCATTCGCGTCCCAGTCTTTTGCTTTTTCTTCAAACAGGTCGGGCATACATTTTATCCTCCGGATTTGCAGCGATTATAAATCGAGGATCACCGGAAAGGGTGAACATTTAAGATTCATTTAAGATTTCAGTCTCATACTTCACTGACATGGACAGGCATCTGGCTTTTAACCATATCTATAACTTTCAACAAAGGTGAAGAATCGAATGAAAGCGCTCGCAAAAATTGCTCTTGTATTTATCTCGTTAGCGGCTATTTCGGCACAGGCCGCGATCAAGGATACCCAGGTTGTAAATGTAAAACTGTGGGACCAGGGTTCAACGATGGGAATTTCCACGGACAGGTCCCAGGTCAAGACGGGAAAGATTACCTTCGCGGTGGAAAATGACTCGCTATCGCTGGTTCACGAGATGCTGGTCGTGAGGGTAGTCAGCTTCGATGATACCCTGCCTTACGATGAAGAAAAGGCCAGGCTCTATGAAGACAGGGTCGCTGATTTTGGCGAAGTAACGGAACTGGAGCCCAATCAATCCGGCGAACTGGCCATCAACCTGAAACCCGGAAAATACCTGCTGGTCTGTAATATGCCAGGTCACTATAAAATGAAGATGTATTCCGACCTGGTGGTAACGCCCTAGCACCTTTTCCTGCCAGGATCGAAATATCAGAAAGTGTGAGGTCGGTGGCAAATCAGGCTGCGCATCAATTGTCACCGCCCTCACCTGTTTTGCTGATCTATTGCAGTGGTCTAACCAGGCAATTCAATACATTCCCTGTCATCAGCAAAATGTAACTGGCAAGCATTTTTCATGATTCTATCCCCACCACGACACGCGCAAAAACCTGCAAAGAGCGCATTGCTTCGTCTAAACGCCAATCAGCCCGAATAAATTGACGCGACCATGCCGCGGTCAGTGCAGGAATTGAGATTTGGCTGATTCAGGATTTCGACACAAACGACAGGGGGGGTGTCCCTTGGCGGTGGCAAACGCGAATCTCGACTATCGACGGCAAGGAAGGCCATTGAAAAGTGGCTTCATTAACCGATAGATCGGGTGTAGACTTTCGTGAGATTGGTCAGCGAGCCGTGCATAACTTTAGTGCTAGCCATCTATATTGCCTTAAACAAGGCAGGGGGAATCGGGATGCGAACGGTCAGTGAAATCATGGTACCGAATGTTCAGGCGATCCATCGTGACCAGGCGATTCGAGACGCGGAAAGATTATTTATTACCAAGAATATTAGCGGTGCACCTATCATGGACGATCTGGGGGGCCTGGTAGGATTCGTATCAAAAACCGATATCATCCGTTTCGACTCCACTGGCGAAGACCCTACTTATACGAGATTGTACGAAATCGCGAACCCCAAGGTTGTCACGATCGGTGCTTCGCAGGGGATCAATGAAGCGGCTCAGAAAATGCTGAATGAACAGGTACACCATCTCGTCGTGATGGAAGGAGAATCCATGGCGGGCGTGCTATCGGCTTTCGACTTCGTCAGGCTGGCCGCCGAGTTTGCCTGTAACGATGACGATGAAGATATCACCGAGAATCTGTTTAGCCATGTCGACGCAAGTTGACGGAGCACAGACAACGAGCACCTGCGACAGCACAATAACATCAGCCCCGTAGCCAACCGGAAATAGCCCACCAACCGAATTCGAGCTGATCCCTTATCGGTAACTTGAAGCGTCATCCGCAGCGGCACGGCTTAAAAAAAAATCCGCTGCTTTTCCCGGGCCGATTCAATCCGGGTGGGATCGCTATTCGCCGCTGCTTCATCGAGCTCGAGGGCCTGTTTTCTCGCATGCGGGCGTTGAATCTGGCTTCACAGACTACTCGGATCGGCCGCCATCCCGACATTCAGATATATCTAGAAAGTATCGTTTTACTTGTTACAAGCTATTCAGGGCAAAATGCTTATGATGGGCTGTATGGACCAGCGTGACGCCAAAATACTGCGCATTATCCTCATCGAAGGATTCGCCAACCTCATTGTCCTGATCATTAAACTGGTAGTTGGTATCTTTACCGGCTCGCTGGCGGTGCTGGGCGACGCTGTTCACTCACTTACCGACATCATCAATAATATCGTCGCGTGGCTGGTAACTCGCCATTCTGCCAAACCCGCTGATACCAAACATCCTTATGGTCATCGTAAGTTCGAGACGGTCGCTGTATTCGGCCTCGCCGCTTTGCTTGCGATATTGGCTTTCGAACTGGTTCTGCGCGCCATGACTCGCGAAACAACTGAAATAACAACCGGTCGCCTGGAGCTTGGGTTAATGTTCGGCGTTTTAACGATCAATATTGTGGTCTCGACATGGCAGCGCAGTTGGGCCAGGCGCTTGAAATCTGACATCCTGTTAGCGGATGCAAATCACACATTCTCCGATGTTCTGATTACCGGCAGTGTTATTATTGGTTGGCAATTATCTGCCATGGGCTGGGTCTGGATAGACCAGTTATCTGCCCTGGTAGTTGCGGGCTTGATACTTTATCTCGCTTTTGAACTCTTTAAGAAAACCCTCCCGGTTTTACTGGATGAGCGGGCAATCGAGGCAGAGCAGCTGCGTGCGGCAGTACAAAGCATCGATGGTGTGCGTGCAATACGCAGAATCCGTTCACGCTGGGTGGGTTCGGCCTGTGCCGTGGATCTCGTAATCGAGGTAGATGCACAGCTCCCTACGCTAGCCGCTCATGAAATTGCAGACAAACTCGAAATCCTGTTGGCAGATCGTTTCGATATACATGACGTTTCTATCCACGTTGAACCACACAGCTGAACTACGTCGATTATCGCCGTTGATTGATTGCACCTGTGCTGCTGTTTTGTTCCAGGCGCTTCTCCATGGAACCCGACCAGGAGAAGGCAATCTTCGGCCATCAGCTGCCCCCTGATAGTTAGGTTTGGAAGAGTACAAACCCTGTTTTCCAGGTACTTCGAAAAACTTTAGATACACCGCCTCGTGATGAACAATCAGGGATTTCCCTTTTTCCCGGTCTGCTCAGGCGCTCCCGTGGTTGCGTAACAGGCGATATAACAACCTTGCCGATATTTTCTGGCGGCGAGCAAAACTGCCCGTGATTACTTTCGCACTATGAAGACCGGGGATTGCTGCGAGCCATCGCTTAACTCAAAGGTAATTCGTATTTTATCGCCGGGGCGAGTTGGTTCAAACGGATCCATCAGCATCAAATGTATACCGCCGGGTTCCAGGGCTAGTTGGGCGTTAGGCTCTATGGTTAAAGCCGGAACTTGCTCCATACTCATCATGCCATCCTGCATGATGGTTTGATGTATTTCGACATTTGCAAATGCGCCACTGGAGATAGACAAAATACTGACTGCTTTACTCCCGGGGTTATGGATGCGCATATAACCTGCACGCACTGGCACTGTTGGGGGGAGATTCTTAATCCAGGTATCTTCAAATACCAGCTCGGCCTGTGCGACGACGGGAAAAATGACCAGCAGTATGAAAAGAAATCTCGGCATAGTATCAGGGTGGGTTGCGACTTAATTATCGGTGTGCTTAACGAGACGGGTCAGGTCACGTGCGATGGCTTCCACATCGTCCGGCGCGCTGAAGAATAAGCCGGTAAACTGAACTTCCGGATCAATTAAAACAATAAAACCACTATGGCTGACTGCGTAGGAAAGATCATCCTCCGATTTCTTTTTGATTTTATGCGCAATCCCTAATGCCGAAGTCAGTACCTTCAGCTTCTCGATATCGGCAGTTGCACCGGTGAAATCAGAATTGAAATAATTCATGTAGGTGGCAAGTAAATCGGGCCTGTCTCGTTGAGGGTCAACCGACACGAAATATACCCTCAGCGCTTCGCGTACATCAGGATCTTCGATCGCCTTGATCATGTGATTTATTGTGTTGAGGGTAGTAGGACAGATATCCGGACAGCTGGTATAACCAAATGACATCAGGCTCCATTTTCCCTTCAACCGGGTCTTTCCAAGGATTTGTTTATTGTGGTCGATGAGTTCAAATTCGGGGAGAACCCGGGTCTCGTCACCAAGCAGGGTGATCACCTCAAGTTGGATCGGGCTGCTGTTGTTGGTCGCAACCTGGGCCGACATGCTGCTGCCCGGAAAAATGGAACCCAGGAATCCCAAAGCCAGGACCAGCGATACCACGATGGAGAGGCTAGATTTATTCATCGCATTTATGATGTAAATTAAACGGCACTATTTTCACCTGGTTGCAAACACGTGATATCTATTTTAGATAGGAGCACGATAAGGGATTCGGTTGTTATCAGGTCTGCATGTTAAATGTTGTCAGTGACCTTGACATCACCCATATAGGGTAATCGTTAATATATGGGGTCTCCTCAGGGTCGATCTCGGCTGTTGGGATAGAGGATTTCAGTGATAGCTTTCTCGTAATGGGCGGCGCAAACCATCAATAAATCCTACTGGGCCGGTGCATACTATCGGCAACAGCGTGACAAGGGATCAACCTACCAGGCTGCGGTCAGGTCGTTAGCATTTAAGTGGATACGGATCCTGTACCGTTGTTGGAGGTCCGGTGTCGCATACGACGAATCTAAATATCTAAATGCTCTGGAGCGACGCGGGTCACCCCTGCTCAAAAAGAAGGAAGTGCTTGAAACAGCTTGACTGAATACCTCAGGGCGTGAAGGAGACGCTCAACTGGCTGGACCAGGGGTAATCTTCGATCAATAACTGGCGATGGTGGTTATCGGATTATGGCGCTCGTTTCATGCTCTCTCAATATGACCACCAGGACCCTGCCTTCTCACCAGAAATCCCGATGCCAGTTAATGCCGGCTCGCGAAACTTTCCTCTGAATCGAGTACACAGGCTGCTGGCCTTGTCTGGAAAATTTCGCAAGCTGCATCGTCAAGGCAAGGTATTTCTTTGCTATCGCAGGTCTTAGTTCTATAGAATGTCCTGGCGATGACAATTCCCGAAACTACTAATGCAGCCGATCCGCCCCACGTGGGGCTTTTCGTCACCTGCCTGGTTGACCTTTATCGGCCGTCGGTGGGCTTTGCCGCGGTCAAGTTACTACAGCAGGCTGGATGTCGCGTGACGGTACCGCAGGCTCAAACCTGTTGTGGGCAGCCAGCGTTTAACAGCGGTGACGATCGTCATGCCAGGCAGCTGGCTATTCAAGTGCTCAATGCATTCGAGGAATTTGATTATATTGTCGGGCCATCGGCTTCCTGTCTGGGCACAATTCGTTGTCATTACCCGGAAATGTTTGCCGAGGATGCTGTGCTGTTGCCACGCTTCGAGGCGCTCTGTGCGAAAAGCCATGAACTGATCAGTTTCCTGGTCGATGTGCTCGGCGTCGAAGCGGTCGAAGCAGGCTTCGATCACCGCGTCACCTACCACGATTCCTGCTCGGCATTACGCGAGCTGGGGATTAAGTCCCAGCCCAGGAAGTTGCTGGCCTCGGTTTCCGGTTTACAGCTGAATGAGATGCAGGGCACGGATATCTGTTGTGGATTTGGTGGCACTTTTTGCGTCAAGTACCCCGAGATTTCCGGGCGCATGGCCGCGGACAAGGTGGCGTCCGTTAAGGCCAGTGGCGCAGATACGCTACTTTCCGCAGACCTGGGCTGCCTGCTCAACCTCGCCGGCAAAATGCGCCGCGAGGGAAAGTCTACCCGTGTTTACCATATTGCCGAGGTGCTCGCGAACATGGCCGATTGCAAGGCTATCGGTGAGGGCGACGACTGATGCAGCCGCATTCGAGACATTTCAAGGCCAATGCCGAGGCCGCGTTACGCGAGCCCAACCTGCAGGCCGCGTTGAAGCAGCTTGAATTGGGGTTTGTCGCCGGTAGACAACGCTGTTACGAAACGCTGCCCGAATTCGAATCGTTGCGCGACCGGGCCAAAGAAATCCTGGATCATACCCTCGATAATCTCGATGCTTATCTGCTCGAGTACGAGGCCCGGGTGGTCGAATCCGGAGGAAAGCTACACTGGGCGAGCACACCGGACGAAGCGCGCGAAATCGTCATTCGAATCTGCCGTGATGCCGAAGCTAAAACCGTGATCCGCGGGAAGTCAATGGTGGGCGAGGAAATCGGTATCAACGACGCGCTCGAGGCGGCCGGGTTCGAGGTGACCGAAACTGATCTCGGTGAATATATTCTGCAGCTGGCCAAGGAACCACCGAGCCATATCGTGGCCCCCGCCATCCACAAGACCAAGGATGAAATATCCGATTTATTCCTGGCACATCACCGTCACCTTGGATTCACCCATCGCCAGACAGAACGCAGTGCCCTGGTCAACGAGGCGCGCCAGGTGTTGCGCGAAAAATTTCTCACTGCCGATGTCGGCATGACCGGCGCGAATTTCCTCATCGCCGAAACCGGTAGCAACGTGATCGTCACCAACGAGGGTAATGGTGACCTGACCAGCACCCTGCCCCGCGTTCAGATTGTTACCGCGGCAATCGACAAAGTGGTTCCAACGCTTGAGGATGCATCGCTGTTGCTGCGTTTGCTCGGGCGCAGCGCGACCGGGCAGGAGATAACCGCCTATACCACCTTTACCACCGGCCCCCGGCGTGAACGTGACGCGGATGGCCCGAACGAATACCACGTCGTGCTTATTGATAATCATCGAAGTGAAATGCTCGGCAGCGAAATGCGCCCGATGCTGCGCTGCATTCGCTGTGGCGCCTGCATGAATCATTGTCCGGTTTATGGTCGCATCGGTGGACACGCCTATGGCTGGGTTTACCCGGGGCCGATGGGCTCGGTGCTGACCCCACTAATGCTTGGGCTCGATGAAGCCGGTCACCTGCCGAACGCCTGTACCCTCAACGGTCGCTGCGAAACAGTTTGTCCGGTGAAGATACCGTTGCCAACATTGCTGCGCAAACTGCGCAGTCGCCAGCATTTGCAGCGGCAGAATTCGAGCCTCGCGAGGGTCGCGTTATCGCTATGGACCTGGGTAGCGCTGCGCCCGCGGCTTTATCAAATGCTGACCTGGCCAGCAATGTCGCTGCTGTCGCGACTGGGAGCCAAAAGTGGCGGCTTCAGACACATGCCGCTCGCCTCGGGTTGGACCCGCGTGCGTGACCTGCCGGCGCCACAGGGCTCCACCTTTCAGGCGCGTTGGCAACAGCAGCAACGGGCTCGAAAATGAGCGATACCCGGGAGCAGGTACTTGGCAACATTCGCTCGGCATTGGGTCATGGCGAACTCGACAAGGCACGGGTGGCGGAATTGCGCGATCACATCGCTCGGCACCCGAGGCATATAGAACCCGCTTTCAGTGAGCCGCCACAACAGCGTTTTCAACAAAAACTCGAGGCCGCAGAGGCAAGCTTCGCTGCGCTCGATACGCTACCCGAAGTGGTGGCCGAGGTCGAACGCTACCTCGACGCGTGCGCAGCGCCAAAGCACCTCGTCACCAGTGGCGATGAATGGCTGGCTGCGCTCCAGTGGCCGGAGTCAATTGAGCTTCGACCGTGGGTTGCGAAAGGCGACGAAAAGGTATCGCTGACGGCGGCGCACTGTGGCATCGCCGAGACCGGCACGCTGCTTCTGGTATCCGGCGAACATAAACCCACGAGTCTTAACTTTTTGCCGGATTATCACATCGTGGTGTTGAGAGCCGATCAACTGCTACTGCGCATGGAAGATGCCTGGGACAGTTTGCGGACGTCGTTTGCGCAAATGCCAAGATCGGTAAATTTCATTTCCGGGCCGTCAAAGACTGCCGACGTCGAGCAAACAGTCGAGTACGGCGCGCATGGCCCGCGCTACCTGCATGTGATCCTCGTCGGCTAACAGCCCGGAATAAATTTTAGCGCGCCCTGCCCACTGCGTTTAATCATTTGCGAAAATTCAATCTGTACGGTTTCGACGGCATGAAAAGGAAAACTTCTGGTTCGAAAATCGGCGTTTACTTTCCGATTCTGAGCGTCAGTTTTCTCGTTAGCCGACGCTCATAAAGCTTTAGTGGGAACCGATATCCGGCCAGCAACGGGCTCTCGATATATTTACGAAGGGTTTCCTGGGCTAAGAAGTAATTGCGTACCTCAATCGAATGGCTGCATGCCGTCTGCACCACCGAGCTTGGGTAAATTGTCATTAATTTCTACCCAGTCGGCGCGGGAATCATAGTACCAATGCTTTTCTGGTAACCGATCGATGGACCCGTGTAGTGCTGGCAAAGCAATGTCAATCACATCCTCTTCCACCCGGCAAAAAAGATGGCTGCCACATTGACTGCAGAAACAACGCACACCTTTCGGTGGGCCACTTTCAAACCGTGTAATTTGCCCTTCACCGGCTGTGATTTTCAATTGATTTGGAGGCACCGCAGTCCAGGTTACGAAAGCCGCGCCATGTGGGCGCCGGCACATGCTGCAATGGCAATGCCCGCAAAACTAAGGTAGGAAGTTCTATTGTGAACTGCACCGCTCCACAGAAGCAGCTTCCAGGTACCAGTTTATTAGTCATGTTTTGCTCCCAAGAAGTCCATTCAGATTAAGCGACGCTTTCCCTCATGTCCACGCCTATGACAGGTAACGTTTGAATAGCTGCTAGAGCCAAAGCCGGCACCGAAATACACTACCTGGGCTTCTAATTTCGGCCAGGAGCGGGCACTCGTATTTATCAGTTCATTTCACACAATTCATTCTCAATCTATAAATCGTGGTCTGTCCCCGAATACAC
>JAJDOF010000033.1 GCA_022340305.1 Gammaproteobacteria bacterium
AGTCACAACTGGACGATCAACCAACTCGACGAAAGAATTTTCGGTATGTTTGTGGGGCTGATGTTGGTCATACTAATCAGTGTCTGGGCATTCGATGTTCCAGCATTGATTCGATATGCGGTAACCATTGCAGCCGGATCAATTTTTGTGTATTGCAAAAGCATGGCAACAAAACGAAAAAAGGATCTGGATGCTTTGCGCCAGCAGCAATTGAAGGAGTATTCGCAGAAAAGATAATCGGTATTTATTTCGTATTTAACGAACTGGCAAACACCTCAATCTCTGAGCAGATTAAATATCAACCCCCCCCACTGAATGGGGTTTTATATGATGCCGAGCGCCCGCAGTGTACCGATCGCAGCTGTCCAGGTAAATCGTTCCAGCGTCTCATCTGGAGAAACCGGACCCCTGATACCTATTGGCCCGGAGTAAGAAACGACGGGTACCTGGCATACGTGTCATCGATTAACGTATCAGGTTCGCGTCAAATTCTCATGATCGGTTTAACAAGTCTACAATTTCGACAATTTCCCTTGTCGCCTCAATCAACTTGATCAGTTTTCCTTCGACTCGAACGGTGAGCATTCCCTCGGAATCTATGGGAATAACCACCTCGCTATGGTTGTAAATGGGTTCCACAAGAACCTCTCCCCTTACTAATTTTTTTTGCCACCCCGGAGGTAGTGAACCACCTCTATCTAGCTTCATCTGCAATCCTTGTGGGAGTGGTTTGTTATCGTCCTTTTCTTTTTTTGCTAAAGCCGGTGCAGAACACAAACAAATCATAACTGCGAGCGCCAGAGTGTTTTTCAAAATCATTTGTAGTCTCGTGAAATAATTGTTGAAGGCTTATTCAGTATAGTAGATACACAGGGGGCCGTAGTGTGCGGTTCTCTGCCCCTGGAGAGGTTCATTTGAGCGTCCACTCGCGAGCCTAAATTTCAGCCTGGCAATTCACGGACTGCATCGCTATACAGGTATAGTATGCTGGGTACCCCAAATGGTTGTGAGTGGGCAACGTCAGAGGTTTAAATTTGGATATCGAATTTGAGGCTAAAGAAATTCAGAGATTTGTCCAGCAGGGCAATTACCATGCCGCCTATAACATTGCTCTTTCCGGGCTAAATGCTTGCCGTCAAAACAATGATCAGGAGGGGGTTGATCAGTTTATCAATATCATCAAAGGTGTCGTTGATTCGCTAGCCGCTGAGTTTGGCAGCCAGTCGAACTAGTACATTGAATCTGTGTGGATACCAGGCAACGCAGTCGACCGTTAACTCCCTGTAAGTTCAGTGCCGTTCGCGGAATCCCGCGAATCAGGTTCTAGTGTCTCCTTCGGCCGAATGGGATTGCATGGGAAACACACCCTTGAAGCCATGCAGAGTGTATTTGCCGATAGTTACCGATAGTTAGGTTCGATACGATCCTAGTAGTGGGAGATCATGTAATCGATACCGGAGCGCAGTACGGAGCGCCAGGTTTGCTCGACTGTCGCGTCGAACTCGGGATCGCATTCGCGCACGGTTTCGATCAGGGCTTCGAGCCACAGGTCATAGAGCTCAGGTTCGATATTCAAATGGTGGCGATCGTGATGTTTGGCGATATATTCAAGATACAGATCCGCCGCATCGCCGCCGACGCTGGCCATGGCCATCATGCGCAGAGATAACCGCAGTGCTTCCTTTTGCCGCTCGAAGTTGGTGGCAGCAAACTTTTCCGCCACGTGCGGCGAGGTCGCGAGAAAGTTTTCGTAGAACCGAGTCAGAAAGTTCTCGTCATTCTCGCAGCGAAGGCGACTGTGGTTGAAGATGGCGTCGATGGCATATTCCCCTGTTTACGGAAGTATATGTACACCGGGGCCAGCCGCCAGAACTTGTTCTGGGTCAAGTCAATTGCGATTGGCGAGAGAATTTGCGCCGTGAATTGCGGGTTGGCGACAAACGAGAATAAGCACTATTTTTTACCATCTCCAGGCGTGCGCTTCCCTGTAGGTGCCTGTTCCTGCTGTGCAATCCAGATCCGCGAAGGGGATCAAGAGAGTGTGTTTCCCGATAGATACGATATCGATTGTCTACGGAGTTCTGTTTCTCGACAGTAGATTCAGATTTGTCATCCCGCGTGATGTATAAGTTTGCTTTCAAATAGTTAGAAGTTAGTTTAACTATGCTTGTCAAGAAATTGAATTATATAGATAAATCCGGTTGATCTACTGTCGATCAGGCGAGGGTGAAGGTTTCGCCGTTGCTCTGGCAGGCATCACACATCAGGTACAGGAAGGCATCGGTGGGATCGGCCGGCAGCGGAAGCCCATCGTTTTCGTCGGCGGCAAATCGGGGGACAAATCGGGCAAATCGGGGGACAGTATACCTAATTTACTGAAAAATGATTTACCTGACCGGATTTTTAGTACCTGTATATCGCGGGAAATTATAAATGGCGGGGCCTCTGAAATAAGCAGACGCTCAACCTGGTAATTTCCCGTAAGCCGACACTCAAAACCTGGAGCTCAGAGGCGACAAATGTTAAGGGTTGTCAGATGCCTGCCCCCGCAGCAATGCACAGCCATAGTGGCACGAGGATTAGAGGGCAGGCGTCGGACAAGCCCTAACAACAGCGGACCCCCCGTAGCATGAAAGTGGGGGGCAATCTTCGGTCGTTTCGGTTAATCTCTTGTCAATGACAATACGGGGGAGTAGATCGGAGATGGCATACTACGATTTGGGAACGTACTCGCGAAAGGTTTCGACAAGCTCCGATGATGCACAACGCTGGTTCGATCGCGGCCTTGTCTGGACATTCTCCTACAACCACGAACAAGCGATCGAATGCTTTCAGATGGCGCTGGAGCTCGATCCCGACTGTGCCATGGCTCATTGGGGTGTCGCCTACGCAGCCGGTCCGAATTACAATTTCGAATGGTGGATGATGGATCCTGTCACCAAGGCCGATGCCCTCGGTACGGCCTATGACAGCACCCGGGCCGCCCTCAAATTAGTCAATACTATCACCCCGGTTGAGCGCGCCCTGATCGAGGCTCTTACGGCTCGTTACCCTCAGCGAGAACCGATCGATGATCAGGCGCCCTGGAACGATGACTTTGCCGCAGCGATGAAGAAGGTTTACGAAGACCACCCTGACGACATCGAGGTGGCTACGGTCTATGCCGAAGCAATTCTCAACCAGACCCCGTGGAAGATGTGGGATATCTGGAACAACTCGGTCGCCAAGGGCGCCGGCACGATCGAAGCGCAGACGGTGCTGGAAAGGTTCGTCGATACCCCCGAGGGTCGTGCCCACCCCGGGATTCTCCACCTCTATGTCCACCTGATGGAAATGTCACCGACCCCGGAAAAGGCACTGACAGTTGGTGACCGCCTGCGCGAACTGGTGCCTGACGCCGGCCACTTGATCCACATGCCGACCCATATCGACATTCAGTGCGGTGAATACCGTGACTCACTGCACTGGAACCAGAAGGGGATCGAGGCTGATCTGAAGATCGCTGAGCGCGAGGGGCGGATGAACTTCTACACCGCCTATCGCGTCCACAATTATCATTTCGCCATTTACGGCGCGATGTTTCTCGGCCAGTACGAACCGGCCATGGCTGCAGCAGAAGAGATGATCGCTGAGATTCCGGTAGAGCTGTTAAAGCAGGAGAGTCCGCCCATGGCCGATTTTCTGGAGGGCTATATCTCCATGAAGACCCATGTGCAGATTCGCTTCGGCCGTTGGCGCGACATTATCGCTGAGCCGTTGCCCCAGGATCAGAGCCTTTACTGCCACACCACTGCGTCGCTGCACTACGCAAAATCCGTGGCCCACGCCGCATTGGGCGAAGTGGCACAGTCGGAAGCGGAGCGAGTAAAGTTCTTTGAGGCACGCGCCAACGTGCCCGATAGCCGCTATATTCACAATAACCGCTGTATCGACCTGCTCGATGTAGCCGAGCAGATGCTGGACGGCGAACTGGAGTACCGGAAGGGGAACTACGACATCGCCTTCTCCCATCTCCAAAAAGCGATTGAGTTGGAAGATGCGCTGCCTTATGACGAGCCCTGGGGCTGGATACAGCCGGTCCGCCATGCGCTCGGAGCCCTGACGCTGGAACAAGGCCGAGTTGAGCAGGCCGAGCAGGCCTATCGTGAGGATCTCGGCCTCGCCGGCGATCTACCTCGCGCCTGCATCCATCCAAACAACATCTGGGGTCTCACGGGCCTCGACGAATGCCTCCGCCGTCGCGGAGCCGGCGATACTGCCGAGGCGAAGATGATCCGCCAGAGCCTCGAACTAGCCGCAGCTCGCTCCGACCTGCCGGTGGGCGCTTCCTGTCATTGCGCCCGGGCCGCAATGCAGGCAGTCATGGCAGAATAGGCGCGCGACACGCGGCCAGGAACTGCCCTTGCTGACTGCGCTGCCTGGTTATTGTACCCGAGAGTGTCAGCCCGCTTCGGGCCGGTTCTTGTCGCTTAACATAGTTTCACGAGAGTCTGCAGTGTGCCGTTGCCTCCGTCGATGCATTTTTAAGCGTCTGCTGCCGAGAAAGCAGACCTTCGCTAAGGAAATTTGAGCTTCTGAGAAGTGCCCCAGGCTGTCATATCGATGGTCTGCGGAGTTCGGTCACTCAGCTGTCGATTCGGATTCGTCACCCGGCACGAGGTATAAGTTAGCATCCAATTCGTTAGAATTTAGTTTAACTATTAATGACAAGTGAATGAATTATATGACTAAAGCTAGTTGATCTACGGTCGATCAGGCGAGGGTGAAGGTTTCGCCGTTGCCCTGGCAGGCATCACACATCAGGTACAGGAAGGCATCGGTGTGATCGGCCGGAAGCGGAAGCTCATCGTTTTCGTCGGCGGCGGGAAACGCGCGTAGCTGCAGTGCCGTGCGAGTTTTACCGGGCTGGTAGCAGTTAACCCGCAGTGAACTACCGTCGTATTCGCGCGCGAGCAGTCGCGCCATGGCGGCAAGAGCCTGCTTGCTCACCTGGTAGGCATCCCAGTAAGCACCGGTCTTGTCGTCTGTCATGAACACCAACGAGGCACGTGCGGCTTTTTCGAGCAAAGGCAGGCAGGCCCGCGTCAACAAGTAGGGTGCGTGCAGGTTAACCTGGTGCACCTGGTACCAGGTGCTGGTATCGCTTTGCGCAAACAGCGTCGGCGTACCCAGCATTGCGGCGCAATGGATCATGCCGTCCAGTCGACCCAGCTGGTTTTCTATGTTGTCGGCCAGTTCTGCGTAATCCTGCTCACTGGCGCCTTCCAGGTCGATCGGGTAAATCGCCGGGGTCGGAAAACCGGCCTGTTCGATTTCATCGTAGAGCGCTTCCACGCGGCGCAGGCTTCTGGCGAGCAGCACTACCGTGGCGCCGTGACGCGCCAGCGCCATGGAGACAGCCTTGCCAAAACCGCCGGTCGCGCCAGTTACCAGGATGACCTTGTCGGTGAGCAGGCCCGGGTCGGCGCTGAATGTGTCAGGTATGGTTTTCATCAATCGTTCAGATAAGAGTGGTGCAACAGGTCCGACGGTGTATCGATGACACCGTCAGCATTCCAGGCGGCGATGGCCGTTGCGTCTGCGATGTAACCCCAGGCCGCGACCAGGGTTTTCATCTGCGCGGCGCGGCCCGCGACAATGTCGCGCTCATCGTCACCGACATAAATGCATTGCCGGCAATCGACCCCGATGCGTTCGGCGGCCACCAGCAGCGGCTGCGGGTGGGGCTTGCGTTGCGCCAGGGTATCGCCGCCGATGATTACTGCCGAGCGCGCTGCAAGTCCCAGTTGTTCGAGCAGGGGATGGGTCAGCCACTCCGGTTTATTGGTGACGATTCCCCACGGAATAGATCGCGCCTCGAGATCAGCGAGCACCGCTTCGAAACCGTCGAAGAGGCGGGAATTGTCGGCGACGATGGCCAGGTAATGCTGCAAAAAGCGCTGGCGCAAAGGCTCGATTTCAGCCTCGTCCACCGTGCTGCCGAAGCCGAGGCGCGTCAGCACCAGTCCACCCTGGGACACGTAAGGACGGATAGTCGCGAGCGGCAGGGGTTCGCGGTTTTCCTCGCGCAACAGGTTATTCAGTGCACCGCCCATGTCGGGAGCGGTATCGATC
>JAJDOF010000109.1 GCA_022340305.1 Gammaproteobacteria bacterium
CATGAAGAGTCACGCGCAGTCGAGTTGATGAAGAATATCTCGTTGAACATGGGCTCGCCGATTTTCAAGTGGTCGGTGGCGGTCGGCCTGCAACGCATCGATCTGGTGATGGATGCGCAGGTGCATCTGAAAGAGCCGCTCAAGGTGCTCGGTCACATTCGCAGCTCGGGATTCGCAGCCATCTACCTGCTGCTGGATTTTCACCCCTACCTGAAGGATCCATCGATTGTGCGCCACCTGAAGGAACTGGCACTGGAGTTGCGCAAAAGCAGGAGCCGGCTGGTGTTGATCAGCCACGATGTCAGCGTTCCGCCGGAGATCAAAAAATTGACGGTGAACGCGACGCTGGCGCTACCGGACGCGAAGGAGCTGCTGAAAATCGTGCAGCAGGAAGCCTCGGCCTATGTGCGCGAACATGCGAATCAACGGGTCAATACTGACCACAAAAGCCTGGATCAACTGGTAAATCACCTGAAAGGCCTGACTTACAACGACGCCCGTTCGCTGGCGCGCGCGGCGATCGTCGACGACGGCGCGATAACCGCGAGCGACCTGCCCGAGGTGATGCGCGCCAAGTACGAGCTGTTGAGCGGTAATGATTTGCTTGGCTTCGAGTTCGAGACCAGCAGTTTCGCGCAGCTGGCAGGTATGCATGAGCTCAAAAAGTGGCTGCACCAGCGGGAAAAATTTTTCCATCAGGCCAGAGGCCTGCCAGCCCTGGACCGGCCAAAGGGAATCCTGTTGCTGGGGGTACAGGGCTGCGGCAAGAGTGTTGCGGCCAAGGCCGTGGCTGGAATCTGGAAGGTGCCGCTACTCCGAATGGATTTTGGCAGCCTTTATAACAAGTACGTGGGTGAGAGCGAAAGTAATATCCGCGAAGCGCTGAAGACCGCCGAGGTTATGTCACCCTGCGTATTGTGGATCGACGAGATAGAGAAGGGGATCTCGGTGAGCGAGCATGATGACGGCACCTCACAACGAATTCTCGGCAGCATGTTGACCTGGATGGCGGAGAACGACAAGGCGGTGTTTATTGTCGCGACCTCCAACGACATTCAGCGCTTGCCCCCGGAACTGATTCGCAAGGGACGGCTCGATGAAGTCTTTTTTGTCGATCTGCCGAGCGCGGAAGTACGCCGCGAGATATTCAGGATTCACGCCGCCAGACGCGATCTCGATAGCGCCACGCTGGATCTGGATCAGTTGACGCGATTGACCGATGGCTTTTCCGGTTCCGAGATTGAGCAGCTCGTGGTGTCCGCCATCTATAGCGCACACGCAGTGAGCCAGGCGGTCAGCAGTGAATCGATCATCGAGGAAATCGGCAAGACTCGTCCCTTATCGATGCTGATGGCGGAAAAAATTACCGCGTTGCGACAATGGGCGCAGGGACGCACCGTGTCCGTGGATTGAGTGACTGGCCTGGCCCGCGTTCAGCCGACAATGGAGCGGAGCCTTTCCGGCCGGCATTTCGTCCGTTGCATCGCGACTAGCGGCTCGTCGAGAATTGCGCAGGCGAACAGCGACGCTATCAGCTTTTGTCGCTGATGATCAGCGGCAGAAACGATGTGATGACGCTGTCGTTTGCGGTTTGCTATGATGATCGCTGACGCAGTCCGACCTGGAGTAGTCACGTGCAACAAACCCATGCTTCCTCCGCCTATACCTATCCGCTGCTGATTCGCCAGCTCTGGCACACCCCGATGTCTTGCAATGCGGATCAGGAAATCGTCAGTGGCCTGGATCGACGCTACAGCTACCGTGAACTGCGAGCGCGCATCGGACTGCTTGCCGCGGGACTCGCAGCGTTCGGGGTCAAGCCGGGAGACACGGTTGCGGTGATGGACTGGGATAATCACCGCTACCTCGAATGTTTTTTCGCAATACCGATGATGGCCGCGGTGTTGCACACCATCAACGTGCGCCTGTCCGCCGAGCAGATACTCTTTACCATCAATCACGCCGGGGACGATGTCATCCTGTTGCACGCCGACTTCGTGCCCATCATCGAGCAGATCCGCGATCGTATCGAGACCAGCCCGCGCTTTATTTTCCTGCGGGATACTGCAGAGGCGGCTCGCCCCGAGTTTTGCGAACACGAATACGAGGCACTGTTACAGACTGCAACTGTCGAATTCGAGTTTCAGGACTTCGATGAAAATACCACGGCCACCACCTTCTACACCACCGGCACCACCGGCGATCCCAAGGCGGTGTTCTATTCGCACCGCCAGCTGGTGTTGCACACCCTGGCGCTGGTCGGTGGGCTCGCCGCCGCCGATAGCAGCAGTCGAGTCCATCGTGGCGATGTCTACATGCCGATCACGCCGATGTTCCACGTGCATGCCTGGGGCTTTCCCTACGCGGCTACGCTGCTCGGCCTCAAGCAGGTGTATCCGGGACGTTACGATCCAGCACTATTGCTCAAGCTGATCGAGTCCGAGGGTGTCAGCTTTTCGCACTGTGTACCGACCATTCTGCAAATGCTGTTATCCGCCCCCGAAGCCGGGCAGACCGATCTCTCCGGCTGGAAGGTCATCATAGGAGGCGCGGCTCTACCAAGGGGGCTGGCGCAGGCGGCGGTGCAACGAGGGATCGATCTTTTTACCGGATACGGCCTGTCTGAAACCTGTCCCGTGCTGACCGCAGCGGATATGGACGGGGTATACGAGGTCGATGCGCGGGTCGATGTTGTGGACCGATGCAAGACCGGAAAGCCGATATTGATGGTCGACCTCAGGGTGGTCGATGTCGAGATGAACGATATTCCTCGCGGTGGCTCGATATCCGGCGAGGTCGTGGTACGTGCTCCCTGGTTGACCCAGGGATATGCCGGCAATCCCGAGGGGTCCGAGGCGCTGTGGGAGGGGGGATACCTGCACACCGGCGATGTTGGCTATCTCGACGAGGGGGGGGCGTTACTGATCACGGATCGCATGAAAGATGTCATCAAGTCCGGCGGTGAATGGATTTCGTCCCTGCAGCTGGAGGATATCGTCTCCGGCTGTGCCGGTGTCAACGAGGTTGCGGCATTTGGCATAGCCAGTGAGCGCTGGGGCGAACGACCGATGCTGGCCGTGGTCGGCAGCCCACAGGCAACAGTGGAATCAATCCGCGCCGATGTTGAGGCCGCGATACAGGCGGCGGTCGATGCCGGCCAGATTTCGAAGTGGGCGGCACCGGAACGCATCGAGCTGCTCGAAGCGCTACCCAGGACCAGCGTCGGCAAGCTGGATAAGAAGCGGTTAAGGGCGCAATATGGCCAGATCGAGTAAGCCAGGTTACCTGGTTACCTGGGGTCAGGCCTTACAATTGACGGTTGAAAAATTTTGGGCCTGACTCTGATGCGACGGCAGGCCGCAGGTTATTGAGGCGGCGCTGGGCAGGTTTCGATGCGTATCTGAGCAGGCCGATCCAGTGGCTGGTCACCCAGAAAAAAACGCCGGGAATGATGCCCGGCGTTTTTAGATGACAGGTTCGCTTGAACCGTTAGCGGGTTAAGTGGCCCGCTGTGTGTTCAGTCATCGGCTACCTGCCGGCGACGAAACCATCACGACGCAGATCGGCACCGCCAATGAGTGACGTTTTGCTGCGCTTCTTGCTCTTGTTACTCTTTTTGCTTTTCCTGCTCTTCTTCGACTTCGACCTGTCTTCGAGCACCTGGACGATGGA